>CAZVKY010000079.1:0-7204 GCA_964627915.1 uncultured Thermoplasmatales archaeon
TGTTTAGGATATTGTTTGGCTGTGAAGAGTGATTGTTTGCTTCGAAGAGACGGACCTGTAGGGATTCGAACCCTAGTAACTGGCTCCGAAGGCCAGTAGGATATCCAAGCTACCTCACAGGCCCAAAGATCAATTAGATATGTGACATAGAAATCCATATTATAAATGTGTCTACATTTGATATCACAATCTGATGATGTATCTGATTAATCGATTGATATGTTCAAATTGCAAAACATATATATAGATACCTATTATTTACTTAATGAAATGGATGGATGCATAGGAAGGGATTTAAAAGAAGTTTATCAGAATTAATTTGTATGTATCCTTGAAAAAATAGTAAACATATTAACCATGCTTATGTATAGCATTAAGCTCTAAGTGAGTTGGGTGATCGAATCGTGGAAGGATGTGAGAAAGATCAGAAGGATTTTGAGCATAGAGAAGAATCTCTTAATCCACTTGATCACAACAGCGTTTGTTCTTTTGTGGATAAATTAGATTCTCCTTCTGAAAAACCCATCCGAATTGAGAAGATTTTATTAGGTGCTGATGAAGATCACACTCCATCATTGATTGCTAATACGGACATGCCAGACATTTTATTTCTTCAAACTGAATCTGCAGGGGAAAAGCTTGTTTTTTCTGATAAATCTTCAGAAAAAACCAGTCAGAAAAGAGCGGGAAAAGCAAAACAGAAATCATCAAAGAACAGCAAGCTTTTTTCCTTTAATAAGAATAAATCAAAATTTAAAGGATCTTTAAAAAACAAATCAGAATCAAAGGAGAAAAAAACGAAGAAGAAAACAAAAATTAACAAGAAATCAGCTAAAGCGGATAAAAAGGAAAAAAAAAGAAAGAAAAATTTTAAGAAAAAAAAGAGTAAAACAGAAAAAGATGAAAAGAAGAATCAGGATCTTCCCGATAAAACAAATCAACTGGAACCACTGTCTACGAATCAGATTGAGCAGTTAAAAAATAAAGTGATGAATGAACTAGGAATCATGAATCCAGCGCGTTGGGAGGAAATTGATTTTTATGATCTACATCCACCTTTTGTTTCTATCTCAGTTATTAAAAACAAGGAGACAAAGGATAGAAGATATCTTGTGTTAGAGCAAAGATTGTCTTCAGAGGAACAAAAAAAGTTTCGGTTTATTTTGGATGCATTGGCAACGTATTCTATTAGTGCTGATGAAATCGAGGGAAGAGGATCAACCAACGTACTTAAAAAAGAAGTAGATGAAATCATTATTGATTATGGTCTTGTGTTATCTGATTTTTCAAAAGAAAAAATTCGGTATGCTATTCAAAAAAATCTGCTTGGGTTTGGAAAAATCAATTCGTTGATGCAGGATCCAAATATTGAGGATATCTCTTGTGATGGCGCAGGTCTTCCTCTTTTTTTATATCATCGTGAACATGGTTCAATTCAGAGTAATGTACAATTTAGTGATGAAGATGAATTATCTGGTTTTGTGATGAGACTTGCGCAGAAATCTGGAAAACATATTTCGATTGCTCATCCAATGATTGATGCTACGATGCCTGATGGATCTCGTATTCAGATGACGTTGAGCACTGAGGTGAGTACGAAGGGATCAACCTTTACTATCCGAAAATTTCGGGAGCAACCGTTTTCGCCAGCGGATTTAATCAGGTTTAATAGTTTTTCTTCTGAGATGATCGCCTATTTCTGGTTAGCCGTGGAACATGGCGTGAACGGGTTGATTGCAGGAGGAACAGCAGCAGGAAAAACGAGTACGCTCAATGCATTGGCCTTGTTTATCCCCAGGGAATCAAAAATCGTTTCCATCGAGGAAACCCGGGAGATCAATCTCCCACATCCAAACTGGATCCCGGGTGTCTCTCGTTCTGGTTTTGGTGATGTGGTAGCTGGAAAGATGGCTGGTGAAATCGATCTTTATGATCTGATGAAAGCAGCACTCAGGCAACGACCAGAATACATCATTGTTGGTGAAATAAGAGGAAGAGAAGCCTATGTGCTCTTCCAGGCCATGGCCACTGGTCATACCACCTATTCAACCGTGCATGCTGATTCGACAAAATCCTTGATTCATCGACTTGAGGGTGAGCCAATTAATATCCCTCGGATTATGCTTCAATCCTTAGATGTGGTCTGTTTGCAGACCATTAGCCGGGTGAAGAATAAACGAGCTCGGCGGTGTAAACAGGTCATTGAAATTATTGATATTGATCCTACCACAAAAGAGATTTTGACCAATGAGGTGTTTCGTTGGGATCCTATTGAGGATACGTTCACGTATTCTGGGAAGAGCTATGTGTTGGAACAAATCAGAAATGAGACCAATCAGAGTCGTGAGGAGATCACTGCAGAATTAAAGCAACGGGCAAGAGTGCTTGAATGGATGGTAGAGCATGATGTTCATTTGTTTGAGGAGGTTGCTTCATTGACTGCTCAGTATTATGAGCATCCTCATGAGGTGTTGAACAAGGTGAAGGGAGAACCATAATCATATGGCTAGCTATACTGTGCTTTGTAAGCATTGTAATCATCCAATAAAAATCGATGGTAATCCTCAGGATAAGATAGAGGTGTATTGTGATCGATGTAAAAAGAAATCTGATGTGGTTGTTTCTTCAGAGGATTTTGAAGAAATCACTTTTTATGCACTTGAAAGACCGTTTTCTTATGCATCGATTGTGAAGGATACGAAAACATTGAAAAAACAATATCTGGTATTACAACCCCAGTTAGCCAGTGATGAAAAAAAGGTTTTGGATTTCATTCAAAAAGAGATGATCACCGCGTTATCAGTTCGTTTTGATACCGAGGGGATGAATGTAGAAAAGGTTCTTTTTGATACGTTTATTGAATTATTGAAAAAACATGAGATTTCTTTGGATAGTTTGTTGCAGAAGAAATTGTTTTATTACATTAGAATGGAGTTTCTTGGTTTCGGAAGGATTGATCCATTGATGAGAGATCCATATATTGAGGATATTTCTTGTGATGGTGAGAAAACACCATTGTTTGTGGTGCAACGTGATCAGGGATCTATTGAGACCAATATTGTGTTTGAATCAGAGGATGCGTTATCAAAATTTGTGGTGAAACTTGCACAGAAATGTGGGAAGCATATCTCTGTTGCTGATCCCATGCTGGATGCCACAATGCCTGATGGATCCCGTATTCAGATGACGTTGAGTAGTGAAATAACAACAAAGGGATCAACGTTTACCATTCGAAAGTTTCGTGCTGATCCGATTACCCCTGTTGATCTTATTGAGTATAATACGTTGTCACCGCAGTTGTTAGCATTTTTATGGTTGGCCGTGGAACATGGATATAATGCGTTGATTGCTGGTGGAACCGCAGCAGGAAAAACGAGTACGCTCAATGCATTGGCCTTGTTTATCCCCAGGGAATCAAAAATCGTTTCCATCGAGGAAACCCGGGAGATCAATCTCCCACATCCAAACTGGATCCCTGGTATTACTCGGTCTGGTTTTGGTGAAATTGTAAATGACCGTATGGTGGGTGAGATCGATTTATTTGATCTGATGAAAGCAGCACTCAGACAACGACCAGAATACATCCTTGTTGGTGAAATAAGAGGAAAAGAAGCCTATGTGCTCTTCCAAGCCATGGCCACTGGTCATACCACCTATTCAACTGTGCATGCTGATTCAGTGAAGGCATTGGTTCATCGGTTGGAGGGTAAACCGATTAATATTCCTCGTTCAATGCTTCAATCATTAGATATTGTTTTGATACAGGCATCAGTAAAATTTGAGGAAAAAAAGGTACGTCGAGTAAGACGGATCGTGGAATTGTTAAATGTTGATGCTGAAACACAAGAGGTGCTTACTAATATGGCATTTACCTGGGGTTCATCGGATGATTCTTTTGCCTATTCTGGGAAAAGCTATATTTTGGAACAAATCCGCACTCAGCTTGATTTGTCTGCTGAGGAGATGTTAGAAGAGGTAAATCAGCGGAGAAAGGTCTTGGAATGGATGCATACATATGATATCCGTGAGTTTATGGATGTGGCTAAGATTGTGTCGGCTTATACTGAAAACCCTGATGAATTGTTACGTGAAATTAAAATGAATCCTGAGAAGGCAGCTCGGTCTTCATTGGATGATGCCATACAAGAAAAGGAATCATTGAAAGATGATAATAAATTGGAAGCAGAAAAAAATCCGTCTTCTTCTGTTGATCAGAAGGAAAAATCTGTGTTTTCATCTGTTAAAAACCTGTTTTCAACACGAAAGAAAAAGAAAAAGAATCCTTCTAAAGGAGGATAAATCACCATGTTAAATAAAATACAAAAGCTATCTTATAAATGGTTTGGGAAGTTTGCTACTAAGCATGTCAGTGAAAAACTAAAACATGATCTTCTCAGTGCACATATGAATATTAAAGCTGATGCATATTTTGCACAGACATTGATGTATACATTGCTTGGATTAATTGGTATGATCCCTGTTAGTATCGTATTGTTCTTTGTTTTTTCGATGATTGTTTCTGCTCAGATGTCACTTATCTTCCAAATACTGTTTGTCCTGCTTCCATTGATTGTTGCTGGTTTGATCTTTGTGGTGTACGGACAACTGCCAGCAAGTAACGCAAAAGTACGAGGAAAAAAAATCGATGTGAATCTTTCTTATGCGTTGAATTTTGTTTCTGCGATGTCTTCAGCTGGTGTTACACCTACAGAGATTTTTAAAAGTCTGTCAAAACAATCGATTTATGGTGAAGTGCAAAGTGAGGCCGCGTGGATTTATCGGGATGTAGCCGTACTAGGAAAGGATATTCTCACTGCTATACGAGAGAATATGAAGCGGACGCCATCTGAACGGTTTAAAGAATTTTTACAAGGCCTTATTGTAACGGTGACCAGTGGTGGATCATTGAAGACCTATTTTTCAGCCAAAGCACAGCAATATATGGTGGAAAACAGGCAACGGCAGAAACAGACCATTGAAAGTTTGGGTATTATGGCTGAAAGCTATGTGACCGCTGCAGTGGCTGGTATTTTGTTGCTTTTTATTGTGATTCCATTGATGATGATTATTAGTGGGGATACCAGTCAGATGATCTTTTTGTATGTGATCGTGTTTCTAGTGGTTCCTATGGTTCATCTTGGTTTTGGTTATGTGATTCGTATGATGTCATTGGAGGGCTAATCAGATGATAGAAATTCCTAAACCCGGGTATTTAAAGCAGTTACAGCTTTCTGGTGATCTTCCACGGGTTGTTATCTATAGTATTACGTTGGTTTCAATTATTGTTTTTTGTTTACTTGGAATCCTTGCGTTATTTGATATCATCACCTTTGCTTCACCGGTTGATTTTTTTGTGTTTGCAATTCTAGTGGCAACCGGTGTATATGGGATGTATGAGTATTTGCATTTCCGCAGGATTTATCAGATTGATACCGTGTTTCCTGATTTTGTTCGTGATCTTGCTGCTTCTCGAAGAGCAGGGATGACCTTTACCAATGCGATTTTGTTTACCTCGAAGGGAAGTTATGGGTTGTTAACTGATGAGATCAAAAAAATTGCTCAGCAGATCTCCTGGGGAAGTAGTGTTGAGGAAGCCTTGAAATCATTTGCCAATCGGATTCGGACCAAATCAGTAAGAAGAACCATTTCATTAATTATTGAAGCTAGTCGCAGTGGTGGTAATGTTGCTGATGTACTAGATGTTGCTGCTGATGATGCTCGGGAGATCAAACAACTTGAATCTGAACGAAGGGTGAACATGGCATCCTATGTCGTGGTTATCTATGTGTCTATGTTTGTGTTCATGGCTATTATTGCCATGCTTGCAGCAGTGTTTATTCCAACTATAACGGGTTCAGAAGCAAAAGGCCTGTCTACTACTATTGGTGGAACGGGTAATATTAGTCAATCCGCGATTATTCAAGTGTTTTATTTTGCTACCATTGTACAAAGTGTAGGAACAGGTATTGTCGCTGGAGTGTTTGAGGATGGTCATCTGCAGTCTAGTGTGAAACATGTGTTTATTCTGTTGTTGGTCACTTGGTTTGTGTTTAAATTTATTGTTGGTGTTGCATAAAAAAAATGTTTAGGAGAAAGAAGAATGCATCGGCAGAACAAGGCAATCACTGAAATCATTGGAACGATGCTACTACTGGGTATCACCATTTCATTGTTTAGTGTGGTCTATATTTCGGTGTTCACAGTTTCTTTCCCTAATAAGGCACCATTTGCTAATATCGCCGCAAATATTGTGCAGGATACCGATGGTGATGGGGTAGTGGTTATCCGGCATCTTGGCGGCAGTCCTATCCCGGGTAATGCTGAGATTGTTATTAACAAAGGTGGGATTAGTCAACGGGTTACGGTGAGTTCTTTGCTTGCTGAAAATGAGACAGAATGGAAAGCAGGGACCACGTTTCGTTTTGATGAAGGCGATATCAGTGGTGTTAATATTGATCTAATGATTGTTGATGTTGATAGTAATGCTATTGTGATGAATCATCAACTACAAAATGGAAGTAGGAATCTGAGGCCTAGTATTATCACTGATCCTCCATCAGGGATTACCACAAGTAGTGTTGATTTAGGTTTACAGTATGATTTCAAGGGTTTTTCTGGTGAAGTCTTTTTTGAGTATCGAAAGCAAGGTGAAAGCTGGAATGCGGTTTCTACGCTTACCGGTTTGTCTGATTCTGGATCTCATAGTACAACAATTACTGGTTTAGATGAGGATACAAATTATGAGTATCGTGCAGGGTTGACCTATACATACAATGAAGAGGTAACATTATACGGATCAACAAAACTATTTTCCACGCTTGCTTTTTTTATGAATACCTCTGTTGATGAAATCACTCCATTTGTTCAGACTTCTTCTCCGCTTCAGATAACCGCGTCTTCTACTGGAACGATTGTTCCAGATCAAACCTCTTTATATTATCGATTTTCAGGATATAATGCCACGGTTCCCTGGTGGAATGCTTCTTGGAATAATCGACAACGAGTCAATGTTTCCACTGGTCCGCTCATTCCACATAATAATTATGATGGGTATACAGTTCAGTTCACCGTTGATATGACCACTGGTTTGTTCAATGGTGATGGTAGTGATCTTCGAATCGTTTTTTGGAATGGAACAAGTCATGTTGAACTCGACCGAGAGATCCTTGATATTGGGAGCAGTTCTGCTCGTGTTCGTTTTATG
>CAZVKY010000080.1:0-7089 GCA_964627915.1 uncultured Thermoplasmatales archaeon
TTTGAAAGAAAAAAACCCTGTTAAAAATGTAACCGAGGGCAGCATCTTTATGTATTACTTTTCTATTTGCCAATGAAGTGAATGCTGAATGTCATTACGTGTTGTAGTAGGAACGCAATGGGGCGATGAAGGTAAGGGAAAAATCGTTGATTATTTTGCTAAAGATGCTGATTATGTTGTTCGATTCCAGGGAGGAAATAACGCGGGACATACCATTAAGAATAATAATGAGGTCTATAAACTCCATCTTATTCCCTCTGGTGTGATCCAGGGTAAAACAGGGGTGATTGGTAATGGATGTGTGGTTGATCCCAGTGTTTTAATCAATGAAATTGATGAATTAATCTCAAGAGGCATCCAACCTGATCTTCTAATTAGTGATCGTGTGCATTTAATCATGCCGTACCATCGAGTACTTGACGGTGCTTCAGAACGGTTGTTAAAGGATGAAAAAATTGGAACAACAAAGAGAGGTATCGGACCTTGTTATAGTGATAAGATTGCTCGTCAAGGAATTAGAGCTATTGATCTTTTGGATAAAAAACGCTTGGAAAAGAGATTACATAAAATTTTACCGATCAAACAGAAGCTGTTTGATGCATATGGGATCAAAGAAAAACTTGATGGAAAGGAATTGCTGCAGCAATATTTAGAACTTGGTAATAGACTCAAACCATTTATTTCTGATACAGCAGTGTTGTTAAACAAAGCGATTTCTGAGGATAAAAAAATATTATTTGAGGGAGCTCAAGGGGCTATGCTTGATGTTGATTTTGGCACCTATCCATTTACTACTTCATCTCATGTTATCGTCGGTGGTTCAACGATTGGTACTGGTGTCCCACCGAAACATATTCATGATGTTATTGGGATTGTAAAAGCATATACTACTCGTGTCGGTGAGGGCCCGCTTCCCACTGAATTATTTGATGACATTGGAAAACATATCCAAAAGAAAGGTCATGAGTTTGGCACAACTACCAGTAGACCTCGGCGTTGTGGATGGTTGGATTTAGTTGTAGTAAAGCATGCGTGTATGCTCTCAGGAGTTTCAAAGATAGCACTGACTAAACTAGATGTCTTAGATGGATTGGAGACCATTAAGATTTGTACTAGTTATTCTTTGCATGATAAAACCATTGACACCTTTCCAGCATCAGTCGATCAGTTAAAGGATTGCAAACCCATTTATGAGGAATTTGATGGTTGGAAAACATCATTAGATCAACCAAAAAATATTGATGATCTACCAGTAAATGCTCAAAAATATATTCAATTCATAGAAGAATATCTGAAGGTACCTATTTCCATTGTTTCGATTGGCCCTGATCGAAAGGAGACCTTCGAAGTATCTCATTAAAGACTGTTTTGAACGGAAACCGCGGTTTGTATCCATCTAATATATGAGTTACAGGCTGCTCGTAAGGTATTTGTTTGCTTGGCCTGGATGGTAAGAATAATCATGTTTTCTTCTATTTTCATATCAATAGTGGTATGAGGTATGTTTTTTTGTAATTCTGGGAGAAGTGATCCAGCAATAATCTGTGCTTTTTGTGGGGAATCAAAATTCAGGGATAACGTTGCCTTTTTCATTGTTTCCATCTTTTTTTCCAATTTTGTTTTTTTTTTCTGTTCAGAATAGGTGTTATGCATATCCAGTGAACGTAATCGTTTTTGGATCAACCTGGGAAATGATTCGTGGTTCATCTCTTGAGACTGTTTTAATTTCTTTAACATCAACGGTTATGTTTTTTCCAAATTTTTTCTTGAATCCGTCAATGAAAATAGTTGTTATTTCTTGAATTGTTGGTGGTTTGTTTTTGAGTTTTTCATCAATGACTAATCCTATTTCAATGGTTTCTAAATCCTTTTGAACGATTTTCATATCCCTTACTTTACTGGTTTGTAATTCGTATAATAATCGACTGAAGATTTCCGTAAGTGAGGATGCCAATATGATCTTACCATCTTTTCGATAGAGCCGTATACTTTCCCGACCATATATCTTGTAAATAAGACCACCGGAAAGCCCACAGTCATGTTTTTCATGCAAGGGAGCTACAATATCATTAATGGCATCATATCGAATAATTGGTGTTCCTCCACCATATAGTTTGGTAACAAGAAGATTTCCACCCTGTTTGGATGATACTGGATTTTGTTTTTTGTCGATAAATTCAAGGTGAAGCAGATCGGACATGATGTGATATATTTGTTGCTGTTTACATTGAAAAGCAATGGGACCAGTTTCTGTTGCTCCATATACCTCAAAAACAGTTGAATGAAAAGCATCTTCAATAAATGTTTTTAAATGTGGGTCAAGCAATGCACCTGTCGAAGCAATATAGGCTGGTGAGATCTGTTTTCCTTTTCCCTGTTTTTTTAATACGGCAAGATGACCGAGCATTCCAGTGTATCCACCGATGAAATCTGGTTTAAATTTGTTTAATTGCTCCATTACTTGCTCCGGTGAATCATTTGTATCTAACCATTGTATCTGATCATAGATTGATTTAAACCAGGTTTTTGGCAATATTCCTCGTTGAACGTAACCAGTTTCTGCAGTGTGAGAGGCAAAATCACCGATGATTGAAAGTCGATTTTTTCTCCAGTTTAATCCATATTCTTGGATGGTTCGCAGGTATCCAAAGAGACCGAGAATGATTTCATACATGTTTACATAGATTGATAATGATTTTCCAGTGGTTCCAGAAGTAGAGACTTTGATAAGATTATGTTTATTTGATGAACGTGAAATTAAATCAGCGGGTTTGTATGATTTAATGATTTCCTTTGAGATGATGGGAAGTTTTTGGATATCTGAGATGGTTTTGATATCGTTTGGATGAATTCCTGCTTTTTTATAGAGTTGATGATACATTGGTACAGTGTAAGCATGTCGAATAATTTGACGGATTTTTTTATTTCGATAAGTATTGAGTTGATCTTCATCGAGTTTTCGAAGACGATTGATATCAAAAAGATAGCTTTTGAGTACATGAAGGATAAAAAAGGGATTGTAAAAAGGATTCATGCTAACACCTGTTTTTGCGAGTCAATACAAAACATTACTTAAATAGGTTTCATGTATTCAGAAAGAACGCAATGAAGATTTTGTTAATCGAGCAGCTAAGAACACAAAATACCAAGTATTCTTTTTTTGAAAAGATATTGCTCTCCTCATTTTCTATTCTTCCAACCTTATATGTTCGGCGTCTTGCCGCAATTATTCCTAAAGAGCATGAGATAACCATTATCAATGAACGCTATCAACCCGTTATCGTTGAGGATGACTATGATTTGGTGATCATTCATTTTACTACTGCTTCGGCGCTGCAAGCATATGAGCTTGCTGATGAGTTTAGGAAAAAACAGGTGTTGGTGGTTCTTTGTGGATTGCATGCTTCTGCTCTTCCTGAGGAAGCATTAACTCATGCAGATAGTGTTCTTTTAGGTCGTGGAGAGGGTAATGTTCTTGATTTGATTTCGGATATGAACAATGGAAGAATAAAATCATTGTATCAACCAAAAGATTACCAGGATTTTTCTATTCCTAAAACAAAAAGTAATCTGCCGGGTTTTGTTCTTATGGGTGCTGTTGAAGCAACCCGGGGTTGCCCGTATCATTGTCGGTTTTGCCCTGAATCAAATACTACTTGTGGTACTGTTTTTTTTGCTCGACCTGTTGATGAGATTATCGATGAAATCATGCAGATTCCGCAGAAAATAATTATGTTTTATGATCTATCCTTAACCGTTGATTCAGCATTTACTAAGGAATTGTTTTCAAAAATGATTCCTTTGAAAAAACGTTTTTTTTGTAATGGAAATGTTGATGTTCTTTCCAAAGATAAAGAACTGATTGCCTTATCAAAACAAGCGGGTTGTATGGGATGGTTAATTGGTTTTGAATCGGTTTCTCAGCAAACGATGAATGAAGTGGGCAAAAAAACAAATAGGGTCACCGAATATCAAAAAGTTGTAAATAATATTCATAGTCATCATATGTTGGTGATTGGTGATTTTATGTTTGGTTTTGATACCGATTCACCCTCTGTTTTCTCTGATACCCTCCCAGTTATCCGCCGTTTACATATTGATGTTGCTGATTTTTCAATTCTGACACCGTTTCCGGGAACTCAGGTGTTTGATCAATTTGAAAAAGAAAACCGTATTCTTACCCATGATTGGTCAAAATATAACATGCATTCCGTTGTGTTTCAACCAAAACAGATGACTGCTGAACAACTCAAAGCAGGGGTGAAATATCTCTATCAACAATTTTATCATCCATTTGATTCGGTAAAAAGAATAGGTCAAAACTTGCCGTTTGGATTATTTCCATTTGTAGCAGTGTTTTCTCGGAATCTGATTGCTATGATGGCCAGTCAAAAACTGTAATGATATTTTTTAAAAAAGAATGAACGCAATGATTTCTTTTTCATCGGTTGCCTGGTTACCATCTTCATCAAATGCAACTGCTTTTAGGGTGTGTTTAAATCGAAAGATTGAGGGACCTGTTAGTATCCATTCATATGGTTCATCAGTGAATTCTTTTACCAGGATGTTATCTAAGTAGAGTTCTACTTTGCTGATTTCTTTTTCTTCTGGATCGGTTGCTTGAATGGTAATTGGTGTTCGACCAAAAAGAATTGCTGTGTTGAGAGTGAATTTTGAAAAGATGATGTTTCCCCGGAAATGGATTTTTCCATTTTTTGGAATACTAAATCCGATTGATGGTGGAAGATTTCCTCCTTCAATGAGCGTTGCTGCATCTGCAGCATCGACATAATAGGCATCAAAGGGATTATCGGGTTTGTTAGAATATTGTTGATGTTTTTCATTATTGAAGATTACTGCATAGATACGGAGATTATCTGGATGATCATAGTTTGAAGTGTCAAATGTAGTGGTAAATGTTTGTTCTGATTGAGTTGTGATTTGTATACTTTTATCCATCAGGAATTTTATGAAGGCATTATGATATGCATTCCCATTGTAATCCCGATAGGTAGTGGAAACAATTTCAGTGAGGTATAGTTTAAGATTTCCACTATATTGTTTGTTTTCGTTATTTACTACAGTTATTGAAATGTTTGCCTGTGTTGAATCATTTTTCTTTTCAGCCGTAATCGTAAGAGTGATATCTGATGTATCTCGCGATAATGCTGTTTGAATAGCATCTTCATAGACCAGTTTTTCTTTGGCACCCATGATAACTTGGTATCCACCATCAACATAAACGGTTGGATTCCCATGAAGATTGTAATCCTCAGTTAACCGTTGATCTGCTTTTTCATTGTTTTGAACCATGCTCACATAGTAAAATGGGTAATCAGTTTTTTCCTTTAATGTTTGAAGATGTTGAGCTACCTCTGGGCAGTATGCACAAGAAGAATGCGTGCTCTCTTCAATAAAAACATATCTTGTGTGTTCCTCTGTATGGTTTTCGTCGGTATTGTTTTCAAGAACATAGATGGTGTAATAGATACTTCCATTTATGGAAGGGTCTCCAACTGGTCCGTTACCTGCGGAATCGGTAACCGTGACAAAATATGCATAGTTATCGGTAAGTGATTCTGGTATCGACCAGGTATAGGTTTTGTTCAAAATTGATATGTTTGTCCATGTTTCTTCATTTATGAGACGATAATGCAGAGTAGCCGTAGTTACAGCGACATTATCGGAGAAATTAACAGTAACTGTTGCTTGTTCTCCTGCTGTTGTTGAAAAATCCTGAGAGAGAACCGTTAGGTCTGGTGCTGTTACATCTTCTTCAGAACTACCGGAGAAAAGAACAAAATATGCTGATAAAATAATAATGAGGGTGATGATACTGTAAAGAGCAATATTGAGTTCTTTTTTTGTGAACATAACAAATCAACTATATCGTTTTTTTTGGATTTATTTTATTTTTTGTAACATTATTTATTCCTTTATTCTGGGATGCAGCTATCGGCTTGATCTACGTAGAACCCGAGATATCGTTGGGTGAACTGAGATGTTTCATATCCTTTGTGATAATGTGGAATTATATGAGAAACAGAAGTGGCTATCATGGTGTTGTTCTGTAATAGATCCGGAAAACTTATGCCGTTATGGTCTTCTTTTCCATCCCATTGAGCGGTCAGTGTTTTTGTTTTTTGTGGCATAAGAAGGATGGGTTGATTTATGGCGAAATCAAGGAATCCATAATGATATGGTTCTTGAGAATAATCATTCCATCGCGAGGTTATTTCAGTTATATACGTTTTTAAGAGACCAATATATGGAAAAGATTCATGATTAGTAATATGAATCTGAACAGAAATCTCTGCAGCACCATTCCAGGTTGCTGATGTTTCAACAGAAATATCTTTTATTTTTTCCCTATTATTGCATTCCTGGACCAAATTTTGATATTCATTTTTGGTGGCGCTGATGCTTCCAGCACTCCCAATAAAGTTTTGATATCCTCCATCAAAGTAAACTGATGGAATAGCTACATTTTGATAACCGTACCATGATCGTTGTTTCGCATTTTCATTTTTATCTGAGACAAGTGTAACATACACAAATGGTTCAGTTGTTGATTGATATAATTCATACATTGCAGCGGATGCATCTGGACAGTTTGGACACCAAGTAGTTGTTGCATATTCAGCAAAAACAGTATGATCTGCAGTTGTTAACAGCGATGTATGTTGAGTTTCTTCTAGCTGGGTGTTCGTTTGTTGTACAATATTCTGAGACCCAGCTAAAGTAACACTCATCAGAATCAAACAGAGGATGATTATGCTTATTTTTTTCATGTTTATTGCCCCCAAGAGTAAATATGATCTTTCAATTCATTAATTATCTTTGTGTTATATATTTATGTTTCCATCAATATTTAATATTAACGATTGTTTATACAGGAATAGCTGCAGGCAGAAGTTTATGATTTAACCCTAGCTTACAGATCATAAGTTTGGATTCAATAGTAAACATTCGTATCAATTACAGGATAAAAGAAGCTGAATAAATTATTTTTTTGAAAATATATATAAGTTTATAAACAGTTAGTTATTACAGTTTTTTTGATTTGTGAGGTAATCTCGGTGTTGATAC
>CAZVKY010000081.1:0-7059 GCA_964627915.1 uncultured Thermoplasmatales archaeon
ATAAATTAGTATATCTCTCTTTTTCTCCAAGCATTTAGAAAAACATTTCTAAGTTCTTCCCCATTTTTTGCTTTCAACCAGTTATCTTGAAAATGTTTTTGTTCAGCAATTTGAGCAACCCACATGAGCGTATGCCAGTAAAAATGTTGCTGATCTTCAGATGCTACAATTATAAAGAAACTATAGATTGGATCAATATCCTTTGAAATAATTAACCCCTTTTTTGTTCTAACCAGAACAATATCGAGCTTTCCTCTACCTTTAATCAAATGAGAAAAAATGCCCAACCCGGGATGAAGTACAATATTAGAATCACACTTTTTACTTTTTAACAACTCATAAAGCTTATCTTCCTTAATATCTAATCTATCACTAAACTTTTCAGCTAAAACAGTTAATAGTTTATCGGGGGTCAGAAGTTTTTGCAAATCTAAAATCTCACAATTTTTTATCAAAATTTCAAAACGTTTCTCATGCAGACTATCACGATCTATGAGAATCTCTCTTAATTCCTCGTCCAGTAAATAACCCATATTCTTTTGACCAGTGATTCTTTCAATTACATGGAGAAGCGAATATTCTCTCCAAATCTTATCACGAGCAAAAAACCAATACCAGGCATAACCACCACAAATAAAACAACCAACTATTACAATAGAATTGATGCCCATCTGATAAATTAACCAACCACACCCAACTATTCCTAAAATCTGAACCCATGGGTAAAAAGGTGAACTGAAACTTGGACGATAATTCCTAATCTTACTTTCTCTCATCATAACAACAGATAAATTTACTAAAATATACAATAAAAGAACAAGCGTTGAAGCAACTTTAACTAATCCTTCAAGATCTAAAAAGAGAATGATACTAATCATAAATCCAGAAGTAAACAATATAGAAACAACGGGTGTACCTTTTTTTGATAATCTGGAAAAAAACCGGGGTAATAACTGATCCTTACTTAATGCCAGAGGATAACGTGAAGAAGAAAGTATCCCTGCATTTGCCGTTGTAATAAAAGCTAGAACCGCTGCAACACCAAGTAGGATAAGACCTATTTCACCGGCAAACACCTCAGCACCTTTTGATATAGGCATCAATGTGCTAGTTAATGTGGTGTGATCCAGCAGACCTACCGTAACAGAAACTACAAGTATGTATAATGCAGAGACCACACTCCACGCAAGAAGCATCCCAAGTGGAATGTTTCTTTTGGGTTTTTCTATTTCTTCTGCCACACTACATACTTTGATAAGTCCCATAAAAGAAACAAAGACAATACCTGCTGTTGCAAAAATTGAGCCCAGACCGTGAGGGGTAAATGGCTGAAATCTTGATGGTTCAAAATAAAAAAAACCTATAACAACATAAATGATAAGAATGATAAGAAGCCCGGTTACCAAATAAACTTGTGTTTTACCTGCATGTTTAACACCGGCTAAATTTATTATAGTAAAGATAATACAAAATACTACTGCAATAATTTTTAAATTAAAATCTGACAAACCCGGATTAAAAAGTTGAACAAAAGCTCCAATACCAATTAAAGCGAAAGCTGTTTTTGCACTCAATGCAAACCAGGAGGCCGTACCACCGATGGTCCCGATAGCGGGACCCATACTTCGGTCAATAAAAAAATAATCACCTCCTGCTTTTGGCATAGCAGTAGTAAGTTCAGATGCAGAAAATAATGTAGGTAACATCAAAAGTGTTGCAATAACATAAGAAATGATGACCGATGCACCGGTTTCTTGATACGCAATCGCAGGTAAAATAAAAAGCCCAGAACTTATCATCGCACCTGATGCTATAGCAAATACTTCAAATAATCCTAATTCTTTTTTTAAACTTTCATCGGATTTATCTAAGTCCATAATCTTAGCAACTGTTATAACAGATATGTTATTTGTAGATTTCCAATTATCCTACTTACTAAGTATTATTAGCTGAAAATTTTTTACTCTTTATCGATGAATTTTACAGATTAGATAAACAAATACTTGTACAGTGTTTTTACTTAAAAATAACTGATACGCCTCAGATTGTTATAAATATTTTAAGAAATCAAATATTATTGAAATAAGAATTAACGTTATAATCATAAATATTATAGATTGATTCACAGGTATTTTTGAAATCTTGATTCTCAGAGAATCAACCATGGTAGAAAAACGAATAATTAAAAATAAAAACACAAGCCCACCAGCAACAATGCCCCATTCTTTCAGAATGGACATAGGATCAATAAACGATATTTGCTGAACCAAATTAAATCCACCCAAAAGATAAGAAGCAGGAAGAATGAAACCATCCAACCATAACTGAGGAATAATCCCTAAAACCAAACAAAAAAAAGCAAGGACAATCATAGACACAAGCATTGAGAATGGAACCTTCTTCCCACCGTCACCATCAGTTTTATCCCCTGGATGCTTAAAAAATGAATAATAAAGTATCTTTGAAAAACTCGCAACCGTACCCACAGAAGCGAAAAGAAGCAAAAGAGAGATACCTGGATAGGAATGTATCGCAGTTTCAATCAGTTTTTTACTCACCGATCCATTAAACGGAGTAATACCAGAGATAGATAAGATTCCAATTACATAAACAACAAACGTAATTGGCATAGTCCAACCAATTCGATAATCCCTAATATCTTTAGAGCCTGTTTTATAAATCAATGCTCCAGCACATAAGAAAAGTAACGCCTTGAAAAAAGCATGATTCACTATATGATATATCCCTCCAGCAAATCCGATTGTCGAGCCAGTGCCAATTCCCACAATAATAAAACCAATTTGGGATATTGTATGATTCGCAGTGATTCTTTTGATATCCCATTGCATCAATGCACCAATCACTCCACCAACCGCGGTGATTGCACCAAGCATAATAATAACTTCATTCATCCTTGGGAGACTAAATTCAAAGGAACTAATTCGAATGAACACATAAACACCCGATTTAACGATAATTCCTGAAAGCAACGCAGAAATTGGAATAGGAGCCGTGGAATGAGCATCCACAAGCCAAGTGTGAAACGGGATAATAGCTGACTTTATTCCAACTGCAGCTAAAAAAAAGACAAAAATAACAATCTGCGTTTGTACATCAATCAAAGAAATCCGGTGTTGTAAATATTCAAGATTTAATACGCCGGTCTCAGCGTAAACAAAACCAATACCTAATAAAAGAAACAATGAGGCAAGAGTACCTAGTATAAGATATTTAATGGATCCTTTGAGTGAATATTTCTTATCTCCAAAGGTGATAAGAATGAAACTACAGATGATTGTAAAATCAAAGAAAATGTAAATATTAAATAAATCCCCCGATAAGAATATCCCGTTTAAAGCCGTTGTTAACAGTAAAAAGAAAAAATAGAATTTTTCAGTATCTTGCTTAATGTTTTGTAATGAATAAATAAACGTTACAAATACAAGAATTGATGAAGTAAGTAGAAGGATGAATGATAATTCATCAATGACCAGCGTGATACCAAATGGTTTTTCCCAACCACCAACGTTGTAGGAGATTAATTCAGTGGAAATGCGTTGAAAGATAATTGATAAATAAAAAAAGGGAAGTACTAAACTAATTGTAGTAATGATTTTTTGTATGATCTTTGTTTTTGAAAGTGTATTAACTATTGATACGACTATCGCTGCAAATAAAGGAGTAATCAATAGAAGGATAGGAATATGTGCAATCATGTCATCTCCTCGATGTTGACTGTACCAAATTTTTTGTAGATCCAAACAATAATAGCTAAAGCTAATGCAGTATCACAAAGGTTAATTACAATCATGGTGAGCATGAGTGCTTGAGGAACCGGATCAACAAAAGTAAGTGAACTTTCCGTAAGAATCGGTGGAAGACCTCCTTGAACGTAACCAAGAGAGTTAAAAAACAGAATAATTCCGTTACTTGAAATACCCAGTGACATAATTATTTTTATCAAGTTTTTATTCGTTATAATCCCATATAAACCTATGAGAAACAACACCAGACCAATGCTAATACCGTTTATCATGGTGGATGCTCCCATTTAATAAAAAGCATGTAGAAAAGCACGATTCCTGAACATACCTCCAATCCTATGATAATATTTAACAACCAGATTGTGCCAAGACTAGAAAAGAATGATTTTCCAACAAGAATTCCTATGAGGCCTACGAGGATAAAAAATGCAACTCCCAACGTTTCGATTAATGAAAGACTAGTTGTATGATTTCGAAAGGTGTCATATCCATAAGAGATAATAATAAGAATGACACCCATGGCCATGATAACGCCTCCTTGAAAACCACCTCCAGGGGAAAGATGCCCATGGATAATAATGTAGATTCCAAAGAGGAAGATGAACGGAATAATCGTTCTTGAAACGGTTTTCACAATTCTTGAGGTCATGTTTTCCTCCGTATCAACATAGTTATCCCAGAGATTGTGACAAAAATCACGAGAATCTCACCAAGAGTATCATACGCTCTAAAATCAAGCAAGATGGCGACAACAGCATTTAACGCACCTGTCAAAGACAAGTGTTCAATGTAATACGTTGCTATCGTTGAAGTCAATGTAGTAGAATAATCACGAAGTGTTGACGAAATAATAATGAAACCAAAAAGACTCAGAAGAAAGAGAACAAATAGGTTGAAGAATGATTTCTTTCTCACTGTAATCCCCCTAATTTTTTTATCGCAGAAAGATAAAGGACAGTGGTGGCACCAGTTCCAACAACTGCCATGGTTATCGCTACATCCGGTGCTTGAAGAAGAAAAAGGATTATCACTAATAACAGCGTGTTTAATGAAAGAAAAACTAATGATTTCAACAATGTTTTTGCAGCGACAAAAAGAATCGAAGCCAATACAAGAAATATCAAGAGGATTTCTAAAATCATTTTTTCCTCCATGGATTCTCAAAAGATTTTCTTCTTTCTTTACAATGTGATAAAAAGGGAACCAACGGTATTTTTCCTTGAAGATGAGCTGAGCGAGCGACAGCATGTGATACTACCGGAGTTAAAATGAAAACAAGAATCATTAACACAAAAATCTTTACCATGAGAAGATCTAACCCCGTTCTTAACATCAAACCAACAAAAATACTCATGGCTCCACCAGTATTGATCTTGGTACTGGCATGAAGTCGCATGTATACATCAGGGAATCGATACAAGCCTAATGCAGCTATGGCCATGACGCCGCAGCCTAAAGAAATAAAAATAAGGGAGAGTATATGAACGATTAGCATCATCTTGACTTCTCTCTCCCTAAGTATTTTGTGAATGCAATCATGCCTACGAAATCTAAAAGAAGAAAGGAAATAGCGATATCAAGAAAGAAATGATTACAGGAATGAATACTGTATAAGACTAATATTATAATGAATATAATTGAAATACTGTTCAGCGCGACCAATGCATCTTGAAGTGTAGGGCCAAATATTAATCGATATAACGTAAATATTGAAACGCCTATGAGAAAATAAATAAACACGATCATTTGAACAACGCTCCTATAAGAGTATCCCATTTACCAATGGTTTTCTCAATCTTTTCCACTGAATTCTCATCTGCCACACAATGATATGAAAAATGAACGAAAAGATATGATCCTCCGCCTTCAGCATCCTCCACATCAATGACTAATGTACCTGGTGTAATGGTGATCAAATGAGAAATAAGCGTTAATTCAGCATCTGATTTAAGATTAACTTTTATTCGAACTATTTTCGGTTTGATATCTAATGTAATCACTTGATAAATCAACTCGATATTTGCTAAGATTATTCTAAAAATCGCTGAAAGAATCAATGTTATCAAATGTTCTGTTGCAAAGAAATATTCCTTAACCGTTTTTCGTTGTCCTTCTACTGATGCAATAGTCAATTTTGTTGCAGCCAATCCAATGAACAAAGAAATCAAAAATCCTAAGACAAGAGAAAAAAGCGAAAAATTAACAGTAAGTAAAATCCAAAAAAGAAACAGAGTAATGACTAATACAAACACATCTCTTTTATGGATTCTTCTCTTCTCAGTCATCCTCATAAACCTATACATTTCATTCGAATGTTTTTTTTACAATCACCTGATGCCATATTAATGTCATAATTCAAGGGCCTAATTCGTTTAAAGTTAAAAAGATTGATTGTTCTGCTTAATGAACAACATAGATCGTGATATTAAAAATCTTTTTAAACGCTTCGGTTTGTTTTTTTTTAATTTTTTCAATTTAATAATTAACCGATGACTTGGCAAAAATTCCTAAAGATTAACATGAAAAAGATTTCCCATTAGAATATATTCAACTCACAACTATTTAATCTGATTTTGTTTTCAATTCCTTGAAAAGGCGGTATACAGTCTCACGCCGTCTCCATGAAGCTTACAGTTTGGTTCCTACATCTTTTCCAGCTATATAGACATCACAAACTAAGCAGTCAAAGTCCATATCCGCCATATTTTTGAGTTCGACTTTCTTTCCACTAACTGCTATCTTTAAGTTTTCTCTGGCTTTCTTATAAGCTACTTCTCCCTCACAAGGAACCTCGATAGCCGCTAGTTTTATCTTGATGCCACTTTGAGCCATCATCATCATCCACCGTCATGGAGGAAAAATTTAATGGCGCCCCCGCTTTCATCACTTGGTAAGCTTCAACCCCATGTAACCGGACATAAACACCCTGTTTAGAAATGTTCACTTTACTAATTAGAGGAACGCTATGGTAAAAAATATTCAAAAATGTCAAAATTAAACCTGTTATTCATACTAACTAAGATGTTTGGTCTTGTCCTGAAAATGTCTAAATTGCTTTTCATCGATTAAAATAAAATCTCAATTTACCCCTTTTACTTATCAGCAAAAATCATATTTACCCCCTGTTTATTTCACTATGAGTAAAACAAAGACAAAATCTGCTAATTGAACAAAACATATAATGGTCCAATAATATATATTTTGGTCTAAAAGAAAAATATATGTTTTAGAAATGATGTTAAAATTAAATATTGATAACATATATTTCAATAATGGGCGGGTAACAAAGCGGCTA
>CAZVKY010000082.1:0-6853 GCA_964627915.1 uncultured Thermoplasmatales archaeon
AAAGGAACATTATTTTCTGAACAGTTACAGGCAAAAGCAATAAAATACCGTGATGTGCCACCGGAAAACTTAGTTATTGCTGACTGTCTTACCCGTATTCTAGAAGAAATTAATGATGATGAGCAAGCTGTGTTGATTGGTTCTTCTCTTGGCGGGTTTCTAGCTGCAAAAACAGCTCAGTTACGCTCTGTTACTAAACTTATTTTGATTAATCCAGCGATTATTCCACCAACGGTTGATATTTCTACCATTGATGATATGCCTGATCGTATTCTACAGGATATGAAGGATGAAGCATTGTTTTTATCTAAGATTTCTGCTGACATCGATATTCTGGTGGGAACAAATGATGATCTGGTGCCAAATGAATGGAGTGTTGAATTTGCAAAGGCTCAACAAGCAAAAATTCAGTTTTATCGTGATGATCATCGTTTTTCTAACCATTTACAGCAGCTTCCCCGTATCATCAAGGAATTGCTGTAACCAAAAGGATTAATGCTTTCTTTTGTTATACCATTTTTTTGGAAGTAAAATATATGGATAATATCTGGATTGAAAAATACCGGCCTAAAACGCTTGCTGATGTCGCAGGTCAGATTCATATTATTGAACGGTTGCAGGCTTATGTGAAACGAAAAAATGTCCCTCATCTTATTTTTGCTGGACCTGCTGGCACAGGGAAAACCACCTCTGCTCTAGCCTTATCCAAAGAATTATTTGGTGAGACCTGGAGACAAAATTTTAGCGAGCTGAATGCCAGTGATGAACGAGGTATTGGAATTATCCGGGGGAAAATCAAGAATTTTGCTCGTACTGCTCCTATTGGAAACAATCCATTTAAGATTATTTTTCTTGATGAAGCTGATTCATTGACTTCAGATGCACAGGCAGCGCTTCGTCGAACCATTGAAAAATATACGCATATCTGCCGGTTTATTCTTTCAGTGAATTATTCGTCAAAGATCATTGAACCGATTCAAAGTCGGTGTACCGTGTTTCGATTTCGTCCGTTGAATGCAGCTGATGTGAAAAAATATATGCGTCGGATTGCTAAAAAAGAAAAATTGGAGATTACCCCTGATGGTTTGGAGGCCCTTATTTTTGTATCTCAAGGTGATTTACGAAAAGCAATTAATGTACTTCAAGTAGGTGCATCCGTGAGTGACACTATCACTGCTGAACTGTTGTATGAGACCAGTGCGACAGCAAAACCAGGGGATGTACAGCAGTTGATTACCACTGCTCTTTCTGGTGATTTCATGGCAGCTCGGAAACAATTATATGATCTTCTTATTGAGTATGGTCTGAGCGGTGAAGATATCATTAAACAAATCCATCGGTCCATCTATGATCTATCTATCCCTGATATTAATAAAATTAAACTCATTGATTATACTGGTGAAATTGAGTTTCGGCTCACTGAGGGAAGTAATGAACATATTCAATTAGAGACCTTGCTTGCTCAGTTTGCCCTTGCTGGTAATAAATTGAAATAAAAAAAAGAAAAAAAAGGTTTTGTTTGTTTTAAAGATGGGTGTTGATGAACTCATCAACGATACGGCTGAGTTCCTCTTTTGTTTTTTTCCCTACACCATAACGTACACGAATGAGTTTTTTATCGGTGTCAAGAACTCGGGTAAGATCAATTGGTGTTCCACTTACAACGACATCAACATCAGCATTGTTAATGGTTTCTTCTAGTTCCTTTATCTGTTTTTTTCCATATCCCATTGCGGGAAGAACGCTAGACAGATGGGTGTATTTGTTGAATGTTTCAACAATGCTTCCTACGGCAAAAGGTCGGGGATCAACAATTTCACCAGCGTTGTTATCCTTAGCGGCAACGGTTCCAGCTCCATAAGGCATGCTTCCATGGGTGACAGTTGGTCCATCTTCGATGACCAGTACTTTTTTACCATTGATTTCTTCTTCTTGTTCAGCGATAACTTCAGAGATTCCTTCAATAATTGTTGCTTTGTCATTGACTGATTTCACATTTTTTTTCACTAGATCAATGTTTTTTTGTTCTGCCGTGTTGACTTTGTTAATCAGGATGACATCCGCCATGGCGGTGTTTACTCCACCAGGGTAATAGGATATTTCATGACCTGGCCTGTGCGGATCAGCTAAGGTGATGAGAAGATCGGTTTTGTAAAAGGAGAAATCATTGTTGCCACCATCCCAAATGATGACATCAGCTTCTTTTTCTGCTTCTGCAAGGATTTTACCATAATCAACGCCGGCATAAATTACTCCACCCATGTCAATGTATGGTTCATATTCCTCACGTTCCTCAATAGTACAATTATATTTATCTAAATCATCATAGCTAGCAAATCGTTGCACGATTTGTGTGGTGAGATCTGGATCATAGGGCATAGGATGTCGGATACTTGCTACTTTTAATCCTTTGCTTTGTAGGATTTCAAAAATTGAGCGTGATACCTGTGATTTTCCACAGCCAGTTCGTACGGCACAGACTGCAATCACTGGTTTCGATGATTGAATCATGGTGCTCTCTGGACCAAGTAAGGTGAAATCAGCTCCAGCTGCATTGACCACTGCAGATTTTTCCATCACGTATTCATAAGGGAGATCACTATAAGCAAAGACGACTTCATCGATATGATAATCTTTGATGAGATTAGGGAGGTCTTCTTCAGCATAAATTGGGATGCCATCGGGATATTGTTCTCCTGAAAGTTCCGGTGGATATTTTCGACCATAAATATCTGGAATCTGAGTGGCGGTGAATGCCACGACCTCATACTCATTGTTATCTCTGAAATAGACGTTGAAATTATGAAAATCTCTGCCTGCTGCTCCCATAATAATGACTTTTTTCTTTTCTTGCATAATCTATTAAGCCTCCGAACGCAATCGGTGGAATCAAATCTTCCTTTTTAAACGTTTTCTCAAAATGAATCTGCGATAATAAAAAAAGAGAAAAAAAGAGGTGAGTTTATTGTTCTTGGTATAATCGGGCAACGTCTTCAGCGACTTCAAGGGTACTATTATTACCTCCGAGATCATAGGTTTTCACACTTCCAGCTTTGATGTTAGCGGCTATAGCATTTTGCAGTTTCCTTGCTTGTTCTGTTTCACCAAGCCAGTCAAGCATCAGTTTTGTAGAAAGCATCATTGCTGTGGGGTTGACTTTGTATTTACCTGCATATTTTGGTGCACTTCCATGGGTTGGTTCAAATAATCCATAATTATCACCAATGTTTCCGGAGGCGGCAAATCCAAGTCCTCCGATTAATTGAGCGCTTAAATCTGATATGATATCCCCAAACATATTACTTGCAACAAGTACATCATAATCCTGTGGGTTTTTCACCAGCCACATAGTCATGGCATCAACATTAGTTTCCCAGAGCTCTATACCAGGATAGTTTTTCGCTAGTTTTCGTGCTTCTTCTACCATCATTCCACTGGTTTCTCTGATCACGTTTGGTTTTTCTACGACGGTGACACTTTTACGGTTGTGTTTTTTTGCATATTCAAATGCTTGTGTGAGTATATTCTTACAAGCTTTCCGGGTGAAAATACGGGTGGAAATTGCAAGATTATTTTCAGCAACATCCATAAATCGTTTGAATTTCGGATGAGTGTTGAACGCATTTCTTATAGCCTTATTCACGGGGAAGAATTCAACACCTGCATACAATCCTTCAGTGTTTTCTCGAAATACAACTAGATCAATATCATCTCGGTAGTTAAGTGGATTTCCTTCAAATGCTTTACAAGGACGTAGATTGGTATGTAAATTCAAAAGTTGCCTAAGTCGTACGATGGGACTTGAATACACAAATCCTTTTTCTTTTATGCCGGGATCAAGTTCTTTTTGTGCTTCCTCATTTGGTTTAGAGGTAATTGCTCCAAACAAACAGCAATCCGTTTCCTTTAATAGTTTGATGGTTCTTTCAGGTAGTGGATCACCTTCTTTTTTCCAGAATTCCCAACCTACATCTCCAGGTATATATTCAGCGTCAAGACCTATGGTATCTAAAATTATTTTGGCTGCTTCCATGACATCGTTTCCAACGCCATCACCAGGGAGCCATGCAATGTGATATTTTGTCATGGTTCAAACAAATGAAAAAAACGTTTTTAAGTTTTGTTACTTCTTTAATTCGCCAAGAGTAGTGACTCTTTCAGCAAAAGCATTGTGTTTATGAATTGATTCCTCGCTTTCACTTCGTACCACGACCATTACATCATCGGGTAACTGATTATATTTTTGAAGGATGGATCTGAGAATGTCTCTAACTACATCTTCTACAAACTTTGGGTTTTTATGAGCATTATAGACCAGATTTCCTTCTTCCCCTCTTTTGAGAATGCTATATGTTGGTGAACTGAAAGCTTGTTCTGCGATATCGATGAGATCATTGGCATCAACGCTTTTAGTGTCATTGGGAACCTCAATCATCACCGTGGTAATATTTCGTTGATTATGACTTGGGGGGACATCTTGCTTTTTGTAATCTCCTATTTTTCTGATGATTTCCATGGCACAAGGACAAGCAGTCAAACCAATAACTTTGACGCCAATCAGTTTTTTTATTTCCCCATTTTTTTTTGCCCGTGCCTCTGCAACCAGCTTATACGGTTCCATCCCAATTGATCCTGATGGATACCTGCGTTCTAAAAAATAATCTGCTTCCGCTTTGATTTCTGATCGATTAGCATAGCTATGTTTCTCCAGTAATTGTTTCGCGGTGCGTGCACAAAATGATTCCAAGTCACTGACTGGTTTATCGCTGTTTTCATCAACGATTTCTGAAACGAGTTCTAAATTTCTGCTCATATGACTTCCTTTTTGAGCCGCTGGAAGATCAACAAAAAGATCCATTTTGACAATGAGTGATATACTTTTTTCATTTCGAGGTCTTTTTATATGAATGAGTTTTTTAACTCCAGTAACACCAACCCGGGTGAGTTTGAATTTTGAATGTGAGGGACTGGCTTGTACATCAGGAAGATCAATTGATTTAATGGTTTTTTCACCTTTTTTTCTGCTTATTGATTTATTTATTAAATACCTTAGTGTGGTACTCATTTTTTTGCAGGAGAGAAAAAAAAATGATTTTTGATTGCCTATCTTATAGTTTTGAAGGAAAATCAATGGGCTTTTATTGTGAACAATTCAAAAGAGAAGAATTTCAATTAAATGATGGGGATGATTTCATGGATATATGGTTTTAATAGATTTCTGAGATGGGTAAATTGTAGAAAGAGTCTGAGCAGAGATGACTGATTGGTTGGTTGATCCTGTGGCATGCTTACCTTTAGCATTGCCCATTCACTTTCTTCATTAAATACATCCTTTGTTTTCACTCGGATAGTGTAGATATCCTCCTTATTCCATCGTTTCTTGAGGGTAATAGTCTTTTCACTTTCGTAAGGTCCAATCCATTCCTGAGGGGTATTATCTCCCCAGTCGATGAGATAATAAATATCGTTTCCATCAGGATCCGTTGACATAACTGTGTACGTATAACGTTTCCCGGTTTCTCCTTGTTTTTTACCTTGAATATCAGGTATTGCTGGTTTTTGATTTGTTTCTTGTATCCATACATGCAGGGTATCTGAAGCCTGTTGGTTTGCATCATCAGTGATTGTTAAGGTAACATTATAGGTCCCAAAATGTTGGTATGAATGATTCACTATAGATTCTGTTGCTGTTGTTCCATCACCGAAATCCCAATGGTAAGATATGATTTCGTTATCATCGAAACTTTGACTGGCATCGAAACAAAAGGATTCATCGATTGATCCACCTTTTGGCTTACCAGCATCAACAACGGGTCTCCAATCAAAGTTATCTGCATCATATGAGGCCCATACCACCATGGAATCATCGATGTGAAGAGCACCATATTCAATGTTGAAAAACCCATGATATCCCCAGTAATCACCCCAGCTGTTTTTGACAATCCAGTATCCTCCATTATTTATTTGAGGATCGTCTTTCCATCCGTAAAGAATGACTAGATGATTAGTAAAGGAATTAAATAGAGGTTCTGGGAAGTAATCATTGGGGTCATGATGTTCTAATCCCCATAAGCTGAACTGTTTTGTCCCTGCGATATGAGTAGCAATTGGTCCCTGGTCCAGAATAAATGCTTTTATTTTTTCTCTATCCTCATCTGATCCATCGGGTCGAAATGAAAAAACATCCGTGATAGGAACGAGTTTCTCTGTCCAGTTTGTGCATTTTTCACTGCAGTTGATATCATGATTTCCTTGATAGGGCATGCAGGTTTCCGGGATGATACCATTGCAGTTATTTCCGATTTGGGTTTCATTAAGTATATATTGCAGTGCCCGTAACCCGCTGCCTCCATAACAGCTTCCCGCATCACTAAGGCAGGATAACACGTATTGCTCAGAGAGATCAACAGTTAAATGAGGCAGTTTTTCAGCGATTTTTATTCTGCTTTCTAGTGATCCAATTGATGCAAATGCCCAGCAGGATCCACAGTTTCCTTGATGTCGTGCTGGTGTGGACCAGTCAGTTCCATTGTTGTTCAGCCAGCTAAATGAGGATGGAATCGTTTCGATGGTGATTGATGGAGTTGTGTTAGCAATTTCAATGGGTGTTATTGGTTCAAGCATCACTGGGCATTTTTCTAATAATTCTTTGCCATATGTTGTTAAAAAAGTATCATACTCATATTCGTTGTTCTCGTTTTGCCTAACCGGTGTCGATGTGTTGTTATTTGTAGATGCTATAGGGATGATGGGTGATAAACAGAGTAAAAAAACGAGTATTGGAGTTATCAATCTTTTTTTCATGAGAATGCCTCTCTTAGTTTTCCAATATTATATTTAATGAGCAAATTAA
>CAZVKY010000083.1:0-6656 GCA_964627915.1 uncultured Thermoplasmatales archaeon
TAGAGCATCTGGCTTTTAACCAGGTGGCCAAGGGTTCGAATCCCTTCAGGCCCGCTATTAGAACTCTGCAAGACTAGGAGGAACAAACGGCGTATGGCAAAAAGAAAGAAAAAAGAACCCTTAAAAAACATCACCCAGCATGAACTCGTTCCTGACCATACGATTCTTTCTGAAAAAGAAAAAAAGGAAGTGCTTGAAAAATATGATATTGAGGCAAATCAGCTTCCTAAGATTTTAACCACAGATCCGGTTTCTATTTCCATTGGTGCAAAAGCAGAGGATGTCATTAAGATCATCCGGAAAAGTCCTACAGCAAAAGAAGCAGTAGCCTATCGGCTTGTTGTAGAAAGTAGCAAATAATTTAGGTGTTAAATAACATGAGAGAACTCGTTGACGCTTTTTATAAGGATAGAAGTATAGTGAACCATCAGATTGCTTCATATAATGATTTTTTAAAACGTCGGTTGCAATCCATTGTTGACAGCACCGTTATTGGTCAAGAAGAGGAAATGCAACGAGGTTTTATTTATCCTGAAATAGAAGGATACAAAATCAAATTCGGTCGTATTAAAATTGGTAACCCGGTGGTGAAAGAAGCCGATGGAACCATTCGTGATTTGAAACCAATGGAAGCAAGATTACGTGATTTAACGTATGAAGCACCAATTCAACTTGAGTTCATTCCCATTAAGGATGAGGTTGAATATGAACCAGAGGAAGTAAAAATCGGTGAACTTCCCATTATGATCAAATCAAATTCATGTAATCTGGCAAAACATGTATTAGAGGTAAAAAAGGATCGGCCGTTATCCAAGGATGAATATGATAAACTCCTTGAGGAAATGCAGGAAGATCCTCTTGATCCTGGTGGATATTTTATTAGTAATGGAACCGAACGAGTGTTGATCACCGTTGAGGATCTTGCTCCGAATCGAGTACTCGTTGAGAGAAGTAAACGCTATGGACGAGCAGTGGAAGTAGCAAAAGTATTTTCTCAACGAGAAGGATATCGAGCATTAACGGTGGTGGAAAAGAAAAAAGATGGCATGCTCATGGTGTCTCTTCCTACGACCTATGGTCAGATACCATTAATGATTCTACTACGTGCATTAGGCATGGAGGATGATGAGGAAATCGTTGATGTCATCAGTGTTGATCCGAAAATGGAACCATATGTACTTGCTAATATTGAGGAATGTGCCAATGAATATGGGATTACCAGTCAAGAGGAAGCAGTTGCTTATCTTGGTAAGAAATTCGCTGGTGGACAAGCTAAGGAATATCGGATTAAACGCGTGGAAACATTGATGGATAGAAACCTGCTTCCTCATCTGGGAAATGAACCAGAGGATCGGATCACCAAAGCTATTTTTATGGCCCGGATGGGAATGGCCGTGCTTGAACTTGCCCTTGAAAAACGTGAAGAAGATGATAAGGATCATTATGCCAATAAACGGTTGAAACTCGCTGGGGATCTAATGGAGGATTTATTCCGTGTTTCTTTCACCGCATTATGTAAGGATTTAAAATATCAGATCGAACGAATTCATGCCAAGGGAAAAGAGATCAAGATTAGTTCCTGCCTTCGTTCTGATGTGCTCAGTCAACGGATTCATCATGCACTTGCCACAGGTAACTGGGTTGGTGGCAGGGCTGGTATCTCTCAGTTACTTGATCGAACGAGTAATCTAGCAGTGTTAAGTCATTTACGTCGGGTGACCTCTCCATTGACCCGGTCTCAACCTCATTTTGAGGCACGTGATCTTCATTCTACCCAATGGGGTCGACTCTGTCCAAATGAAACACCAGAGGGACCAAATTGTGGGCTTGTGAAAAACCTCGCCTTGACCGTGGAGATCAGTGAAGGGTTCAATGCAAAAGAAGTGGAAAGCGTTTTGAAAGATCTGGGTATCCAGGAGGTTTCTAAAAAAGCCAAAGGCTCCCGGGTGTATCTCAATGGGGATCTGATCGGTGTTCATAAAGATGGAGAGAAACTAGTGAGTGATATGCGCAGTCGCCGGCGGAAGGGACTACTTCATAATGAGGTTAATATTGCGTATGCTCAAGATGAAAATGATGTGATCGTGAACTGTGATTCTGGCAGGTTACGTCGTCCGCTTGCCGTGGTTGAAAAAGGAAAATTGTTACTAACAAAAACCTATTGGAAAAAGATTGAATCTGGATCCAAAAAATGGATTGATCTCATCGGTGAAGGATTAATCGAGTACATTGATGCAGAAGAAGAGGAAAACACCTATATTTCCTTAAATGAAGATGATATTTCTAAGGATCATACTCATATGGAACTTGATCCCATGTGTATTTTAGGTATTGGTGCATCTTTAGTGCCTTATCCTGAGCATAATTCTTCACCTCGTATCACCATGGGTGCAGGAATGGGTAAACAATCATTAGGTTTTGGTTCTTCGAATTATCGAATCAGGCCGGATACCCGTGAGCATTTGATGCATTATCCGCAGGCTCCAATGGTAAAAACCCATGCCACCAAGTATTTACGGTTTCAGCAGCGGCCAGCAGGTCAGAATTTTGTGGTCGCGGTTGCCTCGTTTAAAGGATATAACATGGAAGATTCTATTATTATGAATAAATCTAGTATTGAACGGGGTCTTGCTCGTAGTTCATTTTTTAGAACATATAGTAGTGAGGAAAAACGGTATCCTGGTGGTCAGGAGGATCATTTTGAGATCCCAGATCCTGAGTGTCGTGGTGTCCGTAGTGAGGAAGCCTATGCCAATCTTGGTGAGGATGGATTGATTACTCCAGAATGTAATGTGAATAGTAGTGATGTTCTTGTTGGAAAGACCTCGCCTCCTCGATTTCTTGAGGAACCAACGGATTTTCTTACCCCGCAGAAACGCCGGGAAACCAGTGTTACCGTGCAGCATGGTGAAGGAGGAACCGTTGATAAGGTGATGCTTTCTGAATCAGTGAATGGTTCACGAATGGTAAAGATCAAGGTACGGGAGGAACGAATCCCGGAACTAGGCGATAAATTTGCTTCGAAACATGGGCAGAAAGGAGTGGTTGGTTATATTGTTCCTCAGGAACAGATGCCGTTTAATGCACAGGGTATGAACCCTGATCTGATTGTTAATCCTCATGGTATTCCGAGTCGAATGACCATTGGGCATGTGTTGGAATTGATTGGTGGAAAGGTCGGTGCGTTGGAAGGTCGATTTGTGGATGGAACCGCGTTTAGTGGTGAACAAGAGGATACCTTACGTGATTCTCTTGAGAAATGTGGGTTTAAACATCATGCAAAGGAGACCTTGTTTAATGCTGATACGGGTAAACCATTGGATGTTGATATTTTCGTTGGTTGTATTTATTTCCAGAAACTTCATCATATGGTAGCAGGTAAGATTCATGCACGATCCCGTGGACCAGTACAAATCCTTACTCGTCAGCCAACGGAGGGCCGGGCTCGTGAGGGTGGTCTTCGTTTTGGTGAGATGGAACGGGATTGTTTGATTGGTCATGGTGCTTCCATGGTGATTAAGGATAGATTATTAGATGAATCTGATCTGACCATTAAATATGTGTGTAACACCTGTGGTCATATTGCGATTAGGGATCGTCATGGACGGTTGCAATGTCCGGTTTGTGGGGATAAAGCAAGTGTGTATCCACTTGAGATGAGTTATGCGTTTAAACTGTTGATGGATGAGTTAAAATCTCTTGGTATTGCTCCAAGACTTCAACTGGAATCATTGGTATAAAAAAATGTTAGGGGTATTGTATGGAACGAGTAAATAGTATCACAAAAAAGATCGGTCAAATCTATTTTTCTTTGCTTTCACCAAATGAGATCCGAAAGATGAGTGCCACTAAGGTGATCACTGCGGATACCTATGATGAAGATGGGTTTCCCATTGCGATGGGTCTAATGGATCCTCGGATGGGTGTGATTGAGCCTGGTCTTCGCTGTAAAACCTGTGGACAACGGGTTGGTAAGGATAAGTGTCCTGGTCATTTTGGTCATATTGATCTAGCCATGCCAGTGATTCATGTGGGTCATATTAAAATCATTCGGGATTGTTTGCGTTCAACCTGTCGGGATTGTGGTCATTTATTATTAACCAAACAGGAACGGCAGAAGTTTTTTGATGAGTTGAAACAATATGAGATAGAAGGTCGAAATACCACGTATTTGTTTAAACAGATCGTTAAAGATGCCCGGAAATCAAGTAAATGTCCACATTGTGGTCGTGAAGTAGGTAAAATCGAGCTTGATAAACCAACATCTCTTCGTGAGAATGGAAAAAAGATGACTCCTTCTGAGATCCGGGAATGGCTTGAAAAGATTCGTGATGAGGATCTTCCCTTACTTGATATTAATCGGAAGGCAACGCGTCCGGAATGGATGGTGCTGACCGTGCTTCCAGTGCCACCGGTTACCGTGCGTCCATCGGTGACCCTTCAATCCGGGGAGCGATCCGAGGATGATCTCACCCATAAACTAGTGGATGTAATTCGGATCAATCAACGATTGCAGGAAAACCGGGATGCTGGTGCCCCGCAGTTAATCGTTGAGGATCTTTGGGAGTTATTACAGTATCATATTACCACCTATCTTGATAATCAGACCTCTGGTATTCCACCGGCTCGACATCGATCTGGAAGGCCGTTGAAAACCCTTGCACAACGGTTAAAGGGTAAAGAAGGAAGATTCAGAAGTAATCTATCAGGGAAACGAGTGAATTTTTCTGCACGAACCGTGATTTCCCCTGATCCTAATCTGAGTATTAATGAGATTGGTGTGCCTATTCGTATCGCTGAGGAGTTAACGGTTCCGGTGAAGGTGACTCAGCATAATATTGATTGGTGTCAGCAGATAATCACTCAGAAATATGATCCAGAAAACAAAGCAGAGTATGTTGCTGGTGTGAATTATGTGATCAAAAATGCTGATGGATTGCGTCGTAGGATTAAGGTTACTGATCGTAATGCTGAAACGGTTGCCGAAAAACTTGAGATCGGTTCTATCATTGAACGACAGTTAATGGATGGTGATCTGACCTTGTTTAACCGGCAGCCTTCATTGCATCGGATGAGTATGATGGCTCATCGGGTGAAAGTTGTTCCCTATAAAACATTTCGGTTTAATCTCTGTGTGTGTCCACCATATAATGCTGATTTTGATGGTGATGAGATGAATCTACATTTGATTCAGGGTGAAGAAGCAAAAGCGGAAGCTGAAATCCTGATGAAGGTGCAGGAAAATATTTTATCCCCCCGTTTTGGTGGTGCTATCATTGGTGGTATTCATGATATTATCTCCGGGTGTTTTTTATTGACCAATCAGGAACGAAGAGTCGCTTTAGAGGATGCAACGTATTTGTTTGGTGCTGTGGGCTATGAAGGTGATATCCCTACGCATACGGATGATGCGGGAAATAAGTATGTGCTGGGAACAGAGATTTTTAGCACGCTTCTGCCTAAGGATATGACCATGAAATACAAATCTAAGACTTACGAGAATGTTGATGATGAGAAAGCATTTGTTATCATTAAAAAGGGGAAATTGTTGCAGGGTACTATTGATGAGAATAGTATTGGTGCGTTTAAGGGCCGTATTCTTGATCGGATCATGCGGGATCATGGGATGGATGCTGGCCGGGAGTTCATTGATAATGTAACTCGACTTGGTATTGCAGTTGCTACCTTGTTTGGGTTTACCACCAGTATTGATGATGAGGATATTCCTGAGGAAGCAAAAAGAAAAATCGCTGAAGGGTTGCAGGATGCCATGGATGATATTAAAAAACTAGTGAATGCGTTTGAGAAAGGTGAACTAGAATCACTTCCAGGTCGCAGTATTGAGGAAACCCTTGAGATGGAGATCATGCGGGTCACAGGTAAAGCTCGTGATATGGCTGGTGAGATCGCTGGTGAACATCTTGGATTGGAGAACAGTGCGGTGATCATGGCAAAATCTGGTGCTCGTGGGAGTATGCTGAATCTTTCGCAGATGTCTGGTTGTGTAGGTCAGCAGGCGGTGCGTGGTGAACGAATCCATCGAGGTTATCAATATCGAACATTACCTCATTTCAAAAAAGGAGATCTTGGCGCAAGTGCAAAAGGATTTGTGGCTAATAGTTATAAAAGTGGGTTGAATCCTACGGAGTATTTCTTTCATTCAATGGGTGGTCGTGAGGGTTTAGTGGATACGGCAGTACGTACTTCTCGATCTGGATATATGCAACGGCGGTTGATCAATGCGCTTGAAGATGTAAAGGTTGAGGATGATGGAACGGTGCGTCAGGCTGGTGGACAGATCATTCAGTTTATTTATGGTGAGGATGGTATTGATCCAGCCAAGAGTTTGAATGGTCGTTCTGTTGATGTTGATCGAGTGATTGAGGATATCATGGAGGAGGATTGAACATGGTAGCAAAAAAGAAGAAAAAAACAACGAAGACGGCTGCAGCAGAGAAAAAGAAACAATCAACAAAGACAAAAGCAAAAACAAAACCAGTGAAAAAGAAAACAAATAAAAAAACGACGACAAAAAAGACTGTAAAGAAATCATCAAAGCCAAAAACAACGAAAACAACAAAAAAGCCCACCAAGAAAACAAAGAAGAAAGAAACAAAGAAAGCAAAGACTGCTGATAAGAAAACAACTAAGAAAAC
>CAZVKY010000084.1:0-6481 GCA_964627915.1 uncultured Thermoplasmatales archaeon
CAGCTTCATAATACCACATCCAACGCATTTCTTCTCCTGAAAAATCATCACCGCCTTTAGGTCTTGTTCTATCTAGATCAAGAACTGTGATAATGCTTAAGGGTGCTGATGAAAGACCAGGTTTCAAGCAGGCTGAAGCAAGATCATCTCGCTGATCACCATTGTCCATTTTTTCTATGTATGAAACGATAGGAAGTCCAGCAAAATCAATAAATGGTGTAGAAGTTAAGTAAAGTAACACATTTGGATAATATTGGTAGATTCCCTTCTCAGTAAAATAATACATCCTTAACGGGTAATATCCATGGGCACTAGGAACTGTTCGATGTCTATCAATATGATAATAAAATTCTGATTCAGCTTTATCAAGAAGGTAAGAAAAGCCATATGTTGACCAGATCATCTGATACTGTTCTTGTTTTGTTAGACTTCCTTCCCATGATGATGATTTTGTTCTTTGTGAAATAGCATCTGTCAACGACATCTGAGATCGTTTTATTTTCGGAAGAAGTGAAAAATCCCATGGTCGATATTTAAAATTATATGAAAATTGAGGATGACCTAAGGGCATCAATATTTTTGGTATTTCATTATCTGGTAGTCCAATATTTGCAAGATATGCCCATGGGAGAATATCAGCATTTACCACAGATCCAAGATTCAATGCATTTGCTGCAAATGCAATATTTTGCCCTATCTCTCCGATTTCAGCACCAATATAATTTTCATTATCGCTCTTGTTCTTGTCCCATATAAGACCAATGTATGCTGGTGCTTTATATTGTGCAAAATTCATAGAACTTATTTTTTTAAGAAATCGAAGAGAATGATTCAAAGCATCGTAAGTGTACACATCAAGTTTTAAGGATTCATTTTTTAAAAGAACATATAGCTTGACACCATGTGTTTCATCAACAGGTGGAACGGTTTGTTTTCCATCATCCCGATATCCATATGCTGCCCAAAGAATTGTTGATAACTCTTTAATAGTGACCGGTTCATCAGAAAACTCTCTTATGGAACATCGTCGAAACATTGTTTCTTCTACTACCATATCAATCGTTGATGGATGGGGTAGCTCAATATCCTTAAATCTTGTCGGTTCATGGGCAAATATTGCTGGTGTAATAAACAGCAAACAACTCAATAGTGTAAATATTTTATTTTTCATTTTATTTTCTCTTCCATTGATTTATTATAGTTCTGTTTAGAGGTTCAATTGATATGCCCTTTTCAATTTCAAGAATTTCATTTAAGGTGTTTTTAATGTCCTCAACATAAAATGAAGATTCTTTATTGGTTTGTGTTATTCCGCTATTTAAAAAAAATATAATTATTAACAAAAGACAAATAAAAGCAGGAAACAAACCTCTTTTGATTCAGATACCCCCCAATATATACAGATTCTATATATTAATAAAAGGGGAGGTTTTATTTAAATTTTGGTACGAAAATGCTGAAAGAATATGAAAAATTGGTTGAAAAAAGCACACTTTTAAATATTATTTTGTATAAAATTTATAAAAAAAATAAAATAAAAAATAAATTAAGATCGGCCGAGTATTATTTTGATAAGATTGCTAAAACTCATATATTCCTTGGAAAAGAGGATGGCTGTTTCTTTATCTAAACCTTGTTTCATAGGTTCTTTTTGAATGTTTTTTCCACCTTTTTTTACCAGCTGTTTAAAGGTAAGCTAGGCAGTCCCGGATTTCAGAATGATGGCTGGAAGAAAAGTCATGGTCCGTGCTATAAATTACACGCAGTCATGATTGTTATCTTTTGTTGTTATTTTTCCCATTTCTTGAAACGGTTTCAATACGGTTTTTAACATGGATTCTTGTTCATCGATTCGATCGTTAAGAGCTTTTATTTCCTCTGAGAGTTCACTAGGTCCCACGGTTATGAAATATTAAAAGATATAACTGAAATCTGTGTATTAGTCTATTCTTCACCGAGGATAAATCACTCACCTGCAACCTTTTTTCTATTTTTAAAGACTAAAAAACAACAGATAAATGTATACCATCGTTGGAAGAGAAATCAAAGAGAAAATAAAACTAGCCATGACAAATTGACTGGTGAGATTATGGTTTCCTTTCATTCTTTCAGTTACCATGGGAACTGCGGTTACTGGTGGCACAGCACTTTGTAGAAACATGATAAAAGCGATGGTTGGGGGAATAAAATCCTGAAAAACGAGGAGAAATCCGATGAAACAGAGTGGAAATATAATGTTTTTGATGAGAACGAATTTCATGGTTTCTATTCGATGGGTAAAACCACTTTTTTGAAAGTTAAGATAGATATTTCCCCCTAGTATGATCATCAATAAGGGTACGGTCATTGCTCCAAGCATGGAAAGAATAGAGGTAAAAACAGAGGGAATAAACTGCTTGATGCCAACAAGCACAATAATGATGCCTCCTACGGTTGCAAAAAGGGTAGGATGAAATATTTTTTTGAAATCGATGGATGGTTTTTTTGCACCATCAGTTCGAAAGAAGAAGGGATAGGTTGAGAAGAAAAACGCTGGATAAAAAATAGTAAACAGGAAAAGAGGGACGACATATGATGCTGGTTGAGCAAACATACCGGTAAGAATGGCTAATGGAAAAAAGATACCATTTTGGTAAAAAAGACTGATTGAAAATTCATTTCTTGTTTCTTTTTTTGAAAGATAGCGAAAAAGAAAGGTAACGAATGCGGCAAAGAGGGTAAACACCATCCACCAGAGGGGATATTGCCACCAATCTGGATAGGTTGTTGGAGTAAAATCTAAAAGGATATCTACAAAGATTAGACTTGGTAGCGCAATATCAAGTGCGAGAGGATTTAATGATTTTAAAATAGTAATGGGTAAAATCCTTGTTTTCATAATGTAGAACCCGATCAGGCCAATGCCGAGAAGAATAGATACTGATTCAAAAGTAACAATAAACAAATTCATGGTTTAAATCCCAAAAACAAATGCTGTTTTTTCACTCATCGCGATTTGTGAGTAATATATAAATCCTCTTAAATCATTCGTCCTAATAATGGAAGGTGTAATCCTCTATGAATGAAAAAATAAGTATTCTTTCATTAATGAAAAATGATCATCATGAAATTGAATCATTACTTGATTCTCTATCGGAGTCACTTGATGTATCATATGATGAAATGCAAAAACATTTTGAACGTTTTGAATGGAAACTGGAAAAACATCTTTTTGTTGAAGAAAAAGCAATTTTTACTTTTTATGAACCAGATGATGTTACCATGGGCTATCAGATGCTTCCTATTATCACCAAGCAACATAATCATTTGTTCAATGAACTCGATAAGATGAGAAAAGAGGTTAATAATGGAAAAGAACCTTCAAAATTATCTGAATTAAAATCGTTTCTGATGAAACATCGGGATTTTGAAGAACGGGATCTATATCCTAAACTTGAGGAAGCATTGAAACCAGATCAAAAACAAAAGATAGTTGATCGTATCAATGAACTCAGTTAAATCATGTGTTTAGGATTGAAATAGTTCAAATCGATCCTGTGTGGCTTTGCAGATAGGACAGATTTGAGGTGGCTTGTTCCGAGCGCAAAGATAACCGCAGACCCGGCAGCGCCATAGAGGATACTTTCCTTTTATTGATCCGGCCTCTTTCTGATTTTCTTTTTTGAATTGCAATCGTTTTGCTTTTTCTGGTCTTCTCTCAGGGATTGGTTCAGGTTCTTTTTTTCCTTCAACGACTGCTTTTCCAACATAGAGTCCACAGTAACAGGTATCATAATCATTGAGATCTGCATCTCGGTAATCACAGGGGCAGATAATATCAAGGTCTTCAGTTTTTTCTCCAGCTGCTAGTCGGCAAGGGCAGGCCCAATACCCATATCGTTGTTCATTGACCAGGAGTCCTTTTATTAGTGCTTTGGTATGTTCCTCATCAGGATTAAGATGATAACCAGCTGCCTCTCCCTCGCTCTTTAGTTTCGCATACAGTTTTTCTACTGCTTCAGAAGAAACGTTTTGATCATTGTTCATGCGAGTTTCTCCTTGATTTGTTGTTCTTTAAATCCTGCGATAGCATGATTATTGATCACCATGGTGGGAAAGGAACGCCTTGGATTCCATTTTTCTACTTCATCCATGACTTCATCTTTTTCTTTTCCTTCAAGGAGATCAACATAAACAAAGTCATAAGCGACATTAAGACTATCGAGTAATTTTTTGGTTTTTCGACACCATACACAGGTGCTTAATGCAAAAAGTCGAATTGATCCTTTATCTTTTCCGTCAACATGGGTCATTTCTATCATGATTCTTCTTCAGCATCAAATGTGTTGTGATGAATAAAGGTTTCTAATGGTTTTCGTGATGGCCGAATTTTTTCTGCGTTCACTTGTTTTTCTGATAGATAACCGGGAATATGTTTCTTATGTTTACCGACGATAATAAGGGTGATGACCATGTAATCCTTAGGGATAGAAAGGATTTCTTTTACTTTTTTAGGGCTATACCCTGCGATGGGATGAGCCACCAGATTGAGATTGGTTGCTTGAAGAATAAGAAATGAGGAAGCTAACCCTAAATCAAACAAATAATATTCCCGATCATAAATGACGCAATCATCTTCTTTTTTTGCACAAACGGAGATAATCATTGAGGCATGTTGTGCCCATTCATTTCCAGATGATAGCGCCTGAAACAGGGTTTGTAATGTATCCTTTTCATAAGTGAAGATGAAATGCCATGGTTGATTGTTAAAGCAAGAGGGGGCAAGTTGAGCTGCTTTGCTTAATGTTTCGATGAGGTCTTCAGTGATTTCGATGGATTCTAACGATCGATATGCCCTGCGTTTTTTTATCATGGGATTGATTGAATTCATAGAGTTCTCAATAGTTTTTAATGTGTTAAAAAATCTTGGATGTTTATTTTGCTGATGATTATCTAAAAAATAGTAATGCGCTGATAGATATCGTTACTTCTTATTCGATTGCTTTGTATTCATCATATGCTTTTTCGATGTAGAACACGTATTCATTGATGTTCTGGGTTTCAACTAGTTCATTGCATGCCTGTATTTGAAAATCTATGGCGTTTTGTACATGTTGCTGATTAGATGCTGACAGGCTATCTCCTAGATATTTTTCATATTGGGTGAATACGTTTTGTGTTCGAAAAAAGGCGTAATCAGAAGCAAATGGTTGAAGTGTTAGCATTGTTTCAGGAAACATTTGTGATTTGCTTCCCTCTTTACAGTCTACATAATATGGTTGAACATGTTCATTTGAGATCCAAATCCATCGTTCTTCACCGCGCATGAATCGGTAGATATAATCATGTTTTGTATGTTGTTCATCATAAATAGAGCAGATACGGTTAATGATTTGACGATGGGTTGCATAGGGTGTTTTTCCATTGGTGGTATCAAGAAGTACCCAGCCATAATCTGGAATGTAGTATTCTACCATGTAATGCATTTGTGTCCAGAATCCTTGATCATTGTTTGCTAAAATGACTCGAGCAGGGATATTTTGTGTTCTGAATAAAGCACAGGCAAGATGAGCTCTGCCAACATTTTCCCCATTGATTCGAAGAGTGGTCATGGCATCTTGTTTAAAGAAGGTACGAGTCCAGAGTTGTAATAAAAAGAATAGGTAACGGTGTTCTTTGATAAAGGTAGATACGTTTTGTGCATAACTAAGGATGTTGTCGTTTTTTCCTTCCAGTTTGTTGGCATTGTATTTAATTCGTAATCGATGTATTTGGACCATATCAGATCGTGATAGCCATTGTTGCGTGTCTACTGGAAGGTTTTTCTTACTGGAGGGGAGAGGAATATCTTGAGGGGCATCGGTGAATTCGTGTTTTTCAACAAGCACCCAGATGGTAAAATGAAGCATGGTGTGTTCATCTTTTTGCATGGATCCTAATGTGAAGTTTACTACTCTGTTTGGTTCAACGCCATCAGGTTCAATATTATATGAAATAACATCAGCAGTGGTTTGATTTAAAAGCTGTAATACAATTGGGACTTGGTATCCATAGTCTGGTGGAAATGCGTAATAGACATTAAATGTCTGGGTGTTTTGGTTTGCTTCTAATTCTAAAAAATGTTCCACTCGGAGAAGATGTAGTTTTTTTGTTTCAGGATTTAAGAATGATTCAATAGAGGGTGTTGAAAATGAGGTTACTGATGGTAGAATAAGGATAGTAAGTATGATGATACTAGCAATTTTTGTTTCTGTTGTTTTTATTTGGTTCATCGTAGTGGTTTCTCCCTATGATTCAAGATACGCCATGTAATTTCTAATATTTCTAATATTTATTAATATATTTTAGTCTACATTATTAATAAGTATTTCTATTGCCTGAAATGTTTATTTTTTTGGAATTTTTTTCATTCTTTTTTAGTCTCAGATTAATGTTCACATTTATTTAGATATAATTAAATTTATTTATTTAAAATAATTAAAAATTATAATAAACCCATAAT
>CAZVKY010000085.1:0-6385 GCA_964627915.1 uncultured Thermoplasmatales archaeon
ATGATCTAATCGAAAATCAATACCAAGGTATTCAGCTTCCTCTCCTAATTCTTCTTCAATTCTAAGGAGTTGGTTGTATTTTGCATTTCGATCACTCCGAGCTGGGGCACCAGTTTTAATTTGCCCAGCACTTGTTCCAACCACAAGATCCGCAATAAATGAATCCTCTGTTTCTCCACTTCGATGACTAACGACAGCAGTCCAACCTTCATCATGTGCCATTTTAATAGCATTGAGTGTTTCGGTAACAGTACCGATTTGATTTAATTTGATGAGCACTGAATTTGCTGCATTGAGTTCAATTCCTTTTTGTATTCGTTTGGTGTTGGTAACAAAAAGATCATCACCAACGATTTGAACCTCCGTTCCAATCTTTTTTGTTATCTCTGTCCAGGAATCCCAGTCATCTTCAGCAAGACCATCCTCAATACTAATGATTGGATATGTTTTACAGAGATCAACATAGAAATCAACCAGTTCTCCACCTGAAAAAGATTTCTTCCCGATTTTGTAGGTGCCATCATAAAAAAATTCACTTGATGCGGGATCAAGCGCGATTTTCATCATGTTTTCATAGCCTGCTTTTTTCACGGCTTCAAGCATGATATCCAATCTATCGGAAACAGTAGTAATTTTGGTGGGGGCAAAACCTCCTTCATCACCGATAAGGGTGCCGCTGGCACCATATTTTTTTTGTAGGATTTTTTGAAGATGATGATAGGTTTCTGAAATCATACGAATGCCCTCATGAAATGTTTTTGCACCGGTGGGCATCAGCATGTGTTCTTGAATGGAGTTTTCCTGACCCGCGTGTTTTCCACCATTGATCACATTACACATGGGAACCGGGACAAGATGAGGAATGACACCAAAAAGTTCTGCTAGATAACCATATAAGGGAAGTTTTTTTGATGCAGCTGCTGCTTTAGCAAGAGCCATGGAAACCGGTAAAATGGCATTTGCACCAAATGTTTCCTTGTTATCTGTTCCATCAAGTTTCAGCATGATATTATCGATGGTTTCTTGATGAACACAATCCATGCCAATTAATTTAGGAGCAATGTTGTCGTTTACATTTTCCACTGCTTTTAATGTTCCTTTTCCAAGGTATCTTTTGTTGTCATTGTCTCTTAATTCCAATGCTTCATGTTGTCCAGCACTTGCACCACTAGGAGTCATCGCGCGAAAGATACCATTTTCTGTTTTAATATCAACTTCAACAGTTGGATTGCCTCTAGAGTCTAATACTTCGCGTGCTTTTATGGTCCGGATTTCAGACATAGATTTCTTTCCTCGTTTCGTTTGCCGGATGTCATATAGATTTTTCTCTAATAAAACTGTCTATGTTATTTTGTTAATGTTTTAAATGGTCGTTGAAATCAATATTTTGTTTTTAGATTTGTTTCAAAAAAAGGTTAGAAACACTTAATAATGCTTGTTCCTTCATTTTTTATTGGTGTATTTAGAATGTGGGAATATATTTTATTTGTAGCCGTTATTTTTCTGCTGTTGATTCTTTCATCTTCCATTAAAATAATGTCGGAATATCAACGGATTGTTATTTTTCGACTGGGAAGATTGAAAGGAATAAAAGGCCCTGGTTTGGTGTTCATCATTCCAGTTATTGATAAAATCATAAAACTCGATCTGCGAACCCGGGTTATTGATGTTCCAAAACAACGTGTAATCACTGAGGATAATGTTACCGTTGATGTTGATGCAGTGGTTTATTTTAGAGTGGTTGATCCTCAAAAAGCAGTCGTTGAAGTGCAACGGTATGATGTGGCTACCAGTCTTCAAGCACAAACAACCCTTCGTGATATTCTTGGTCAACAGAATCTTGATGAACTGTTAAGCAAACGAGATGAATTGAATAAAAGTCTGCAAGCAATTATTGATGCAGCCACTGATCCTTGGGGTATAAAGGTTTCAGCAGTTACTATCCGTGATGTGTCTTTGCCAGATACCATGCTTCGTGCGTTGGCAAAACAAGCTGAGGCTGAACGGGAGAAACGTTCAAGAATTATCATTGCTGAAGGTGAATTTCAAGCTTCAAAACGGATGACGGATGCAGCAAAAATGTATGAGAAAACACCGATGGCGTTGCGGCTTCGTGAACTGCAAACCTTAGCTGAGATCTCGCGGGAGGGCAATCTGATTGTTGTCCCCGGTGGTGAACTTGGACAAGTTGCAGGAATTGCAAAAGCAGTGAATCAGGAACCAAAGAAAGTATGAAGCGTAGTTTTTCCATTGCTCTTCTTCTTTTCCTTTTCATTCACTTTTCTTTAGGTACTGTTGCTGCTGATGATCCGTCAGTATTGGTAGTTGAAATATCAGGAACTATTAATCAAGCGACCGTTGAACTTGTTTCGGAAAGTATGACTGTGGCAGATCAGGAAAACGCTGAAGCAATTATTTTTACGCTTGACACACCAGGTGGAGGTTTGCAGCAAACCTTTGATATCGCTGATCTGATTCAGCAAAGCAATATTCCTGTTATCGGCTTTGTTTATCCAAAGGGAGCAACCGCTTGGTCAGCAGGAACCTTTATTCTTTTGAGCACCCCGCTTGCTGCGATGGCGGATAACACGGTGATTGGATCGTGTCAACCTGTTGAAATAACTGCTGAGGGAACAAAAAAGATCAATGATTCTAAGACGATTAATGCGTTGGTAAGCTGGATTCAGGAACGAGCTCGGATGTATGATCGTAATACATCACTTGCGGCGGATTTCATTCAAAAAAACACCAATGTGAATGCATCGAGAGCAAAAAATGATGGTGTTATTGAGGTTACTGCATCTTCTGTGAAATCACTGTTAACATCAATTGATGGAATGAATGTTACAACGGCAGCAGGAAATCAAACGCTTTCCACAGCAAATAGTTCCATTGAATGGTATAAACCATCGTTTCGAGTGCAATTTTTCCACTTTATTTCAAATCCGATTTTAACCTCTTTGTTATTTATGATGGGTGTTTTTGCCTTGATTTTTGGTATTTCGGCACCGGGGTATGGTGCTGAGATTTTTGGGGGAATTGCTATTTTATTGGCTCTTATTGGATCGGGTTTTGCGATTTCTGAGCTAAGCATAATCTTTTTAATCATTGGTGGAATATTGCTCCTTGTTGAAATATTTGTTATCCCTGGATTTGGTGTGGTCGGTGTTGGAGGAATCATATGTTTAGCCATTGGGTCTATTTTCCTTATTCCAACTTATGCCAGCAGAGAATGGGTGATTAGCATGGCTTGGGTGAATGATTTAATCGTTGTTGTTCTTGCAGCAGTGGTTCTCATTTCGGTGTTTTTTGTTTTTCTTTTGTATAAAATTATTGAGATTCGGAAGAAAAAACGAGCGGTGGGCGTGTTTGCAGGAGAAAAAGCAGTAACGTTGGATCGTCTTTCTCCAGAGAAAAAGGGTTATATTCGTTTTCGTGGGGAATTATGGCAGGCAACAGCTGACACTATCATTGAGAAAGATGAAACAGTCCGCATTATCAAAAGAGATGGTAGTATTTTGAAGGTGGAGCCCTTCCGGGAGTCTACCAAAGATTAATCAACCCCTTTTGCCTTTTCCCGCCCTGATATCTCATGGACAGTGACTTACAGATACGTTTTCTTGGTGGTAGTGATAAGGTCGGAAGCCTAGCGATGCTTTTGGAAACTGATGGTCAACGCTTTCTTTTTGACTATGGAATGACTCCGAGTAAACCACCTGAATACCCTTTGCCGTCTCCTCCGGTTGACTCAGTTTTTCTGTCTCATGCTCATCTCGATCATTCTGGGATGATTCCATCGTTGTTTGAGCAAGCAGAACCTCCTGTTTACACTACAAGTTTAACCTCTGTGATATCCAATTTGTTACATAAGGATTCTATTAAAATTGCGAAATCAGAAGGATATGCTCCACCGTATCAGCCAGGGGAAATCAAAAAATCAAAACATAATTTTGTTGATGTTCAACCGGGTAAAAGACAGCATTTTGGTGAAAACACAGAAGTTCGGTATCATAGCGCGGGTCATATCCCGGGATCGTTAATGATTGAGCTTCAAAACTCCAGGCGTTTTTTGTTCACTGGTGATTTAAATACTTCTGATACTCATTTGGTCAAGGGTACAAAACCAAAAAAATGTGATGTGCTTTGTATGGAAGGAACTTACGCGGGTAGGGAACATCCTGGCTCTCGTGAGGAAATTGAAAAAGAGTTTCTTGATAAAATTGATGAGGTTGTGCTTCGAGGTGGAGTAGCGGTGCTTCCTGCTTTTGCTGTTGCCCGGTCTCAGGAGATTGCAATGGCCCTTAGAAAAACCGGGTTGAACATCTGGTTTGATGGTATGGGACGGAAAGTATCAAAAATTTATCTAAGACATAAGGAATATATCCGATCACCGAAAAATTTGAGAAAAGCGATTAATAACATCAATTTCATTCATTCAGATAGAGGAAGAAAACTTGCGTTGGATGCTGATGTGATCATTACGTCTAGTGGGATGATGGATGGGGGACCTGTGCTTCATTACATGAATAAACTGAAAAATAATCCTAAAAATGCTGTTATTCTAACCGGTTATCAGGTTGAGGGAACAAATAGTCATCTGCTGGTGGAACGGGGAAAACTGGATTTTTATGGGGTTGTTGAGGATGTGAGCTGTGATGTGTCCTATTTTGATTTTTCTGGTCATGCAGGTCATGGTGAACTTGTTGATTTTGCAAAACAATGTCATCCTGAAAAAATCGTTTTGATGCATAGTGATAACCGGGATGCCTTAGTTGAACCCTTGCAGGATGTCGCAGAGGTTTTTGTTCCCGGTAATGGACAGTTACTTTCCATCTGACATTTTTATATAATTCGTTTTCTTTGCTTTGAGAGATGTGGCTATGAAAATGATTGAAAAAATATTTAGGACAGGTATTCATAAAAGGCGATAAATTATGAAAGAATTAACCCAACGGCAGAAATATGATTTAAAACGAAAACTGGAGGAGATAAAAAACTGTAAAGGAAAACATACGGAATTGATTTCTTTGTATATTCCTCCCAGTAAACAGATTTCTGATGTAACCTCTTATTTAAAAAACGAGTTATCTGAATCACAAAACATTAAATCAAAAACCACTCGAAAGAATGTGCTTTCTGCTATTGAATCCATTATGAGCCGGTTGAAATCATTTAAACAACCACCAGAAAACGGTGTGGTTTTTTTTGTGGGTCATAAAAGTGTTGGTAGTGATCAAACAGAGATGGTTGCTTTTGTTATTGAACCACCCCTTCCTATTCAAACCTTTTTGTATCGTTGTGATTCCTTGTTTTATGTTGATATCTTAGAGGATATGTTAACCGTGAGGGATGTGTATGGGTTGTTGTTGATTGATCGTCGGGAATGCACGGTTGGTATTCTTCGCGGGAATCGGGTTGATATGTTGAAATATATGACGTCTCAGGTCCCCGGTAAACATGGGAAAGGAGGGCAATCCCAGCGACGGTTTGAACGGCTCACTGAGATTGCTGCTCATGAATGGTTTCAGAAATGTGGGGAGCAGGTCAGTGATATTTTTCATGCTGAAGATGATATCATAGGTATCTTTGTTGGTGGCCCAGGACCAACCAAGAAATATTTTGTGGATGAAAACTATCTTCATTATGAGATTCAGGATAAAATCGTTGAGGTTTTTGACACGGGTTACACTGATGAGTTTGGTCTTCGGGAGTTAGTGAGTGCTGCTTCTGAAACCATGACTGATTTGGAGATTGCAAAAGAAAAAAAGATTATGAAACGGTTCCTCCGACAGATAACCAAAGGTAATAAGAGCCTTGCTTTGTATGGTGAGGATCATATTCGTAAAGCGTTGATGATGGGGGCAGTGGATACCTTGTTGTTATCAGAAAATCTTCGTCGGTATCGGATTACGTTGAGCTGCCCTACTTGTGATCATGAGGGAAAGAAAACAGTTAATGAGGATGAATTAGAAGAATTCAGTCCTCCAGAATGCCCAGATTGTGAAACTCCCACTCAGATGGAGATTACAGATAAAATCGATCTTATTGATGAACTCAGTGAATTAGTGGAAAACACTGGTGGATCTGTAGTGTTAGTCTCTCAGAATAGCGAGGAGGGTGATTCTTTGCTTTCTGCTTTTAATGGGATTGCAGCGATTACTCGTTATCCACTTGACTTATAATGCCTTCTGTGATTTTTATCTGAAAAAGATGCAATAGGGTTTTTTTTATCTTCTTCTGTTAGTTTACACCGAATATTTTATAAACATCAATATATATTATTTAAATTGGTTATTTACGATGTCATCTCGAGAGGACTTTAAATCATTTATACCCGCGAGTAAAAAAGTTCCGGAACTTACCTTGAAAGCGGTGCTTGTTGGCG
>CAZVKY010000086.1:0-1751 GCA_964627915.1 uncultured Thermoplasmatales archaeon
ACATTAGGAGCAGCCAGTATCCCATGGGTATTATGCAACAGGATACCCCCATTTACATCAACAAAATTCTCATTATCTTCAACGCTAATATCATAAACATAATTTGAAGATGAATCAATATATTCTATTTTTTTAGGCGGAATCGCAAGACAATCCCTAAATTCTTGCGCTTTTTCAGCGTCATATCTTGTAGATTTTTCAGTTAATTTTGGTAGTTTTTGTTTTGAATGAATAATGGATGTATTGTCATCTAACTCACCTGCATCAATCATGGATAATTGATTATTTTTCACGGTAAACAAACTATGATTTGGGGTAACAATGGTAAAACCACTCTTAGTGGTAATTCGAACTAATTTTTTATCATATTTATGACGAACTGCTTTTGTCACTGGTTTTATCTCTGTTTTTCCATCTTTTGAAACCGATACGGCAGACCACTTATCAGCTACCTCCGCAACTTCAAATCTTGTCCCATTAATCACTTCGATTTTTGATCCATATTTCTGAATAGCATCATCAACAAACTCACCTATTTTTATCGGATCATACTCCCCATTTGGATTGATAAGCATGATTCTCTGATCATAATCAACACTACCCGCATTACGAGCACCTTTTACACTCTGATACATCATCTTTAATCGTTTCAACTCTTCACTGTTACCAGCAGATTGCACTGATTGCAGTTCATTTTTGATCTGCTGAATCATACTCATAATACCAGTCATGGCACCATTCACCACACCTGGTTTTTTATTGATCTTTACACCAATCATGAATCCTTTATCAGCAAAACCCTCTTTTTCCGTGATCTTACGCCATTTCACATCAACTTTTTCAAAAAACTCTGATGGCAACCGTTTAAACCACACCCACATATCAGGATCTTCATTATTTGGGCAGATTCGTACGGTGTCCGCACCAATATTTAATGCTTTTAAAATCGTAGGATACATGGCACCAACATCAGCTACTACCACCTTATACCAAGGGATAAAATCAGAATGTGCATCCTTATCTGGTTTAATGGTCATCCCCCCTGGCATATGATAATTCATTCGTTCATCAGCACTTTCTGCCTGGTCATTAACTACCACATAAGGATACAGCATCCATTCCGGCATCTCCTCACCATACTTCAGTACCCGAATGAATTCCTTAGAAAGCTGATCCCGGTTCAGTTTCGCTTGTTTAATTATATCCTTACGGCTCTGACATCCATTACAATGAGAAAGCAGATCCTTACAGATACTATTCACCCGGCAGATCGCCGGAATGATTTTTTTCTGCACACCTCCACGAAGAAGTGCCATATGATCCCACATGCTTACCGCACCAGAAGAAAGCAAGGTTTCAAATGGCATACCCGTGGTAAACGACAGAGGCAGGGCCTGCTGAATCAAATGAAGTGTTACTCCCATTTGTTCAATCACATCATGCGCATTATACCGCAAGGTCTTTTCATCTGTCCCAATCTCAGAAGGCTTTAAAATCAACCGATCTGAAACACCAACATCTAAAAACGGAGCAACCGCCTTTAAACTATGAGATTCTAAATAGGGATAAAACTTCCGAGAAGCAAGATAGGTATCAAAGGTGCAGGGATACATCTGAATCACATCTGAACCCATCCCAAAATGAAAGGATTTATCCAACCGGGTCTGCTTGGAAAGAAAATCCTGGAACACCTTTTTTTCATCACCAGAAAGCATCATTTTTTTGTTTTTTAACAACCATTGAATCCGCCC
>CAZVKY010000086.1:1851-2965 GCA_964627915.1 uncultured Thermoplasmatales archaeon
TCAATATCATAGACAAGAAGCTTTAGTCTTTCTTTTTTTCCACCGCTATCAAACAACCAGGTTTTTCCTGAAGCAAGTAGATCAATCAATGCACGCTGATGATACGGTATATCATGTTCCGCAGTATACAACTCTAGATTGAAAAAAAAGTGATTACTGACCTCTGGAACCCGGAAGGATTCTTTAGTAAACACTTTGAACACCTGCCAGGTTTTCTTAAAATCCCAGAAACTCTGATATTGTTCGATTTCACCAATATCAGAAACATAGGACAAAGGTGACGTTGAATCCTGGTTTTCCTGCCATCGTTTTATGGTCTGCTTCCTGATTTCTTCAACACGTTGTTGATCACCAGGAAACGAAAGAAAATATGGCTGATGAACATCGTTAAGAGCTTTTATTTTACCCTGATGAAAATACAGATAATCCGGTGAAATCCCAAGTAACATCCTTTCCATGATGAATCCTTCCCCAACATAATAGGTGATAAACCTATATTGCAATGCATTGTTATTACTTAAAATGTTAGAATAAATGTTTTATCTACTTGTTCTATTAAAGATGAAGAAAAGGATATGAAAACAGAAATCGTGTACTCTAAAATCTTCCGACGACATGATAATATTGGTCATCCAGAAAACGCAGAACGAACCATGGTGATGATGAACGCGTTAAAAAAGGCACCATTTTTTGATCAACTTCATTTAATCAAACCCAAACCATTGCCTGAAGAACTTCTTTATCGAGTGCATAGTCCACGGATGATCTATCAAATAAAAGAGATCAGTGAAACACAGAATCAATGGTTGGATCTAGATACCTATGTCTGCAAACATGATTTTGAAACCGCGCTTCTTGCCGCAGGAGGCATGCTACAACTCTGTAATCATGTCCTCAATGAAAAAGCAGATAATGGTTTTGCAATCGTTCGTCCACCAGGTCATCATGCAACCTCAAATACCAGTATGGGGTTTTGTCTTTTTAACAACACTGCACTATCAGCATATGCGTTGATGAACAAAGGATACCGCGTTCTCATCTTTGATCCAGATGTTCACCATGGTAATGGTACACAAGATATCTTTTATAAAAACGATCAAGTCCTGTATCAATC
>CAZVKY010000086.1:3065-6287 GCA_964627915.1 uncultured Thermoplasmatales archaeon
CTTTCGCTTACCGCAGACTATTTCGGCACGCTTATCAAAGAGATGCAAGAGGTTCAATCAAAACTGGTCTGCACTCTTGAGGGTGGATATAATCTTGATTGGATTGGAAAATGTTTGCTTTCTCAAATCGGCGTGCTCTGCGATGAACCAATACAGTTTAAAGATGATGTTAAGGAAAATTATACTGCTCAACCGGTCATCGAAAAAGTAAAAACAAAAATGAAAGCATACTGGGATATCTAAAAAAAAGAAAAAAAACAGGAATGGGTTTTTTATCCGAAGATCATACCCATACCATCAGCAGCAGAATCCTCCTGCTCCACGATTTTTTGGTTTACTTCATCTGCTTCTTTTTCATCAAGCTTGGTAAACTCCATCTCCTCAGCAAGTTCCATAGCACGTTTCAACCCATTTTCACTGCCATCAATCTTCAGATAGGTTACCTCTTTATCAATATTTAACGCACTGGCATCACGAGTAAGAATACTTTGCCTGCTGATCAAATCATCTTTCATGAATTTATTAATCTTCCCTGAATCTTCACTTTTAACCTCAAAGACTATATAACTCATACTTTGGTCACCTTACTCGAAGGTAATAGCAGACCATATATAAAAGTAATCACTCAGTTTTTACCGCTTGATAGATGTGTTCCATCCGCCTTGATCTCTCCATTTATGATCCGGGTGGAACGTATTGGTTTTCCATCATCAGCTAATATAAATGGAATTTGCACAATTTTCATTTGCTTCTTCCCCTTTTTTTGACGTTCTTTATTGATTTCTCTAGCAACTGAAATCGTTTCAGGTGAAACCACGATCACATCAAAATCTTGCTTAAGTGTGGGACCAAATTTATTCGTAATCGGTTCAATAACAACAGTTGGAACAGGCTTTTTTTTATTTATAAACTCAACAAGCTGATCCTTACGGGCTTCAAAGCTTTTTACTTGTTTCTTCTGAGCAACCAAATCATTAATAGCGATTCCAATAAACACAAAACCCTCCGGACCAGCAATAGAAAAAGCCTGCTTGATCAACCGCTGATGACCCTTATGAACAACATTAAACGTTCCACCAATACAAACACGCATAGACAAACCATGTAATACAGCTAATCATACAAAAAAACATCTGCCATGAAAAGATGAGAAAACTATAAATCCAAGCTCTACTATTTGATATCAGACTGCAAGGATGGGATTGCAACAATGAAACAAAAAAAATATGTCTTATTAATTTTATTTCTGCTTATAATCAATCTGTTTTCTGTTAGTTTTGTTTCCTCAGATGCAGGTGAAAACGAACTCTACGTCGATAGTTCCTATAAAGGATATAGTGATGGAACTGCTGAAAAACCCTATAAAACAATTCAAGAAGCAATTGATCTTGCAAACACCGATGATACCATCTATGTGTTTGGCGGTGATTACGATGAAACACTTACGGTTAACAAAAAAATAACTATATGGGGTAGTATCGATGGAGAACCAAGTATTATTGATACCAGAACGGACAAACGATACACCGTTGAAATCACTGCTGATTACGCAGAATTCCAGGATTTTACCTTACAAGATGCTAGGGATTATAAAAGCTCACCGATTGGTGCACTCATCGCCGTAAAAGCAAACAATGTCATTGTCTCAGGGAACTACTTTAATGACACGGATAGCTATGGGTTATATCTTGATAGCTCTGGAGATGGAAGTGTCATCAGTGGAAACAGCTGCAATAACACAAAACGAGGAATCTGTGTAGAATCATCAGATACCAATGATATCTTTAACAATAATTTAGAGAACTGTACCGATACAGCAATTCATATAACGGGGTCATCTAACAGTCGATTATATGGTAACACCGTTAAAACAAGTTTAAATGGACTCTCCTATATCAGCAGCTCAAACATCAATATATCAACAAATGATGTCGCTACCTGTGACTACTATGGTATTTACTTAGAAAACATTCAACAAGGAATCATCAAAAACAATACCATTCATGATAACACTGGTGGTGGACTTTATTTAGAAACCACGAGTGTCACCGTGAAAAACAACACTTTTGATGCGAATGAACGAGGCATTCTACTTGTAGGATCACAAAACCAGATCATCAGCAATGTTTTTGGAAACCAAACCGCAGCAGGAATTTATGCTCAATCTGTTAGCAGCAACAATGTGATCAGTGAAAACAAATTCAGAGACAATGGCAAAACAGCACAGGATGACAATCACAACACTTGGTATCTTAATCAAAAAGGTAACTACTGGAGTGATTATGATTATGTTGACCGAAACCATGATGGCATCGGTGATGTAGCATACACGAAAAATGGAATTGATGATCAATACCCTTTGGGATTTTTTTTAAAACCACCACATAAACCAAGTGATCCTTCACCATCTGATACTGAAACTGGTGTTGGTCTTAAAATCACGTTTAAGGTTAAGGTAACCGATGATGACAGTGATCAACTCACTGTCTCTTTTTATCAATACAAAGAAAATGAAACTGATTATCTTATTGGAACCGATAAACGAGTAAACGAAGGAGAAACCGCAGAATGTCAATATACTCAACCATTTGATACCACGTTTCTTTGGTATGTTGTTGTTAATGATAGTATCCTAGAAAATACTTCTGATATCTGGTATTTTACTACCATGGCTACCCCACCAGATAACCAGCCACCCGTCGCAGACACTGGTGGACCATACACTGCGAAACCAACTGAATCTGTTTTTTTTGATGCATCACAAAGCGCTGATCCTGATGGCAGTATAGATTTTTACCGATGGAACTTTGGAGATGGCAGCAGTGAAATCCTGGCCAAACAACCAACACATACTTATCCATCTGCTGGAACCTATACCGTAACATTAACAGTGATTGATAATGATGGAACCAGTGATACCAAAAGCACCATGGCAACTATCGCTGGGCAGGTAAACACTCCACCAATAGCTGATGCAGGAGGCCCCTACAGTGGAAAAACCAAAAAAATCATTATGTTTTCAGGGATAAACAGTACTGATAGTGATGGAACCATCACCAATTATACATGGAACTTTGGTGACGGCGAGATTGGTTATAATGAAATCACAACTCATACCTATTCAGAAGCAAAAACCTATTTGGTCTATCTCACCGTTACAGATAATGATGGTGCATCTACTAGTGCTCAAACAACAGTAACCATCACCAAACAAAAAGAAGA
>CAZVKY010000087.1:0-6048 GCA_964627915.1 uncultured Thermoplasmatales archaeon
GAGGGCCCTTATCACAAAATACAAAACTATATTTGATAGATTGAGAGGACAAAATACTATGGCAACATTTGCTGATCATGAAGAACGGCGAATAAAGGAACTGCATGATCGCCGCAGAAATACAAACATTCGTAAACGGGTAAAAGAATATTACGAGAAATTAGAAAAGCGAAAATAAAGCAAATCATCATGTATTTTATGATGATCTATTTTTAAATGCAATTTGACTGTTTTTTTCAATAATTGTTCGTTTATGAATCGTATTTATCTTTTTCTTTTTTAGTTTTAAATTCTGGCAGAGAGCTAGAATGGATGAAGTTTTTTTCCTTTTTTTGTTTATTTTGATTGGATCAAATGGTTTTAGCATTTTTAGAAAGTATCTTTCAACTATACATTAAAGAAAAATAATTTATTTATATATTAATGAGATTATTAATAATGAATTGAATTCATTTTGAACCGTAATATCACTTTTTTAAGAAAATCTTAGATGAATCACTCTATCGTTTCTCATTGAAAAGCTTGTTTTTTTTAGATATTTTATAAAAATCGATAAAATATATAAGAAAAATTATTAATATATAAATATAATATATTACTTGGGGAATTATGAGTCGACTAACATTACCAAAAGCATCCATTTTCTTTGTGAGCACTATTTTTGTAGCATTACTTTCCTTTTTTGGCCTTCTTATCCTCCCATTATTTGTTTCTGCTCTTTTATTTGATGCAGTGTTCATTAAGATTTAACTGATAAGTGTAATCAAGTGTGCTTATGGGATATTTGTTTAGTTATGTTTTACTGGTGATATAAAAACTGGAAAAATGTTTTCTTTGAGATTTTTTTAATCAATTTTACCAATAAAACGATAACCAATAAAGTAAAGAATACGCGAAAGAAGAGAATACCAATCAATGAAGCACCAATGGTTAACATCAAAATGGTATCTTCAATTAAACTATGACTTAGCCCCATTAAGGATACGGATAAAAAAGCGTTTTTTCCATCTAATTTCCCTGATCGAGCTTCATTAATGATTAATCCTCCACCATATGATAATCCTAAGGTTACCCCGATGATGGTAATTGGTGCAGCATTTTTACTCAAACCAATTAGATTCAAACCAGGTTCAAAAAACCGATTAATCTTTTCTATGATCCCTAATTTTTCCAGAGTTTTCATCAAAAGAAGCATAGCAAAAATAATCAAAAATATCATGACATAGTTCTGAATCTGCCGAAGAAACCAGACGATAAGGCTCATTTCATTGGTTTCTGCCTGCCAGGTCATTTGAGCAGGCTGGGTTAACAAACGAAATGATGAAAGAAACAGATGAAGCATCCATCCAATCAAGATTGCACTCCCTATCCGTAACAGCAGGGTAAACCATGCAGAAACACCTGCTTTTCGAGCAATACTGACTTCGACTGGTAGACTATGAGCAATAAGAATCATAGTGGCTAGAACCGTAACTTCTGCTATCGAGAAAACTTGTTCCCCGGCAATAGAAATATACACCAATAATCCACCATAAATATTTGTTATCATTGCGGTAGCCCACACGAGGCCTGTTTCTCCAGGCAAACCAAGGAATTGCATCGCCGGTGATAGCATTGATCCAATAATATCGATGAATCCAAGTTCATGAAGAATTTTGACAATGATGGTAACGGGTATCATTATTTTCAATAATGTTGCAGTGGTGTGTATTGCTTGATGACCAACTTGAAGAAAGGTGGAAAAAACAGTTGATGTTGTTTTCTTTGAGGTATCATTTGATATCATGGTAATCGAGTAATATTATCATTCTGCTCAGGGGTTTTCTTTTCCTTTTTTGAGAGTAACATAATTCCTAGTATTAGTAGAATTATTCCAGAAAATTGCATCCAGGTAACCTTTTCTCCTAGTACTAAAAATCCAATGATAGCTGCAAATACGGGTGCTCCCAGTTCGAGACCGGAGACTTGAGCTGCTTTTAATCGTTTTAATCCTTCATAATAGCAGATTGTTCCAATGCCAACGACGATACCCACTGCAATTTGAAAGATATTAATAAAAAACATATTATTAATAGTGATAAAAAAACCAAAAACAAGAGCAGCAATAAAAAAACGGTAAAAAGTGATTACTCCTGCATGAAGTGTTGTTAAATATTTCCGCATAGCTATAGCAGTTGTCGCCCAAGCAATTGTGGCAAGCAATACCACCGCATCACCAATGGATCCAAACTGAAGTGAATACGCGTTAGCCATGGTTTTTGTTGTTACGAAAACGGCTGAAATCATCATCAATGTAATTCCAAGATAATCAACATGGTTTAATCGATCTGCTTTCAATATTAAAAAACTCAGTAGTATGATAAACAGTGGTTGAAGATGACCGATGAGAACTGCATTAACTACAGGAATACTGGTGAGGGCGTAGAAATAGAGTAAATCTGCAAAAAGGGTACCAACAAAGGCAATATACAAAAGGACTGGTGCTTCTTTTTTCGTTATCCGTAATGATGTCCCCTGTGATATCATGACATAAAAAAGGGCAACAATCGCTACAACGATCGCTCTGATAGCAGAAGTCTGTACAAAATCTGTTTGTACATAAGATAGCTTTGCAAGAACTGGTTCTAATGCCCACATCAGGCTGGCAAGAAGAACCGTGATAACACCTATTTTTTTTGAGGACATCAGTGTGGTAAGAGAAATAAAAGGTTTTAATCTTCCCCTTTTTTGGCAAATGAATATTTGCTAAGATGTTTATGGACTCATTATCTGTGAGTTGACAAAATATGCAAAATCAAAGGTGGTCATATCTTTAATTTTTTTTGAGGGAATGGGAAGTAATCTTGCGGAGAGTGGTTTTTGTAATTTGGTTGATAAACTGGCGACATCTAAAAGAATTGCATAGATTTTTTCCACTGAAATGGAACCCGGCAGAGGGATAGTATCTAATCCAGTTCCACAGACCGCAGAGTACTGAAGAAGATTTGAAAGATTGTATGTTTGTTCATTGTTTCGTACTGCAAGACCATAATCTTCCAACACCGGTAGCATCAAGCCATTGTAACCTATTTTTTTTACGGTTAGATTCTTTAAAACATCGGTGATGATTTTTGCAATGGAAAGAGTACCTGGTTGACCGAATTTTCCAAGTTTGAGTTGTTCAAAGGCAAAGGCAGTACTTTCATTTTTTTGAACAGAACTACAAACTGATCCATCAATCCCCGCATAGCATAAATCAATGGTTTCACTGAGTTCTTTGCTGATTTCCTCTATTTTTTGATACTGCTTTAGTAGAAACTGAGTTAATATCTCTGAGGCCTGTGTAATATCTGCTGCTTTTTGAAACGCGGTATACACAATATCACTATTTTCAAGACCAATGCCAAAAGATGCAGGTCCTTGATGAAAAGAAGCAGGATAAAATGGTGTGCAGGCTTTGATATTACAAAGTGCAGCAAATCGAAGATTTGCAAAACCTTGTTTTTCTATTGTTGAAATGGTTTTCATTGCTTTTGCAGTTTCCCAGGTTGCATCGTAATCAATTTGGTTTCTGCTTGTAATAGTGCTGGTGCAAAACCCAGTCTGAGTGTGTTGTAACACCTCTTGAATAAATGAAATATGAACTGGATTTGTTGTTGGCCCCATGTTAAAATACTCAAATCGATGTTTTTTGGTAATCTTTTGCAATGTTTTTGCTATAGAAAGTAAATCCTTTTTGGTCGAGGCATAATATTCCCAGGGCTGAGTGCTTAAACGCACAGTCTGAACTTCATAACCATGGTCAAGAAACCATTTTTTTGCTTGTTTTGCTTTTTCTCCTAGTTGTTTTACTTGTTTTTCAATGAAAGATGAATCAAGTTCACAACCAATGGTAATGGTTCGTATTTTCATAGTGTATTCCCAAATGAATTATTGGGTTAATAAGAAAATCGATGAAAACTAGCACTCATTTTTGGGGGTTAATTATTGTTCAGGTTCTTTTTTGGTTGAAGGGCTTCATTGTCGAAATGTTTTCTCAATAACGATTTAATGGTTCCTGAGGTACCAATGGTTTTTATTGAAACCGTTGTGTCTTTGATTTGAGTGATTGACCGTAATAATGTAATGGTTTCTGTTTTTGCGGTGTGATGACAGCGCACAATGCCTTTCTTTCCTGTAAAACGGGTTAGAAAAATACCATAGGTTTTACAAGATTCACCAAAAAGATGATAACAATGATCTTGTAGATGTTGTATCATCTGCTTTCGAGTAATATTTTGTTGACTTGTTATGATAAAGCCTACATATCTTTTTCGATGATGATATGGCGGCATAAAAAATCACCTATGAAAACCAAAGATGAATTGTTATTCAGATTCAATACGGGGAGCAAGTAAATAGGTCACATGTCCCTTGGTATTGGCAATATCAAACTCCACTCGAGCAGGATTATCATTACCTAGATGAATGGTAATGGGATCGCTTCCTTTCACTGGTTTGATCATATTGCTAAAATAATCAATGGAAAACAAACTTTTTAGATTTCCTTTTACGGTTAAATCCTCTACCATATCTTTTGAGAGATTGAGATTTACGGTATCGGTATCTCCCTCAGCAAACAATTCAAATGATGCATCGTTCATGGTAAGGGCAAGATGATCGGAAACTGCTTCTGATGCTCGTACCCCTCTAGTGAGCTCTGCTGCTTTCACTATCACTTTTCCAGGAAGATCGAGAGTGGGCATCTTTGGATCTGGCATGCCAGCGGTATCAATAAGTGCCATTTTCCGAACCAGGTTTCCAATAGTGATAATTAATTTATTTGCTTTATCATCATATGTTAACGTGACGTCATCTCCACTTCCAGCAAGTCGCATGATACCAGCAAATTTATCCATATCCACCCCGAGTTCAATGTCCTTTGCTTCATAGGTATCAAAAGCATCTTTTCCAACATTTAGATCAACCATGGCCACATGAGCAGGATCGACTGCTCTCAGGCTTATACCATCCTTTGTTACATTGAATTTTACTTCATTAACAAGTGGTGATGTTACATCTATTATTCCTTTTAGAACGTCTGATTTTACCTTGGCATTAAACATCTTTCCGGCCTCCCCAATCAAAGGTATGAGTCATATGTGTGTAACCATCCATTATGTGTTCTGCATTTATAACCCTGACGGTAATTATTAATTTTTCAAGAAGCTAAGCGGTCTCTGTTAATCTTCTCTCCATTTATGACCACATTTGGTGCAGGTAAAAAATCTGCTCTCTGGTTCATCGCTTCCCCGCATTTGTCGGAGAATCCAGTAAGCTTCATTATGGCCGCATTTTGGACATATTTTTTCGGTTTTTGGAAGCACATTTGTTTTATCTTTATCTTCAATGACGGTGACTTCTTTTTTCTTCTGTTCTGAGATAACAACAGATTTTCCTTTCTTTTTTTCTTTATGACCACATTTTTTACAAATAAAATAATCTTCTTTTGGATACATCAGTGCTTTACATTTTTTACAAAACATTATTGTTTCCTCCATAATTTGATTGCATCTTTTATGATGTTGTCATGATCAAAGGCAAGATTTGGAATATCTTTAATTGGAAAAAATCGAGCTTCGGATGCATCATCATCGGCGTGTAGATCTCCTCCATTTTTTTTAAGAAGATAGACGACGCTCACTGTATGCCCCCGGGGATCTCGAGTTGGATCAGAGTAAACGCCGACAAGAGTTTGTATCTTTGTCTTTAACCCTGTTTCTTCATAGAATTCCCGGATGACTGCATCCGTTGTTTTTTCGTTATATTCAACAAAACCACCGGGTAAAGCCCATTTTCCCTGATATGGATTGTTTTTCCGCTGTATTAACAACAACGAATCACGATCTATTAAAACTCCATCAACAGTGAGCTTTGGAGACTTGTAGGACATAGGGCAGGTCAAATGCTTCGAGATGTATTTAACTTTTAACCACTGGTTTCAAGAAAAAAGTTTTTAATTCAAAAAGGAAAAAAAGAAGATTGATGGTGAAACAGTTTGGGATTCATTAAAAAGTAATGGATCCCTAC
>CAZVKY010000088.1:0-5996 GCA_964627915.1 uncultured Thermoplasmatales archaeon
CTTGTTCATCTCCGTTTGAGCTTTCAGACTGAATGAAAATTTCATTGATTTGATCACCCAGTGAATCCGTTATTTTTCCAAAGATCCGCCTTTTAATCAAGTTCACACCAATAAAAGCAATAATCATACCTGCGAAGGTATCAGCAGTTAAATTCATCATCAATACCTGATTTGATCGTACATAATAGCCGCTTGAACTATTTAACCATTTGATAAACTCCAGAAAAACTCCCATAGCCATGGTAAAAATAACGGTTATAAAAGCCATGGCATGCGTATCCATCATCAACCCATCCCAATGCTCATCTAAAATATAAATAAAGGCTAAACTAAGAAATGCTACCAATGCTGAGATAAAAAAACGGGTGATGAGTTGATACCCGGGTATCATGATATAATAATCAAGTATTCTGCCACCGATATGAAGAACTGATACCAAAGCAATAAAAAAATCAAAGATCCATGGCAGTGTCATCTTTATATCTTTTTTAATAAGAGCCGGTAAAACACTAATACATAACCCAATACAAGATCCAAACACCCAAACGTAATCCTGTTTGTATACCGCAAGCACTGTAGAAGAAAAAAGAATGATCCGAAAGAAAAAAGAAAAAAAACAGATTGGTGTTTTTATTTCCCGTTTTTGTTTTTTTCATCTCTTCCTCCTCTTAACTAACCAGTTACTAATTCCTTTTCCTAAATCATCAGTCAGGACATTAAAATCACCATGTTTAATCAACAATAAACCAAGAACTGCCATTACCATACCTGCGATCATATCCACAAATAAATCCTTGATGGTATCGTTATATCCCCATTGTTCATAAGTACCAAACAACAGATCAGAAGACCATTCTGCTAATTCCCAAATAACGCCCAATGCCACCGTTAAAATCACAACATTAAACGCGATAGCATACTTATCCATCCTTAACCCATCCCAGAATTCATCAAGAATATAAATCGATACAAAGGAAAGAAACGCGATAATAAACGAGGAAACAAAATGAGTGAGAATATCATAATTGGGAATGGTTGAATAGGCCTGCAGCAACACCCCACCGATATGAAGAAACAAAGCAAGCGTGATTAAAATATCAAGAATAAGAGGGAGATGAATCTTATAACTTTTCTCAAGTATCATGGGGATCAAACTTAAAAAAAGAGCAAAACTACATCCAAAAACCCAGGCTAACTGAGCATTAAAAATAGAGATAATAAGTAATCCAACCATTAACATTTTCATTGAAAATGAAAGAACAATACCACTCATATGAAGAACATTTTTCCTCATCTTTTTCAATCCAATTATTATTCCTATAAATGTTTCTCAATCTGATTTTTGATATCCCGAGCAATGGGATGTAGCACTCCTCTTTTAATTAGCAGAAAACCAATGAATGCCATCACGATACCACCTAATGTATCAGCAACTAAATCAAGCATGGTATCATCCAAACTTACCTGAGACGTCAAATGAAACAATATATCCGTTCCCCATTCTAAAAGCTCCCATATTACACCCAGCGCAATCGTGATGATGATAATGTCAAATAACACTTTTTTTGTATTATTAACAATGTCACCTTCAAACTCATGAACCACATATAAGATGAGCAATGAAATAAACGCTACCACAATAGCTGAAAAAAAATGAGTGAATTTGTTATAGACATCAATAAATGCTGATCCATCCAGTACTCCATTACCCACATGAAAAATCAATGCTAGGGCAACGAAAAAATCCAATAATAAGGGTAGATTAATGTTTGCCAACCGTCTAAGCAACGTAGGAACAATGGAAATAAAAAACATTATCAGTATAAACAATGACCATAACCAGTCCTCTTTTAAAACATGAACTAGGAAAAGAAAAAAAAGGATTGCTTTCAACAGCACATTGGAAATAATCAAATACCAGTATTTTTGATGCACACGCACCATAAAAAATATGGTGTTTAATAAATCTTTTATTTAATAGGAACTATTCCAGGGATGATTTTTTTATTTTTCGAAAAGTATAACAGGACAGACATGCTAAAGATTATTAATGAATAGACCATACCAAAAATGGGAAAACATGGGGAGGAAAACATCCAAAAAAAACGGTTAATAATGGTCTCCAATCGGGAGCCATATGCACATAACAGAACCAAAAAAGGTATTGTTCTAAAGAAATCATTAGGTGGGGTAATTTCAGCTCTTGATCCATTGATGCAAGAAACAAAAGGACTTTGGATTGCCTGGGGAAGTGGCTCAGCGGATTTTGACGTTTGCAATGCTGAAAACAAAGTCTTAGTCCCAGAAAAACCAAAATATACATTGAAAAGAATCAAACTAAGCAAAGGAGAAATAACCAATTACTACAAGGGTTTTTCAAACCGAGTGCTCTGGCCCTTGTTTCATCTTTTTGTAGAAAAAATTAATTTTGATGATGATTACTGGAAATCATATTGTAAAGTAAACAAAAAATTCGCCCATGCGGTCTTAGAAGAAATCCAGACAAAAAATGATTGGATATGGATTCATGATTATCATCTCGCGTTAGTCCCACAGTACATCAAAGAAAAACAACCTGATGCAAAAATCGCTTTTTTTTGGCATATCCCCTGGCCTCCCTGGGAAATCTTTGGATCACTGCCGCAACGATCTGCTTTTCTGGATGGTCTTTTACATTGTGATCTCCTCGGATTTCATACCAAATCCTATGTCCATAACTTCATGGATTGTTCCAATAAAAAATCTAATATCCAGATTGATAAACAAAAAAAACAGGTCACATCAGCAACCAATACCACACGGGTGAAACATTTTCCACTTGGCATCTCCTACAAAGATTACTATGATCTAGCTCAAACAGAGGGAGTCCTCAAAGAATCAACAAAAATAAAACAGATGCATAAGGACAAAAAACTAATCTTAGGTATTGACCGATTAGATTACACCAAAGGAATCCTGGATCGAATCAAAGCATATGAATACTTTCTTGATCAAAACCCTGATTTCAGAAAAAAAGTAGTCCTTGTTCAAATCGCTACACCAAGTCGGGATAACATTGAAGAATACTGTGAAATGAAAAAAGAAATCGATGAAGCAGTAGGAGATATCAACAGTCGATTCGGAAGAGAAGACTGGACACCTATTGTTTATTTTTATCGAAAAATACCGCAACAATCCTTGCTTGCATACTATAAAGCCGCTGACATAGGGCTTCTCACTCCCATCCGGGATGGTATGAATCTTATCGCAAAAGAATTCACCGCAGCAAAAGATGATGATGGCGTACTCATCCTCAGTGAATTTGCCGGAGCATCAGAAGAATTACATGGGGCACTCATGGTCAACCCCTATGATTTAGAGGGAACCGCTGGCGCAATCAAAACCGCTGTGGAAATGCCTGCTGATGAGAAAACACAACGCCTGAAAACCATGAAAGATCGAGTCAAAAAACATAGTGCACAATGGTGGCTATCAAATTTTATGGATGAATGGGAAAAAAGCTATGACTAAATATTTATTCGATCATACCCATGAAATAGTAAATAAGATAGAAAAAACCAATCACATTTTTTTATTTCTGGATTATGATGGAACCCTTGTTTCTTTTCAACAACGACCACAAGATGTGAAAACACCATCGGAAGTAATAACTATTTTAAATCAATTGATAAAACATCCCTCCTACACCGTTTTCGTCATCACAGGAAGACCTCTGCAAGAAATAAAACAATTTCTTCCCCTGAAAGGATTATCCATTGTGGGATTACATGGCATCGAAATCGAATGGGAAAACGGAGAAACCTATTTTTGGAAACAGGCATCCACCATCAAAACACTCCTCAAAAAAATAAAAAAACAAGCAGAAACCATCTTTAAAAACCAAAAAGAAATCATCATTGAAGATAAAACCTACTCCCTTGCATTTCATTATCGATTACTCCCTGAAAACAAGGTTCAACCAATCATTGAAACCATTGAATCAATCAGTAAAAAAATAGATAAAGAAAACCAAATACAGCTCATCTATGGATCAAAAGTCATTGAACTCAGACCACAAGGATGGAATAAAGGACATGCTGTTAACCTGCTGTTACATAAGTATTCCTCAGATTCTATTCTTCCTATCTATATCGGGGATGATACCACTGATGAAGATGCCTTTAACCAAATAAAAAAACAAGGAATAACCATCTATGTAAAAAACAATGAACGCAGACAAACCGCTGCTGAATACGTTGTCTCAGATCCTGATGATGTTCTTTTTTTCCTACAATCATTAAGCACCATTCAACTCAAAAACTGAACACTTTCTCTTTGTTTTTCCTTTAGAAAAAACAGAGAATACTTGATATCAGCTATCCCTCAATTTTTTACCGGCGATTAAACTTAAATAGAGATGAAAACATTTCATTTCGCTTCAGGATGGGAAAAAAGTGATCATATGGCTATTGTTCCAGTTATTTCTTTAGAAAAATATCGAGATGTTGTTGGTGATGAGGTTATAGCGGGTATCTATGATCAGGCATCATCATTATCAGAAAAAACAGCGGTTCACATTAATTCAACCTATCAAGGTGGAGGAGTCGCTGAAATTCTTAATAGTCTCATCATTTTAATGAATGATGTCGGCATCAAAACAGACTGGCGGGTGCTTCATGGAGACCTTGATTTTTTTACCATTACCAAAAAATTTCATAATGCTTTACAAGGAGAACAAATAAATCTAACTACTAAGAAAAAAGAAATCTATTACATCAACAATGTCAACAATGCAATTTTTACTCATCTTAACCATGATTTCGTACTGGTTCATGATCCACAACCACTCCCACTCATTACCTGTTACAAGAAAAAACAACCATGGATCTGGCGATGTCATATTGATATCTCAAATCCAATGAAAGCACTTTGGGATTATCTAAAAATGTTCATTCTCAAATATGATGGCATGATTGTTTCCATGGATCAATTCAAAGAAACAGATATCCCTGAAGCAGTGATGCCGCAGCATATTATCAGACCCTCAATAGATCCCCTTAATCTAAAAAACAAAAACATTCCTTCTTCTACTATCTCAAAATATCTTTCTAAATCCGGTATCGATCAAGATAAACCAATTATCTGTCAGGTATCTCGATTTGATAAATGGAAGGATCCAGAAGGATTAGTTAAAATATTCAAACTCATCAAAAAGAACACTGACTGCCAACTTGTTCTTGTAGGATCCATGGCTACTGATGATCCTGAAGGTCAAGAGATCTTTGAGAAATTAGAACGAACAGTACAAGGAGAAAAAGACATCCATCTAATCATTAACGCCTCAGATATCGTCATCAATGCATTACAACGAGAATCAGCAGTGGTCATCCAGAAATCACTTAAGGAAGGATTTGCCATTACTGTCAGTGAAGCACTTTGGAAAGAAACACCAGTAGTAGCATCAAATGTGGGTGGAATACCCTCACAAGTAATCGAAGGAAAAACCGGTTACCTTTTAGAAGCACTTGATTACCAGGGATTTGCTGAAAAAATTACGTATCTCCTAAAACATCCAGAAACCGCAAAAACCATGGGTGAACAAGGAAAACAACGTGTCAAAGAAAACTTTTTGATCACCAGGCATCTCTCAGATCATATCAACCTGATGAAAAAAAGTTTATAACTCAATGAAACCCCAGTATTTTTCGATTAAAACGTATAATCTAAGGTATCCTCAAAAACCAATGCATCTTTTACGGGAGCAATATTCTGAAATGGTAACACAATATGGCCTTTTTCATTAAGTGTATATTCATCTGAATCGATACTATCAAATGGATCAATCAACAAAGAAATAATTTTTCCAGAATCTGTATCGGTCACTGATTCCTTGATCACACCAATAGGAATACCACAATCATTTCTCACCATTTTTCCAACTAAGTTCTCTCTCATTTTATGCATGTTCCCTCAGTTTTTACATTGATGTTATCATTTAAGTTTTTTATCCTTGTTAT
>CAZVKY010000089.1:0-5931 GCA_964627915.1 uncultured Thermoplasmatales archaeon
GGATAACCATATACTCCAGCAGTTGGATCAAGAACCACGCTTTGTTTGTTATTGATAGTGTATGTAGAGATGGTGTTATTTTTGAATAAGCTGTAAAAAGAGGGTTTGAAGTATTGTTCAAGATCAATGCTGATTTTTGTAGAGCGAAAACCGTTGTTATACAGAATGATTCCACCATAGGTCTGTAAAGTGCAATCTCCAATAATCTGGGTTTTTTGAAGATGAGTGCAACTGGGTACCTGGGTGAATGAACTGTCATTGGCAAATAGATGAAAATCTTTTTTTGAGGGTACCACGTAGAAATCAATGGGACGTGTAGCAGTAACATTATAGATAAACAGTAGTGAGCTAAATGAGTCTGAAAGGCTTTCTCCATTTCCACCATAATACCAGCTGGATTTTCCATTCAATGTAACAGTATCAGTAAAGGTTTGTCGGATTTCTTTTTCGTTATCTTGTTCAACTTGTGCAATGAGTGAATCTTCAATGTATGGCCAGAGTAAATCTGGGTCAATATCAACAGCGAGAGCATAAGCATGTGTGTCAGTTAAGACAAGATAACTGTTTAATCCAATATTTTCTAGTAGAGAGATCAAAAGAATGGTTAAATCTTCACAATCTCCTCCTTTTTTGGCAATGGTTTCCTGAGGAGTTTGAATGATTTCTTCATCATCTGGATCTGGGATGTATTCATAGTTTTCAACGATATGCCGATACATTGTGTTCAGAATACAAGCAGTTGTATTATTCTTACAAGATTGAATGATAGATATAGCATAGGTCTGTAAATCCTCATCATTTAAGGCTAATTTTTTTAGATAGGGATTTGCCCGCATGACAACTGGATCTATATCAAAATTGGAAAGGGTTTCTAAGCAACCAGTTATGGATAAAAAAACCGTAAAAAGAAAAACTATGAACATTTTTTTGAATAGGTGGTGTTTCATTTTCTTATCTCCATTGTCTTTCATAACGTGAATCTGAAGAATGAGGGCAGGTTATAAGTTGCTGTAAAGATCGAATTGAGTTTTTACTGATCATTCCAATGCTTATGATAATGCCTAAAATAAAAACTAGTATCATGGCAGTGTTTTGTATTATTGAGAAGGAATCAGCAAGTAATATAAAATAAAGACTAGTAAAAATTAATATCATATATGGTATAATTAATAGATTAATCACAGGTTTTATTATTACCATATTTGTTATAAATTTCCACCCCATAGGTGGAATTAGCTTTTTTAGTTGGTAAAACAAGAAGACTATAATAATTGTTACAAAAATGAGTAGAGAAAAAAGAATTATTCCAATGATTCTGTACCAAGTCAAGGAGTGTGAAAATAAGAGTAAGCATATAATGAGAGAAATAAGCCAAAATAAACCAGCAAACAAACTAATCTTTATTGTTTTACCAATAAATTCAGCTCGGTTCAACAAGGTCATCCCAAACATAATATTCACATATTCCTAATAGTATTTATTTTTTTATTATCATTTTTAAAATAGAGAAAAAAGATAAATCAATCCTCTGAGACATTACTATGAAAAATAATCAGCCAGAAAGTAAGTTTGGTAATGATCCAAGACTGTAACCAATATATAAAATAATGGCTGCACTAACAGAGATGAGCACATTATCATCAATGGGTCCAAATTCATATCGTTCTACAAAGGATGCCACCAATGCAGCGACAACACCCCACCATGGAATTGATGGAGTAGCCATACTTGCAAGAAAATAACCTAATGGAACACTGACGATGACCATGAAGATGTTTCCTACTGCACTTTTTGTTCTTTTTTTAAACAATGCATTGCGTGCTACACCAGTTACTCCATCACCAAAGGCCATAAACGTTGGTGGAATAATTGCTATCAGGGATCCCTGATTAGAATCCATAGAAAGAAAACGATTAATGCCCACATAAGACAGAAATGAACATCGTTTTGATTTTCCTTGGCCTGTAACCAATAAAGAATATTTCCGGTTTTATGTGGTATATAGGTAAACACCGTGAGAACTAAGCCTATGATTAAGGGATAGACATAGGGATAATCTGAGGTTTCTGAAGTAAAAATAAGAGGGACAAGAAGGACTACAATGCCACCAGCAAACATATGAACTATCTTTCGATTGTAGTAGACTGCAACGTTTTTCTTAAATCCTTTTGCAATCATATGTTCATAGATTTTTTTTGTCCCCATGGTAATTAACGCTGCATAAAGTGAAAGCAAAAAAACCCAGGGCATATTATTGATTATTTCATCAACTAACATGGGTTCCTTAAACATTTATTATCATAATTACTGTTATGGTTTTCATCAATTTTTTTTAAAAATAAATGAGTACCATACAAGTCATAAAAGTATCAATAATACAATGTTTTCACACTGATAAAGTTACCAATCAAAGTATTCAACGGTTGGAGTATGTCGATCAGCTGGGAGGAGTTGTTGTTTATTACTTCCATCTCGATCTATGAGGGTAAAATAATGATGGATCCCCCATAATTTATTGTTTATAAGAATAAATTCATTATCTAGATAAAGGATCTGTTCACCATTTTTTGAAAACACCGCAAGTTGTGCAATATACTCGGTATCAGTGACTTGTTGAACATTGCCATGTAAATCAACAATATAGGTATTCCATGGGGTAAGTTCATCCCATTTATTCATAAACGTATGTAGATCAACAAGATCAGTCCAAGGTCGTATACCTGAATAATGCATAAATGCAATAGACTTACTGTCTGGGCTCCAGCTGGGATCATGATCTGATTCCCATCCTGTTGTTGTGGATAACCGTGAAATATTGCTTCCATCACTATCCATAACATAGATTTCCTCTCGAGCATCAGTCTTGGTTCTTCGATTTGATTTAAATACAATCTTTGTTCCATCCGGAGACCATTCAGGATCATTGTCCTCCCATTCATTATCTGTTAATTGTTGTATACGATTTCCTTCTAAATCAATAATATAAAGATCGGCAACTGCTGCTGGTCTTCCTTCATTATCTTGAAATGATGCATAGACGATATGGTTATGATCTGGTGACCAATCTGGATGTCCATCAATGACTTGATTATCCGTAAGTTGTGTTTCCTTTAATGTTTCTAAATCTAAAAGGTAAATCTCCCAGTCTAATGGATTATCTTCATCACCAGCATGAAACACTATTTTTTTACCATCAAAGGATAAAGCTGGATTGTGCTCATGCCTTCTGTTGTTGGTCAGTCGAGTGATGGTATCATTTTTATCCAAGAGATATAATTCTCCTTGTTCTTCATCTGCTCGGGACATAAACACGATTTGATTGTTTTCTTGTTGATGCCAACATAGGGTTGATGTTGAGATTTGTTTCCATGCTTCATAACCAAGTCGTTCTTCTCCACTCCTATCAATAAGCCCTGTCGTATCCTCAGTTGTTTGATCATGTAACCAACAGTACATAAATAGTTCAAGATTGATTCCTTGATCAAGGGTCAGTGTGGTTGCAAGATTCGTTAAAAAATCATATTGCCCTTGTTCGCCTCCGGCTTGTTCATAGCTTGGCCAACCGATTTCACTGAATCCAAATGCTGTATTTGGCATATATGCTGCTGCTTTCTGATAGTAATCAGCAGGGATATCTCCCACCTGATTAATTCCTTGTACGGCAATGGGATAGGTGGTAAACACGAGCATGTCTAGAGTTGATTCATCAAAGAGAGTTAATACTTCAAGGTCTGCTTCTTTATATTCACTGACGATCTCTCGGGAAAAGACACAGAAAATAGTGGTTTGTGGTGAGATTTGTTTTACTTCATGATAGATTTCTTCATAGAGGCCGATATAATGTTGAAATCCGTTTTCATTTCCTTCTTCAGTTCCATATGCTTCATACCATCTGTTTACCTCGTTTCCCAGTGAGAGAAACGCTGGTTTAACAGTGTTAACGACATCAATGACTGAGAGTTTGTATAATGATCTCCATTCAGGATCGTTTAAGGTGGCATCTGGCATTGTTTCTGGTGTTTTTAAGATAAGTTTACCTGATTGATCTTTATCAATGAATGAAAAATGGATCACGGGATACATACCATTACCTCGGATATATCCATCTATGAATGTGTTTCCCCACCAGCCATCAAGGTTTTCTGCATAATCCCAGAATCCATTTGCCCCGGTACCAGCACTCCAAATGGGGACAAGTTCGGAGTATTCCGCTGCTAACTGATAGGATTCAGAAAAATCTTGTCCATCAGCGGGATTTGGTAGTAAACCCATATAGAATCCTCTTTCTGGAAGAACTGGTTCATCAGAGGGATCTACACATCCAGAAAATGATACTATTGTCAAGATAACTAATCCAAGTAGGGCAAAATATTTCTTTTGTTGCTTTTTCTTATTTTCTATCATAAATGTTCACTGACCGATTTTTTTACTCGATGATATCATCTATTTTATTTCCGATAACAGACATAGATATCTGCTTCTATCATATTCATTTCTTCATCAAAGAAATGGTGAACAAAATATAGATTTCCTTCAGCATCAAGTGTTGGTTCAGCTGCAAAGTTGGAAACGATTTCCTCTGGTTCATTCCAGGATCCATTTGTATTTTTAGTTGATCGATATACCGCTGGTCCAACATCACCAGTATTGCTCGGTCGTGTGAACCATAATTCATTTTCATTTGCGGTAACAAATGGTCTTGAATCAGATTGTTCAGTATTAATCGGTGAACCAATATTAATTGGTTCATTCCATTCATTATTTGTTTTTGTCATGGTAAAAAGATCATATTCCCCCAATCCAAGAGAGCTTTCTTTATGAAAATACATTGTTTTTCCATCAGTGGTTATATGCATCTCACCCACATTATATTCTTCATTGATTGTAGGTCCTGCATTGTGAATGTTTTTCCATTCTCCACTTTCATAGCTTGCAATCCATAGATCCCCATCTTCTTTGTAATTACCTGTTCTAAATGAAGCAAACCAGAGTGTGTTATCTTGATAGAATGGAGCTCCATCTAATGCAAGTGTTTTAGTCAAAAAAACTCGGGTTGGTTCCGTCCAAGTATCATCTGTTTTTTGAGCTTTCCAGATACCGGTAACTCCATCGGTGAGCTGTTCGTTTGCTGGGATGTTTACATCCGGGGTGAAAAAGAAAAAGAATGTTGTTCCATCCGGTGTAATAAATCCTGCATCTTCTCCACCTGCGGTGTTAATGGGTCCGGGCATTGGAATAGGATCCTCCCACTTATCTGAATAAAGATTCGGGGGGAAAATATCTGTTTCAGGAGTTATTTTAACAGCATCATCAGGAATTGCTTCATCTCGAGTTTTTGTTTCATCAACACATCCACTGAAGAAAAATAGTGTAAGCGTTAGAATTGTTAATAACAATATTTTACTTTTTTTCATTTTTTTTGATTCCCTCTTTTTTATACATGTCTATCGTTTTGTATTTCCGATTTACTTTATATTTCTAATTATTTTAATCACTGAAATGTATTATCTATTGTATTTGTTAAAATAAGAGTGAAGTTTAAAATCAGTGTAATCAATCGAGTGAAATACTTTTTTATCATCAACTAAAATATTTTTTTGGTATATTTAATCTTTTCTGAATTTAATTCTTCAAAATTATGTAAAATGCTTTCTCATATCTGGTAATGATAATCATTATCCGTATAACATATAAAAATTTGTCAAAAGAGAGATTTTTACATAATATACCATAAGAATTCACTATTTTGTTATCGAAGAATTTATAAATATAATGTTTGTTAATTAAAAAGGAAAAATATTTAAAAATGTTGAAGAAAAAGACTATTTTTTGTATTTTTTCCCTCATCCTAATATTTGTTGTATCAGTACAGGTAAATGCTTTTGAATATTCATCCACACCAAATCCTCATGAACAAAATAGTAGTTCAAC
>CAZVKY010000090.1:0-5789 GCA_964627915.1 uncultured Thermoplasmatales archaeon
ATGCCTGGTGAAGAAGGCTATCCAGCATATTTAGCTAGCCGTCTTGCTGAATTCTATGAACGAGCTGGTCGGATGAAACTAATTGGATCTGAAGAAAAAGAAGGAAGTGTATCAGTGATGGGAGCAGTCTCTCCACCTGGTGGAGATTTCTCAGAACCCGTTGCACAAAACACGCTTCGTATCGTGAAAGTATTCTGGGCACTTGATGCTGATCTAGCGGATCGTCGTCATTTTCCAAGTATAAACTGGTTGAAATCATATTCATTATATCTTGATATGATTAGTAGTTGGTGGAACAAGGAAATAGGGGATCAATGGTTACAGTTACGAACCAAAGCGATGAGCCTTCTTCAGAAAGAATCAGAATTACAAGAAATCGTGAAACTCGTTGGACCTGATGCACTACCACCAAAAGAACGAGCAACCTTGGAAAGTGCTCGAATGATACGGGAGGATTTTTTACAGCAAAATGCGTTTCATGATGTCGATACCTATTGTCACGGTAAAAAACAATATGAAATGCTACGGATCATGAACCATTACGCTGATCAAATTCAACATGCTGTTGATCATCATGTGCATATTGATGATATCATCAAAATGAAATCAAGGGAGGACATCGCACGGATGGCAACCGTATCCAATGAAGACTTTGAATCACGATTCAAACAAATTGAGAAACAGCTTTCTGATGAAATTGAAACCATGATCAAGGAGGTGAACTGAGGATGAGCAATAAAAACAAAGAATATACCACGGTCACTGAAGTAGCGGGTCCATTGATGATTGTGGAAAACATTGAAGATGTTGCTTATAATGAAGTCGTTCGGATTAAAACACCTGATGGCGAAGAACGAACTGGGCAAGTCCTTGAAGCTTATCTTGATAAAGCAATCGTACAAGTATTTGAAGGAACCAAGGGGCTTGATACCAAAGCAACCTCCGCTCGATTCATTGGGGAAACCATGAAACTTGGAGTGAACCCTGAAATGCTAGGTCGGGTTTTTGATGGAACCGGAAATCCAATAGATGATGCACCAGCGATTATACCAGAGGAACGACGAGACATCAATGGCGATCCCATTAATCCATATTCCCGTGAGTATCCAAGAGAGTTTATACAAACCGGGATTTCAACGATTGATGGATTAAACACGCTTGTTCGAGGACAGAAACTTCCGATATTTTCAGGATCAGGCCTTCCCCATAATCAACTTGCAAGTCAGATCGCTCGGCAGGCAAAAGTACTAGGAAAAGAAGAAAGCTTTGCTGTTGTTTTTTGTGCCATGGGAATAACCGCTGAAGAAGCAAATCTTTTTATCCGTGATTTCGAGGAAACCGGGGCTCTTGAACGAACCACGATGTTTCTTAATCTGGCTGATGATCCAACAATTGAACGAATCATTCTTCCACGGATGGCACTTACCGCAGCAGAATACCTTGCATTTGATCAAGGCATGCAGGTTCTTGTGATTCTTACAGATATGACTAATTATGCAGAAGCACTAAGAGAAATCGCTGCGGCTCGGGAAGAAGTACCTGGTCGCCGAGGCTATCCGGGGTATATGTACACGGACCTTGCTATGATCTATGAGCGAGCAGGCAGGATTAAAGGACGAAAAGGATCTATTACTCAAATTCCTTTGCTTACCATGCCAGATGATGATATCACTCATCCCATTCCAGATCTCACTGGATATATCACAGAGGGTCAAATCGTATTAGAACGAGGTCTTCATAAAAAAGATGTGTATCCACCGATATCCGTGCTTCCCTGTTTATCCCGTCTGATGGACAGAGGTATTGGCAAAGATCGCACCAGGGAGGATCATGCAGGTGTGGCAAATCAGCTCTATGCAGCCTATGCAGAAGGAAATGATCTCCGGGATCTTGTTTCAATCGTTGGTGAAGACGCACTTTCAGACCGGGATCGAAAGTTTTTGCAGTTTGCTGATTTATTTGAAAAACGATTCGTCAAACAAGATGATCATGAAGATCGAAGTATTATTGAGACCCTCTCTATTGGATGGGAGTTATTAGCAACATTACCTGTTGCTGAACTCAAAAAAATAGATGAAAAATATATTAAACAATTCCATCCAGATCATCAACAACAAAAAAAAACAAAGCAAAAAACAGTCATCTCCTGCTCACCAACCAGCGGAATCAACACAACAAGACGGGTCATCAAAGAGAGATGATACTACCGAGGATGAAAAAGAATGACCGAGCAAGTAATGGAAGGCGTCAAACCTACCAGAATGGAACTGTTATCCATCCGAAAAAAACTCACCCTTGCGGAAAAAGGACATAATCTCCTTGAGCAAAAACGAGATTCACTAGTGGAACGGTTTTTCTCAGTGATAGATACTCGTAATGAACTCGTCGATGAACTCAACAGCCTCCTAAAAGAAGCATTTCATTCACTTATTCAAGCAGAAATGATTCTTGGTGAACAACAAGTGCATCGCATTGCAAAGCTTGCACCAGCAGCCGGAGAAATTGATTTCAGTGAGGATAACATCATGGGAGTAAAAATCCCAAAAATGGATGATCAATCCTTTTTCATATCTGAGGAACCATCCTATGGAATGACTGAAAGCTGTGCGAAACTTGATGACAGTCAACAACAATTTCAAACACTCATGAAACGCATTCTGAAACTCGCTGATTTAGAAGGTGGCATTAAAAGCCTTGCCGTTGAAATCGAAAAAACCAAACGACGGGTCAATGTCCTTGAAAACAATCTCATCCCCAAACTAAAAGCAACACAAAAATACATTGAAATGCAACTTGAGGAACGAGAACGAGAAGATTTCTTCAGACGAAAACGGATAAAAGCACTCATGGAATCACAAAAACAATGAAATCAATGAAACTAGAAGATGATCCCATCCTTGGGCGATTTTTTGATACCGCTGAGAAAAAAGCACGCTGGCTGGTACGTATGAAAATAGCGTATTTACTCTGGATTCTTTTTGTAATCCTTGGCATCCTTTCTCTTCTCCTCTGGTATCTCCTTAAATAAAAAAAATGATGTGTTCTTTAGAAAAAAATAATGCTTTCATAAAAAAATGGAAATTATTTAAGTACGATGAATTATTACCAACACATATTTTCTTGGTGTGGATACAACGTGACAGAAAAAACCAATGAAACCACTAACTCATCAACGGCAAACAAAGACCTAGAACCCATTGATGAATGGATGCAGAAACAAGACCTAGAGACCACTGCGGATATCACCGTTCCAGATCGATTACTAGATCAGGTAATCGGACAAGATAAAGCAGTAGATATCATCAGAAAAGCAGCGGAACAAAAACGTCATGTGATGCTCATTGGTGATCCAGGAACCGGTAAATCCATGGTGGCACGAGCCATGACTGGTTTTCTACCCAAAGAAGACCTCGAAGATATTATCGCATATCCAAACAATGAAGACTCAAATACGCCACATATCCGGGTGGTACCAGGTGGAAAAGCAAAAAACATTGTGAAATCACAGCGGACCGAAGCAAAAAAGAAAAAAGAACAACAAAGCAGTATGATCACCACTATTGTGTTCATGATTGTTGCTCTCTCCATTCTAGCTGGAATCGCCCCAGGATTAACCACGGGTGATTGGGATAACATTCATCTTGAATATGCGATTTTTGGAGTGATCGCTGCAGTGATGATCTTTCTTATTTTCTCACGTGGCGCAATGATGCAACGACAAGGATTACATCACATCCCAAAAATACTTGTCGCCCATGATAAAGAGGACAACCCACCATTCGTGGAAGCAACCGCAGCTCATTCCGGAGCATTGCTTGGTGATGTCCGACATGATCCCTTTCAATCCGCTGGCCTAGAAACACCTCCGCATCAACTCGTTGAAGCAGGCGCTATTCATCGAGCCCATAAAGGAGTGCTTTATATCGATGAAATCAACACCTTGAATCTTCCATCGCAACAACATCTACTTACGGCAATACAAGAAAAAAAGTTTCAAATCACCGGACAAAGTGAACGAAGCTTTGGCGCAATGGTGAAAACTGAACCTGTTCCCTGTGATTTTATTTTAGTTTCAGCTGGAAACCTTGATGCATTAAAAGGTATGCATCCAGCGCTTCGATCCCGTATCCGAGGATATGGCTATGAGGTATTCTTACGTAGTTATATGCCTGATACCCTTGAAAACCGGGAAAAACTGGTTCGATTTGTGGCTCAAGAAGTTAAAAAAGATGGAAAAATCGTTCATTTCAACAAAGAAGCAGTAGCTGAAGTCATCCATGAAGCTCAACGGCGAGCAGGACGCAAAGGAAAACTTAGTCTCCGACTTCGGGAACTAGGAGGACTGGTGCGTACCGCTGGAGATCTTGCCTATGAACAAAAACAACAAGTGGTTACACAAGAACATGTGCTTGCAGCGAAAAAAATCGCGAAATCATTAGAACAACAAGTTGTAGATCGAACTATTGAACTGCAAAAAGACTATCGATCCTTTAAAACAAGGGGTCAGGAAATCGGCGTGGTCAATGGACTCGCGGTTCATTCAGCTGATCCCTCGATGAGTGAATTCTCTGGATTAGTTCTTCCAATTGTGGCAGAGGTTACCCCAGCGGGATCAGCATCTGAAGGAAAAGTAATAGCTACTGGAAAACTAGGAGAGATAGCAAAGGAATCCGTGTTAAATATTTCAGCGATCATCAAAAAATACATGGGTGGAGATATCTCAAAACATGATATTCATATCCAATTTGTGGGCACCTATGAAGGCGTTGAAGGTGATTCAGCTAGTATAGCAGTTACCACCGCAGTGATATCAGCCATGCAAGGAGTCCCTGTTCGACAGGATGTCGCAATGACGGGATCGTTATCCATCCGAGGGACAGTGCTTCCGATTGGTGGAGCAACTGCTAAAGTAGAAGCAGCTGCTAATGCGGGGATAAAAAAAGTTCTCGTTCCAAAATCAAATATTAAAGATGTGCTCATTGAAGAAAAATATAAGGATGTCATAGAAGTCGTCCCTGTAGAAACTCTTACAGAAGTAATCACTCATGCGTTAATAGGGCCTGGAAAAGATGAGCTCTTACAAAAACTTAAAATGTTGAAACCACCAAAAGTATCAGGAAAAATCGAACCCACAGAACAACACAATGAGCCGGAAAAGGAACAATAATCGTTCCTCTCCATCATTTTTTTTCGGAATCATTATATAAGAATAAAAACTCATGTTTTTCCTGATGATGACCATATTATTCATAGGCCGATTTCAACCATTTCATCAGGGGCATCTGCACATCCTAGCAAAACAGGTAGCATCAAACAAACGGTTTCTCATTGGAATCGGGTCCTCACAGTATAATCATACCCTGCAAAACCCGTTTTCATATGCTGAGCGAAAAGAAATGATTCAGCAAAGCCTGAACGCTATTGATTTTTCCTCCTATCAAATCGAACCAATACCTGATATTCATGATCCGCCACAATGGGTGGAACATGTAGAAAAAACAGTGTCTGATTTTGATATGGTGCTTACCAATAATCCATTTACTGCATCACTTTTTGAAACAAAAGGATATAGTGTTTCACAGACCACACTATTCAACAGAAAAAAACTCAATGGAACCTATATCAGACAATGCATCATCAACAATAAACCCTGGGAACATCTCGTACCCTCAGCTGTTTTTGAATACATACAAAAAATCAATGGATGCAGTCGTCTGCAAGCACTTGCAGCAGCTGAAGATTAATGATTACGGAATCGTATTTTTTGCAGCATATTCTTTCTTTTTAAC
>CAZVKY010000091.1:0-5728 GCA_964627915.1 uncultured Thermoplasmatales archaeon
GCCTATATGTTTTTATCACTGATTATATGGTGAAGGCAAGTTTTTTTTATAAGAAGAGGATTCAACCTGATTGGGAAATAAAATGAAAGTCCTTGCTATAAATGGTAGTGCTCGAAGAGATGGAAATACCGCTGATCTTATCAAAGAAGTTTTTCTTGAACTTAAAAAAGAGGACATCGACTGTGAAATGATACAACTTTCAGGTAAGAATATCCGAGGTTGTGCCGCCTGCGATCAATGTTATGTTAAAAAGGATAATGAATGCGTCATTAAAACCGATGAATTGAATCATTGTATTGAAAAAATGAGAGCGGCCGATGGAATCATCCTTGCATCTCCAACTTATTTTTCAAATGTTTCTGCAGAGATGAAAGCACTTATTGACCGAGCAGGAAGAGTTGGCAGAGCAAATGGTAATGTATTTAAAAATAAGGTGGGTGCAGCAGTGGTATCAGTTAGAAGAGCTGGTGCGATTCATGCATTTAATTCCATTAATCATTTCTTTTTCATTGAAGAAATGATTGTTCCTGGATCAACTTATTGGAATATTGGTATTGGAAAAAATAAAGGCGATGTAAAAGAGGATGAAGAAGGAGTGAAAACCATGAAAACATTGGGAAAACAGATGGCATGGTTGTTAAAAAAATTGAATACACCCTAATTAACTTTTCAGATACACATGGAAAAAGATGTTTATGTAAGTGGGAAAATCTTAACGCCAAATGGATTAAAAACTGGTTTTATCAACATCAACAACAATGAATCATATCATATTCAAAAAGGAATACCATCAAAGGAACCAATAAGTAAAGGCATCATTGTCCCTTCATTTTGCAATGCACATACTCATATTGGTGATACCTTTATTCGCCAAAGACAGATTCCTCTACCACATGATCTCGAACAATTAGTTGCTCCACCAGATGGATTAAAACATCGATTGCTAAAAGAGGTTTCTGAACCTGAAATCAAACAAGGAATGAGCATGGCGTTGCAGGAGATGTTGCAATGTGGAACCAGCATGTTTTGTGATTTTCGGGAAAATGGTGTATATGGGGCTCAATTGTTAAAGCAACAAACAAAAGATTCGGAGATTACATCACTTATTTTCGGTCGACCAGAAAAATTACGATTTGATAAAAATGAACTCCTTGAGTTGGTTAAAATTGTTGATGGAATTGGTCTAAGCAGTATTTCTGATTGGCAGAGAAACGATCTTGAATTAGTGGTTGATGTTGCAAAAAGACATAATCTTTCCGTAGCCATTCACGCAAGTGAACGAGTGAGAGAGGATATTGATTCGATTTTATCGATAGAACCTTCTTTTTTGGTTCATATGACCAAGGGAACAAAAAAAGATTTTGAGAAAATAAAAAAACACAAAATCCCTGTTGTTATTTGCCCTCGATCCAATGCGTTTTTTGGTTATAAGCCACCGCTTCAACTGATGAAAAAAATAGGTGTTGATATGATTTTGGGAACGGATAATGCGATGCTTCATTCATTAAAGATTCAAGATGAGATTCATTTTATACTGAAAGAGTTTCCAAAGCTGTTTTCGCTAGATGAATTGCTTTCTATGGCCACCTATAAACCAAGGAAAGTTTTAAATTTAAAGGATGGTATTCCACGTTCCACTTTCCCAACATCATTTCTCGTGTTGGATACAAGAACATTAGAACCAATATTTATATCAGAAAAAGGGTTGAGAGGATAACGATGAATATAGAAGATATAATGCAAAAAGACGTTGTTGTTGGATATGTTCCAGGAACGGTTGAAACCGCGTTAAAAACACTTGCTGATCATAACATTTCTGGTATGCCAATTTTAAAAAAGGGAACAGAAAACCTTGTTGGTGTGGTCACCAGAACCGATATTTTTCGAAACGCTGAGGAAGATCAACTGGCAATGGTAATGAGTGATGATTTTTATTCCCTTAAAAAGGATGATACGATTGAAAAAGCAGCGGAATTATTCTATAAAAAAAGAATCCATGGATTACCCGTGGTAGGAAAAAACAATACCTTTCTTGGTCTTGTTTCCCCAACTGATCTGTTGAAAAAGCTATCAAAAAAGGATCATGAGGGGGTTGCAGCCGATTATACCAATAAACTTGTCGTCCCGGTTCATATCGAAACACCCATCAATGTTATCATGGAGATTATAAATATCACTGGTGAAAATGCTTTACCTGTGATAGATGATCAGTTAAAAATCGCAGGTATTGTAACCGATGGCGATTTGTTTAAACTGAGTCAAATTAAAGAAGGGATATCAAAATCAAATATGGGAATCGGAGATGATGAGGATCAGTGGACCTGGGAAGGAATCAGGGATACCGTTCGTATGTATCATGCGACTTCTGAAGTGGAACTACCCAATATCCCGGTAAGAGAAGTGATGGTGAAGAAAGTGAAAACCGCAACAAAAAACACACCAGTATGTGAATTAGCAAAAACAATGCTTAAAAAGAAAATAACGAATATTCCCATCGTTGATTCTAAAAACAGATTGAAAGGAATGCTCAGTGATCTTCAATTAATGAAATGTATGTTTTAACAAAAAAAAATCGATTCAAACAAAATAAAACAATAATAATTATATCTATTAAAATAGTGGAGTTTTTCAGTTATGCCACAAGATACATATGATAAAATTATGATGCTTGCAAAAAGAAGAGGATTTATTTATCCTTCTTTTGAAATCTATGGTGGATCCGCTGGGTTTTATGATTACGGACCGTTGGGATCACGGTTAAAACAAAACATTGAGAATTTGTTTCGAAAATATTATCTATTAAAGGATAAAGCTGTGGAGATTTCAACACCAACGATTACGTTGTATGAGGTGCTGAAAGCTTCAGGTCATGTTGAAGAATTCACTGATTTAACTGTTGATTGTAAACAATGTAAAACTTCTTTTAAAGTAGAGGATATTATTGAGGATGATTCTTCCATCAAGCAAGCGCTCTCCTCAGATCAGGTGATTTGTCCGACCTGTGGCAATCAGCTCAATGATGCTTATCCAGTTAATTTGATGTTTGCAACCAAAATCGGTATTGGCAAAACACGTGATGCGTTTTTACGACCTGAAACTGCTCAGGGAATTTTCACTGGTTTTCATTTGCTCTATCGATATGGTAGAGAAAAACTTCCACTTGCGGTTATTCAAATCGGAAAAGGTTATCGAAACGAGGTTTCCCCCCGTCAAGGGCCCATTCGGATGAGAGAATTCTCCATGATGGAAGCTGAAGTATTTTTTGATCCAGAAAATAAAAATCATGAGCGTTTTGATGAGGTAAAAGATAAAATCTTGTTTTTATTTGATAATGTAAAAGAGATGGAAATCTCATTAGATGAAGCAGTTGGTTCTGGTGTAATTAATAATCAGGCATTAGCATATTATATGCATTTGACACAATCATTTTTGTTAGAGGCAGGAGTGGATCCAGAAAAATTCCGTTTTCGCAAACATGCTGATGATGAACTCGCTCATTATGCTCAGGAATGCTGGGATGCAGAACTCTTTAGTGAACGGTTTGGCTGGGTGGAATGTGTGGGTATCGCTGATCGCTCAGCATATGATCTTAGTGCTCATATTGAGGCATCAAACACTGATATGTATGCATTACGCCGATATGAAGAACCAAAGGAAGAAAAAAGACGAGCTATCGAACCGAATATGGCAGTGCTTGGTCCACGTTTTAAAGGTAAAGCTGGAAAAATAAAACAAGCACTGGAAAACATTGATCCAGAAAAAATAGATAATCATTGCATTGAACTTGATGGAGAACAAATCATGTTGGATGATGATTGTTATCAAATTGTGGAATCTGTAGAAAAAGTACCTGGTGAAAAATTTGTTCCTCATGTTATTGAACCATCATATGGGCTTGATCGTATTTTATATTGTATCCTTGAACATAACTTTAAGGAGATCGAAAAGAAAGGTGAAAGCTATCGATTGATGACGCTTTCTCCTTCTATGGCACCGATTAAAAGCGGTGTGTTTCCATTACTTAATGATTCACGGTTAACAGAACTTGCAAAACAGGTTGATGTTTCATTACGTAACCACGGAGTGTTAACATACTTTGATGATGGCGGAACCATCGGAAGAAGATATGCTCGAATGGATGAGATCGGTACTCCTTTTTGTATCACCATTGATCATGATTCGTTAAAAGATGAAACGGTAACGGTAAGAGATCGGGATACTACTGAACAAAAACGCATAGCAATCAGTGAACTACCTGATTATCTCTTATCAGCAATAAGAAAAGAAAAAATAATGGATGATTAGAAATCTTTTGCGGTTTTATCAATGATTTCTATCATCTGATCTACTTCTTTTTCGCTGATGACAAGTGGTGGTCTGAATCGAATGGTCTTTGCACCACAGCCAAGAACCACTAATCCATTCTGGTAGAGTTTGTTTTTCATTTCATCTCTTTTAGCTGGTGTTTCTAAATCAAAAGCACACATCAGCCCTCGTCCCCGAGCATTAGATACCACCTGCGGATAGGCTTCAGAGATTTCAATTAACCCTTGTTGTAACCGTTTTCCCTGTATTTCAGCATTTTTAAGAAGGTTTTCTTCATCGATGATTTCAAAATATTTTTGTGCTCTGACCATATCTACCAGGTTTCCACCCCAGGTGGAATTGATTCTACTACTCACCGTGAACACGTTGTCTTTAACTTCATCAACTTTGTCACCAACCATTATTCCACAGACCTGTGTTTTTTTTCCAAAAGCAAGAATATCTGGTTTCACATCGAAATGTTCATGCGCCCACATTTTTCCAGTGAGACCAGCACCGCTTTGTACTTCATCAACCATAAACATGATGTCATGCTCATCACACAATCGGCGGATTTCTTTGAAAAAATGTTTTCGGAAATGATTGTCTCCTCCTTCACCTTGGATGGGTTCAATGATTAATGCTGCGATATCATCAGGATTTTCTGTAACGGCTTGATTGATTTCACTTATTGCTTGTTGTTCAAGTGCTTCAACTTCTCGTTGATGTTGCTCAGTTAATGGAAAAGTGATTTTTGGATTCGTAATCCGTGGCCATTTAAGGATTGGAAAATATTTTGTTTTATTTGGATCAAACGTATTGGTCATCGGTAATGTGTAACCAGTTCTCCCGTGAAAGGCATCTTTGAAATGAATGACTTGTGAACCAAGGGTTTCTTTTTTACCCTGAGAAATATTTTTCCGAACTTTCCAATCAAAGGCTGCTTTAAGTCCGTTTTCAACGGCGAGTGATCCACCGCTGATAAAAAACAAGTGTTTGAAATAATCTGGAACCGCGAGCCGGCCGAAGGTATCAACGAATTCAGCCATTTCCTTGGTGTATAGATCTGAGTTTGTAGGTTTGTTCACCGCGATGGTTCCAATTTTTTTGATAAAGGAAGGATTGTTTAATGATGGATGATTACATCCAAGAGGAGAAGAAGCGAAAAAGGAGAATCCATCGAGTAGATAGCGATCTGATTTTGAGTCATAAATTTTAAGACCTTCGCTTTTTTGTAAATCTAGGACCAAGTCGAAACCATCAACCAGCATGTATCTGCCTAATGTTTTATGCACATTTTGAGGAGTCATAACCATGATATCTACCTTCTGAAATTAAGAGAGACAATATCTCTATAAATCGCGTTATCAGCCTTACTTATAAAATGATATCGGTGAGTGTGAATAATATTCAACAAATGAGG
>CAZVKY010000092.1:0-5625 GCA_964627915.1 uncultured Thermoplasmatales archaeon
ATGGTGCATCTACTAGTGCTCAAACAACAGTAACCATCACCAAACAAAAAGAAGATACACCAGGATTTGAATTAATCTTTCTGATACTTGCTGGCTTTTTTATTCTTCTCATGATACAGAGAAAACGAAAAAACCAATAAAAAAACGAACAATAAAGCCGACGGAGGGGTATAGGTGTTTGAGGTAAAAACCTTCGATTTGATATAGATTCGAAGGGATTAAGTTGCTGCCGATGTAGACTGTATTCATCTCATAAGTAGAGATTTAAGTTTAAACATTTATGATCGTAATACTGGGAAATATGTTCAGGAAGGGCAAGAGTTTTTTATAGTCAAGTATCATACTTTCAGGATTTTTGAATGTGTGGTGATTGTGAGGATTTATCAATTTTATTAGCATCACTATTAGATAATTTGGGGATAAAAACTTGTTTAGTATTGACCGGGAACCATGCAAAATCCGGGGATAAGTTTTATATAAATATACATTATGTATACAGGAAAAGGTGGGAAAGAGATGAGAGATAGTAAAAAATGGTTTCTAATCGTATTATTAGTTGCAACATTGACGCTCAGTGGCTGTATCAACACAAGAGATCAGGATACTTCTTTAACCAAGATTTTCATTAGTGATGCACCAGTTGATGATTTTGATCATATTAATATCACGTTTTCACAGGTCAGAATCCACAGAGCAGGGTATGATAATGATTCCGGATGGATTTATTTCAACGATAACACATCAAAAACAATTGATCTGATCTATCTTCATGAAAACAATATTTCCGCAGAGCTTGGCGTGGAAAACCTTAGCTATGGAAACTACACGAAACTATGGATCGTAATTGAGAAAGCAACAGGTATTCTAAGTGAAACCGGGGAAAACATTACCTTCGATGTTCCTTCAGGTGATCTGAAGATCCAGCAGCAATTCATTATCAATGAAGAAAACACAAACATCGATGTTGAATTGGATCTTAACCAATCAGTGTTGTATGTCTCACAGGGTGGCATCTATAAATTACTGCCAGTGATCAGCTCAGTAAACGTTGACCATAATGATGATGACGAAGATGAAGATGAAGATGAAGATGAACTAGAAGTAGATGCCGGTGATGAATATGAAGGAATAGTGGGAGAACTCATTGAATTCGAAGGAGAAGCTGATGGTGGAGTGGAACCATATACCTGGAATTGGTCCTTTGGTGATGGCAACATGTCAACTGATCAGAATCCAACTCATGCCTACGCAGAACTAGGTGAATATGATGTTGAACTCATAGTAACAGATGCAGAAGATACTACCGCATCAGATGAAACAACCGTTGAAATCGTTGAACTACCCGCCTCTGGAAAGTCTTTTACGACAGTTCTAATTAGTGATGCCCCTTCAGATGATTTCAATTATATCAATGTCACCTTTTCTCAGGTGAAGATCCATAAGCAGGGGGATGATAATGATTCAGGATGGATATTATTTGATACCGAGAATTCAACCGTTGATCTGATCTATTTACATGAACAGAATCTTTCTGAAGCTCTTGGAGTTCAAAATCTTTCCGTTGGTAATTACAGTAAATTATGGATTGTTGTTGATGGAGCAACCGGTGTGTTAAAGGAAACCGGGGAAAACATCACCTTTGATGTGCCATCAGGTGATCTGAAGATCCAACAATCATTTGTAATTGATGAAGGAAATACGACCATTGATGTTGAAATCGATTTAGAACGCTCGGTGCTTTATGTCTCACAGAGTGGTGTCTATAAATTATTGCCAGTAATCAGCTCAGTAAACGTTGAGAATGAGGACGATGATGACGAAGATGAAGATGAACTAGAAGTAGATGCTGGTGATGAATATGAAGGAATCGTCAATGAAACCGTACAGTTCCAAGGAAATGCAACTGGTGGAGTAGAACCTTATGAATGGTACTGGGAATTTGGTGATGGAGATAATGCCACTATTAAAGATCCTGAGCATAGCTATGATGAAACCGGAGAGTATACTGCAACCTTAACCGTCACTGATGATACGGGAACATCGAAATCTGATAGCGTTTCGGTTACGATTGAGGGAGAAGAATAAACATATTTTACCATAAAAGGTGAGAATGAAGAAAAAAAACAGATTCTCATTCTCTTTTTTTCTCTTTGTATCTTTTTTTATGTCTTTTGTTTCAAGCTAAAAGTTTCAAGCTAAAAAAATGATAATCTTTTGAAAAAAAATTTGAGTCATTCCGTTCTATTAATTTATGTCAATAAATGGCCTAAATAACAATTTTCATTTTGCTCCGTTTTTACCATAATATATAATAAAGCAGCTATAAATCTTAAAGGTTTAATTTGTGACTATAATCTGGTAATAAAATTATCGATTCCTTCTGCTATTTCCTGCCAATTGTCATTACTAAAAAAATGATGGCAACCATCATATACCTTGTATTCTGCGTTATATTTATCAGCTATTCTATGTACCAAATCTGGCGGACTTATACCGTCCTGCTTTGTAGCGATAAAAAACAGAGGACATCTTACTTTCCTTTCATCGACCGGTATCCGATTCATACCAAGTTCGTAGGTAACAAATGCAGATTGTTTCCCCAATTTTTTATAGATATTTTTTGCTTTTTCTTCTTCTAACCCAACTAACATATATTTTCTAATATATCTGTAATCCTGTTTAAAGGGGAGTCCCATGATAACTTGTGGTGCATATTTGGCAGAAGAAAGAATAATGGAACCACGATATTTCACTTTTTTTGGAGCCGCTGAACATATGGCAATACCTCCCTTTATGTCGGCTTCCTCTGCTATTTTCTGAACAATCAGCCCGCCCATTGAATGTCCTATAATGATATCCTCGCTTTTCACTATGGTTTTAACTTTATCTACATAATCTTGAAAATGGACTTTTTTCAGGTTTAATCCTTCTTTCAGATTTATTGCCTTACATGAAAAATCTCGCTTACTAAAATAATTGATAATTGGATTCCATACATCAGCATTGGATAACATTCCATGAACAAAAATAAGCATATCACTTCCAGATATTTATCAAGTCGTTAATCTATATATTTATCTTACGGTTATGAATATTGAACTTAAAATGAAAGCATAGCCTCTAGGAGCGATAAAATAGGCATGGCTTGATATCATGTCGTGAAAATATCTTGTTTGATAATGTATAACATGTTTCTGTGTCGTAGAATTTTACTCGATCATTCTAAAGTTTGATAGAATTAATTCAGTTTTTATCAAAATGGACTGAACCCCTGTTAGTACACAGTAAGTTTGGTTAACTTTTAGTTTTTTCCTCCATTTTCAAATGCCTCTGGTGATTTATAGCCAAGCGATGAATGCAATCGCTTTTTATTGTACACGATTTCAATAAACCCACCGATGTTGTCTTCTGCCTCAGCAACAGTATCATACTCATTCAGGTAAACTTCTTCGTATTTCAACGTCTTAATGAAACTTTCAGCAAACGCATTATCATACGGATTACCCTTCCTGCTCATGCTGATCTGAATCCCATGATCCTTCAACGTATTCACATATTCTGTAGAAGCATACTGCACTCCCTGATCAGAATGATGGATCAACCCTTGAAGTGATGGATGCCATCGTTGACGAAGTGCTTGATGCAATGCATCAAGTGTTAATTGCGTATCCAGATATTTTCCAAGCTGCCAACCAATACATCTTCTGGAGTAGACATCAAGGATCACAGCTAGATATGCAAACATATCTGGAAGATGGATATACGTAAGGTCACTTGCCCATCCCTGGTTAGGATGAGTGATCTTTTGATACCGGAGCAGATTTGGATACACTTTATGCGGATGATTTGAGTCCGTGGTCAGTGGTTTGAACCGTTTCTTAACACAGAGCAGGTTATCTTCTTCCATTAATCGAAGGACTTTCTTATGATTCACCAGGTATCCACGGTTATGCAGTTCAACAGTTACCCGCCGATACCCATACCTGGGGAATTCAACAGCGATCTTTTGGATTTCATCCCGAAGTCTCATCTCCTCCTGAACCATTTCAGTATCAGGAGGTGGACGCTGCGACCATTTGTAATAACTCCCTCGGTTAATGCCAAGTAATGCTGCTTTCCGAGAAAGCGGTAGTGAATCAAATTGAGGATCCTGCATCATCTGGTATTTCACCTCCCGTCCTCCTGATTCGCTTCCGTTTTCCTGTGCTTTTCCAAGTTCATCAACGTTTTTTTTAAAAACTCATTTTCCACGTAGAGTTTTCCAACAAGGTGTTCTAATTCAGCGATCTTTGCTTTATCCTTGTACTGTTTTCCATGTCCTTGGAAAGCAGTCTCAGGATATTGATGATATGTTTTCCTCCATTTATTGACCAGTACAGGATGAAGTCCATGTTTTCGACAGACTTCAGCTTGTTTTGTTCCTTGTTCAATCTCTCTAATCACTTCAATCTTAAATTCACGTGAAAATCTTCTTTTTTTCCTCGCCATTTCATGACCCCAATAGATTTCTTTGTTAACCAAACTTGTTGTGTACTATTGGGGGGTTCACTCCAAAATATGAAAAACAGTTTTATCATTTTATAAAAATCTAAAAATTATCCAACTCAAAGGTTTGAATCATCTGATATTGCATAAATCTCTAATAAAGAATTTATAGTGAATGCGGTTGTGAATAGAGCATTATAAAAAAATAATGGAGAGAGTCATTATCATAGATAGACGATCAAAAAAGATATGGGGGTTAATTCGATTTATCCGTCCTGAGATCATTATCCTCGGAACAGTATGTGTTTATATCGGAGCGCTTTTTACAGGATCGGATCTCTTTTCTTTAGAGATATTATTAGGGATGTCTGCAGTGTTTTGCATTGGAGCAGGTTGCCATCCATTTAATGATTATTTTGACTATGAGGTAGATATAATTAATCATCCTACAAGACCTCTTCCATCAGGATTATTTAAACCCATCTTTGGCTTATATATGGCCGTTATATTCTTTGCAATAAGTTTAGTGTTGTCATATTTAATTAACATTTTTTGTTTCTCAATAAATCTTATTGGAATCGGTCTCATAATTCTTTATGACTCATTTTTAAAAAACAAGGGGTTCGGTGGAAATTTAGTTGTCGCCTTTACTGTTGCATTATCCTTTAATTATGGTGGTGCTATTGTAGGGGATCTTTTTAAACCAATGTTTTTTACGTTGGTTACTTTTTTTATTTTCTTTGGCAGAGAGATCATAATGGATGTCAGAGATTTTGAAGGTGATAAAAAAACTCGAGTGACATTACCATTAGTAATTGGGGATAAATTCTCGTATTACTTTGCTAGTACCATGGTAATAGTATCTATAATACTTTTTTTTGTACCATTTTTTTATGGCTTGTTTAGTATTTGGTATGCGCTTCTCGCTATCCCATTGGTCATATTCACTCTTTATGCGATAGTCCTCTCACTTTTTGATATAAGAAATGTTGGTAAAACAGCAGAGATGCTGCGAATAATAATGATATGGGGTTTAATCTTGTTTATCATTGCTATCTTTCTGTGATGACTTTTCATTATACTCAATTTTTTATTGTATATAAAGTATGAAACATGTTGTGAATTTTAAACAGTGCACAT
>CAZVKY010000093.1:0-5582 GCA_964627915.1 uncultured Thermoplasmatales archaeon
TTCTATATAATTAAAAAATTAGGAAAAATGAAAAGGAAAACATTAGGGAATATTTAATCTGAGAATATCTATAAGTTTAACTGTTGTCCGTTCTGTAAAATATGCACATTTTTTCCAAGAATATATCCCATATCTGTTGAAAGCGTTGCAACTGAAGCTAATTTTTTCATATCGCCATGGCCTGGGATTATATTTTCAGGAGATACGATCTTAATGAGATCACGAATGTCTTCTCTTGAAGCATGTCCTGAAACATGGATGTCTTTGAAGATCCGTCCTTTTTTATGATGAATTTTATGTTCCAAGATTTGTCTATTTGCCTGGATTGTAGGTGTCGGAATCACTCCACACGCAAAAATGACGAAATCATTTTGATTAAGTTGAAGTGGGATATTTTCATTAACGATTTTTGATAGGGTTGCATTTGCCTCACCTTGACTACCTGTGGCAACAATGAGATACTTGTCCTTATTCTTATTAATCTCCGCCAGTCTTTTCTTTGATCGATACGGGCTTTTAATGATTTCAGCGTTATCAGAAAAATTAATGAAATCTAATTGTTCTGCAGCACCAATATATTCATAGAGTGATCTTCCTACGAACACCACATCTCTTCCAAGATTCTGTGAAACATCCAAAATTGATTTTAACCGTGCGATGTGAGAGGAGAAAGTTGAAACAAACATGCCATGTTGTTCGGTTTCCATTCCTAATATAACATCACAGAGCATCTCTTTTGCTACTGATTCAGAATACGTTTTACTTTCTTTTTCAGCATTGGTCGAATCCACAATTAATGCAAGCGTGTTTTCCTTTCCGAGTTGTCGCAATCGCTGTTTATTCGTGGTTTGACCAATTACCGGATGATTATCAAATTTATAATCAAGTGAATAAAGCACGTTTCCTTTTGGTGTGATGATGTTAATCATTGAGGAATGGATCACCGAATGAGTCGCAAGGATGAACTCGATTTCAATCTTATCTGAAATCTTATATGATGAATTGGGATTAATACAAATTAATTTATTTTTCAGTTTAATACCATCATTTTCTTCTTTCTGTTGTAAAATACGGTGAGTATAGGGCGTGGTTATGATTGGGCAATCATATAATGATGAAAGCCAAAATGCAGCTCCAATATGATCAAGATGAGCATGACTGAGAGCGATTGCTTTTATGTTCTTTTTCAGATGACGAATTGGTTTATCATTTGGGATAACATCCTCATTGATCAAGCTTTTTGTTGAGCATTGTTTTACCTGATCTTGAAGGGGGACAAAACGATCCATGTACACACCCATATCAAGGATTATGGCTTCTCCTCCAACCTCAACACAGGTCATATTCCGACCAACTTCTTCGTATCCTCCAAGTGCATGTATTTTAACGTTCATGGATTATTTCCCACCATTATTTTATTGTTAAGTAATATTTAGATATGCTGTAATTTTTTTCCTTAAATTATCTTATGATGGTTAGCTCATTAGATTCATAATCTATCGAATGATTTCTTTGTGAGTACTTGATGTATTCACTCAAAAGTATTAAAGGAAGAGGTCTGAAGCGGTAAGTTCCTTTATTACATTTTCAATTGCCAATGATACACTCTCTATGTTCCTTCCACCAGTACAAACAATTTTTCCAGAAGAAAAAAGCAATATTACCACTTTTGGTTCTTGGATGCGGTACACAAGCCCAGGAAACTGCTCCGGTTCATATTCAATATTTTCCAAACCAAGACCCAATGCAGTCTGACTCAAGTTTAGTTCTCCTCCAAGATTAGCAGTTGCTACAATGTTTTGAATAGTGATATGTAAATCCTTTTTTTCAAAGATATTCATACCAATTTTTTGTAATTTACTTGCTATCAAATCAATAGCTTTTCGAATATCCTTTATGCTTCTTGATCCTGTACAATTTGCTTTCCCGCTTGTAAAGAGTAGTGTAGCTGTTTTTGGATTGTCTAATCGAAATATTAAACCTGGAAATTGTTTAGGTTCATAATCCGTGTTATCTATTGATTTGGCGATGAGATCTAAATCTAATTTTTCAGCAAAGATTGTAGAAGCAACGATATTGACAATATTAACTGCGACCATGTTTTATTCACATCCAGTAAAATACCTATTAGATATACTTTTTATTACCTCAAACAGAGGAGTTGTTTATAATCCTATGCAATAAAACAAATTATCAAATCGTCAAAAAACACATAGACTTCTATTTAAAACAAGGAGGTCATATGAGCCGATAGGACTTTATCAGATTAAAAATAAAGAACGTTGTTAATGTTGAAGTGTTATTGATGAAAACACGACGAGGGAAACGTTATTAATTATCTATAATATTTCGGATATGGAATAATTCGAATTGGATGGATAATATGGGAAAGATTGGTCGAAATGATCCATGTCCTTGCGGATCTGGTAAGAAATATAAGAAATGTTGTTTACCTCTAGAACGTAATATCGGCTCTCTTCTAAATGTAGATGATTTGATCGGCTATGCATCTCAGTGGATTTTTTCTAAAGAATGGATCAATGATGAGTTTAAAGAAGTAAAACAATCCTATTCCTTCCCATTGGACTCTCAGTTAAAGGATGAGGTCAGCATCTGCTTACGAAATGCTTTTTTGTTTGATTATGAACTGAAAGACAACTATCAATTATCTCCATTTCATTATTTTGTTCAAAATGCTCAGCTTCCACCAAGATATAAGGAAGTGTATCGAGGTTTTCTTCAAAATAAACTCAATTTTTTTAGAGTTGTCGATATCGAGCTTCAAGAACATATGATTATGGTTAAAGATATGGTAACTGAGGATTTCCTGCCAGTTTTCATAAACGATGGAACCATTGATTGCTATCAAGATGAAATCATTCTCTCTAGAATTGCACCATATAAAAGTGGATTTATTTCCTTATCTTCCCTGAAGGAAAGTTTCTACATACAGTGGGGATCGATGCTTAAAGAACATTTTTACAAGTATCCTGCTGATAAACGTTACGGAAAAATCTCCGGATTTGATATTTTAGATTTCTTTCAAAAAAAGAATGATTATCCAGAAACCGTAGATGAAGCGAAAAAAAATTTGAAAAAGAAATTGGAGGATATCGACTTATCCCTTGATTTTAGAACATTGCCAACCCGAATTAATACTCACCAATATGTAGAAGATGCATTCCCAGAGATCGTTCACTTTGATTTTCTGACCAATAGAGATCATGATGAAACCATGGCTTTTCTGCAAGACCTATGGGATACATATCCACGTAAAGATCTTGATGGAAAGTCTATTGCTGAAACCTATCCGATTGGTCCAATGGAACACGCGTTTATCAATGAGTTTTCAATGGTTGTGGAAGAAACCATTAAACCTGAAACATTTCCTTCAATTGATACCGCAAGAACTGCATTTTACACATTTCGGGAGCAATGGTTGGACACTCCTATTGATCTTTATGATGATAAAACACCTCGCCAGATCATTTTAGAGGAAAGAAAACAATTGAATAATCCTAGTGAAGATATCAACTTGAAAATCAATATCAAACCGGAACAAGATTATGATATGAATCTTGCTGAAAAGTTAAATAAGGAAGGCTTATCGCTATTTAACAAAGGAACACTCCTCGGAGCGGTTGATTGTTTTGATCAAATCACTAATATGTATCCCTGGTTTCATCATGCCTGGGGTAATTTAGGATCCTCCTATGCATATTTAGGACAAAAAAATTCAGCGAAATACTGTTTTAAAAGAGCTCTTTCTATTGAGCCCGATTATGATTTTGCGAAACAGAAATTAGCATTTATCGAAGATAAAACTGAACAACAGCTTGGCATGATCGGGATAACCGGAGCATTTCTTGGCGGGTTACATGATAGATTTGGGACGAAGAAAAAAAAGAATGATGAATCTATAAACGTCTGGGAAGAACTCGATAAAAAACTTAGTGGGCCTTAGAGTGAAGAAAACCAATGATCCATAATCTTTCACTATAATAGATGAACGAATGAATGATTATTTAAGGAAAAGCCCTTGGTCTGTTGGAGGAACGAGAACCTTATTGCTTTTGGCATAGCAACTTCAAGACCGCCTAATTCAGTTTCATAGATTTTTTTCACTTTGGCTTGAATGACATTAATTCCGCTCTTTGCAATTAATTTTTTGATTTTCTCAAAGGTCATCATTCCTTCACCTTATTTCTACTGTTTGTTGTTAATTCATTGATATTGATCGTGTTTCTACATTTTGGACATGCTAAATACCACTTGGTTTTTCCCTGATATTCCCATTGATGTCCACATTTATCACATTTGATTTCCATAAAAATCATCTTATTAATAAATTTATTGCTATTTTATAATAATTTATGATTTATTTATTTCAGAAAACATCATCTATTCTAGGATGATGAAACATTAATATATTCATTATATTATAAAACAAATATCTGCAAAATTTAGATACCGTCCCCTCATCATTATACATCAAATTAATCGACATCCTAGGAAAGAAGATATAATTCGATTTATTGTACGCATCGTGGATTTTAATTCTGAATAAATTGAAAAGAAGGAATAATAATCAGAACATAATGGTAAAATTTCCATCATTCTACCAATTTATTCTACTTTTAGGTTGTTAAGATTATTTCAATTGAAGATACATTATGAGTTCGCCCTTCATCATTAGTTAAACTCTCCGTACCGATTATTATATCTTTTACAATCGCATCTGTAACGAACCTATTTCGAACAATTTCAGCAGTATCAACTGCTCGACTGATTGCTCGCCCTCTTGCTTTAATGATTACTTCGTTGGCATTGTCTCTTTTAAACTCCGTTACCACCGCAAGTACATAACTCATTGGAGGTTTACTTCCGATAAATATTGTATTTTCATCTTTTTTATCTTCTACCGTTTTTTCTACCATATGTTTCCACCTATTACTCTTTTAATCATTTCTTTGAACCGTCTCTTATCCTGTTAATGGTTAACGACAAGTTTTTTCGAAGGATGTGATGTATAACTTCTTTACTTTTGTTGCTTTTGGTCCGCGGTCAGAATCTTTAATCTAATACTCAACCTGATTGTTTTCATTTAAGGTAATTTTTAAAACTAAATCATTCCTATGCACAAACATATCTTTTCCTTCTTCACTATGTATAAATCCATATCCTTTTTTATCATTGAACCATTTTACTGTTCCTTTCATCTGTTTGCCACCTGCTTTGATCGTACGTATATACTGGAATGAGAAAGAGTAAAAAACAAAAATCTCAAAATATTCGCTAAAAATCCGAAATCGTGGAACTTTTATCTTTAATCTTTTCTACACCTATATGCATTATATTCGTTTATATACTTATGGATGTTTTACCTTTTAAAGAAATTCAACTATTTATGAAAACTAAAAAACCTTCTTTCAATTTATATCTTTAAAAGTTCTGAAATAGTTCTGTAAATCATTATTATTTTTATTATAAATAATTATGCAGGGGAAGGGATTCGAACCCTCGGACCTCTGCAGGACAAGGCCCTGAACCTTGCGCCGTTGGCCAGGCTTGGCTACCCCTGC
>CAZVKY010000094.1:0-5567 GCA_964627915.1 uncultured Thermoplasmatales archaeon
TCATTTGTGCAACCCAACAAATGAAACTTTGGAGGGTTCAATTAATTTTTCAACAGCCTATATAATCGTAAGTATGAAAAATGAATTGATTTTTATTAATTGTAATGAAGAACTTTCATTTCTCAACAAAAAATACATCATCAATTCTTTTGACTATCCCAATAATCAAATAACCCCCTCTCCCTTTTATATGGTTTCATTGATAATGAATAAAATAATATAAAAGTTTTCATTGATAATGAAAATAAATTAAATATATTGATGTTCATGATAAAAATATAATTTTCTTAATCAAAAAAATAATTGATTTCATACCTAGAGTACTCCTCTTCTTTCATCAAACAAACTACTATAATCAATATACAGTATCAAAATACATAGTAATGTATTACTAAAAATCAAATTGCACCACTATCAAAAATAAAAAAATAACAAGGAACATTTATCCTACCACATTTTGTTCCCGTTCAAAATCACCTGTTATAAACCGATCAAGGGTCAACTTTTTCAATACCGCTGATTCCTTACCAGAATCAATATAACTAGCAAGCATCGTTGAAACCATTGGTGCAAGCATAAACCCATGACCACTAAACCCATGACAATGCACGAAACCAGCAATGTTATTATCCTCACCAAGAATTGGCCGGGCATCAGGAGTTACATCATAAAAACCCGTCCAATGACGAAGCATATTCACCTGTTTCAGTACTGGTGCATACCGAGTTAATGTTTGAGACATATGACGAATAAAAGAAAACGTGGGCCGATTATAAAACCCGCTTTTTTCCTCAGGAATAGGAATACCACCAACAATGTTACCCTCTGGTTGCTGACTAAAATAAATCCCATCCTTAAACGAAATCACCATGGCATCAAACAACGGCTGCAACCGCTCCGTTGCTAATACTTCTTTACGAAATGCTTGATTAGGAAGATCAATACCCACCATTTTCGCAATCTCTTTTGACCAAACACCAGCAGCATCCACCACCCAACCAGTGTTAATTGTTCCTTTATCCGTTTTTACCGCTGATATCTTGTTATTTTTGGTTTTAATATCTAACACACTGGTATGAGTATACAATGATGCACCATTTTTTTGAGCAGCATGCGCATAGGCAAACGTGGTCTTAAAGGGATTTGCATGACCATCCGTTGGACAAAATGTGGCACCCACCGCATTCATTCCCTTTACATCAAGAACAGGGACAATATCCGTGATCTTATCAACGGAAACCATGGATACATCAAGACCTAATTTTTTCTGCATCTCCACATTTTTTTGGGATTGTTGTTTTTCTTTTTCATCATGATTAATGATAAGATATCCACCCTGCTGAAACTCAATATCTTCACCTAGTTCATCACTTAATCCTTCAAACATGTTCACACTATGAATCGCTAGTTCCGTATTCTCCGGTGTTGACCACTGCTGCCGGATCCCTGCTCCACAACTCCCTGTAGCTCCACTTGCAAGATAATCACGTTCAACAATCACGACATCAAATCCAGCTTTAGAAAGATAATACCCCATAGCACAGCCATTGACTCCACCACCAACAATAACTACATCAACCCGGTCTTTCACTTACTCTTCCTCCTTCTTTTTTTTCTGAGCAAGACTACCTAATGAAACCGGGATCACTGGTGGTCGATACGTCGGCATTTTTTCATCAGGGATCCGTTTTCCTGTCTCTTTTTCAATAATCTTTTTCACCAATGCAAGACACACCCGACCCTGACAGGGACCCATACCAATACGTAGTTTACGTCGTAACTCCTCAATATCAGTATAACCCTGATGAATAGCCTGAATGATATCTTCTTCTGTGATATCCTCACAACGACACACAATTGTTTTTTTACTCATAGATTCCTAAACCCGAATATTTCTCATATTCATCGCAATTTTTTTTTCAATTTCAACCGTAATAACCAATGTTTTTCCCTGATGAACCACTCGCTTTATCATACCAGAACCAACAATCGTACCTTTTCGATTCAACACCTTAACCTTTTGATCTTTTTTTGGAACGGGTAAAAACTCATAGGGAAGCGTCACTAATGCTTTATCCTCCTTATACTTGATCACAAAAATAGCAAGACCAGGGCATACTCCAACACATTTCCCACAAGCAATACACTTATTATAATCAACCACTGGTGGAGCATTAATATCCTTCATGGAAATAGCATCAACTGGACAAGCATCCACACAAGGATTACATGGAATATCCTGCACACACTCAGTGATCGCAACCCCTTTTTTTAATTGTTTCTCGGTGGGCAACTGCAGATCATCAACAGAAAGCACCCCGTTTTGTTCATAGGTCTTCATGATACCGCCTCCAACGTTCATCGATTTTTTCTTTTGCATGCCGGGGTTTTTCACCAAAAGGACCCGCACGAAGACGAGCAAGTTCTTCTTTAAACCTGGTTAACCGCTGATGAATATCCTTATGTTTAACTCCAACGGCTTTTGCCGCGGCAACACCAGCGATCTTCCCTTCAATCATCGCCGTACTTGCCTCCTCAATACCTGAGGCATCACCAGCAACAAACACACCAGCAACCGTGGTCTGCATCTGATCATCATGCACTGCCACAAACCCACCGGCCTCAGCAATAGTCTCCATATACACTCCCATCTGAGAAAGCAACCGTGTAGACGGAGAAAGACCCACCGCAAGACATACCGTATCACACGCAACGGTCTTTTCAGAACCAGGAACTGGTTGCCAGTTCTCATCCAGCTGAACCACCACAGCACCCTCCACTGCATCCTTACCAAACACTTCTTTAATAGAATAACCAGTATCAATAGCAACACCACAACGCCGTAGTTTAGCCGCATGCACATGATACCCACCAATCACTGGAGCAGCCTCAACCACACGTTTTACTTTGATACCCGCTTGTAGTAACTGATAACTGACGATTAACCCAACGTTACCTGCTCCCACCATCAACACCTTATTACCAGGTTTCACCCCATACACATTCATCAATGTTTGTACTGCACCAGCACCATACACACCCGGAAGATCATTACCTGGAAACAACAACATATTCTCCATTGCACCAACCGCAAACACCACCGCTGTGCATTGGATTTCATAAAACATACTCTGATACTCATTTCGTTTAGAAACACCAAAGGTAAACCCTTCAACATCATGTTGTTCATAAAAACCAAACACCGTTGCATCAAGCATAATAGTAATGTTTTCATTAACAGAATCATCTGAAAGCAACGTATCAAGGATATCAGCAATAACAATACCACGAGTCCCAGCTTTTTCTTCTTTTGACCCAAAGAACTTATGGGTTTGTTTCACCAACTGACCACCCAGTTTTTGATTCTCATCAACAATGAGTACCGTTGCACCCAGTTCAGCAGCTTGAAAAGCAGCTTCTAAACCTGCTGGACCACCACCAACAATTAAAACATCAACCACCATTTTTTCTGATGAATCCGTTTCTCTCCCTTGATTTTTTGGCCAAGCGGCAAAACGTTTCTGAGATCTTACCTCAACTCCCTCTGTTAATGGAGCAATACAGGTACGCACATTAGGAACACCATTTACCTCCATCAGACAAGAGGAACATTTCCCAATACCACAAAAAAACCCACGAGACCGATCATATTTCAAACTCTTCGAAAAAACCTTTACTTTATTTGCATGTAATGCCGCAGCAATACTATCGCCTTTGATTCCTTTCAGCAATTTATCATTAAAACGAAAGGAAAGCGTTTCTTGCTGATCGAATGATAAGATCGGATGCTCTTTTACTCGCAGAGGCACTCCCCATACAACTGATATCAATATCTTATATTTAAAGCTATTACGGAAGAAAAAAACATCAGAAAAAAATATGCAACAGCAAAAAAAAATGGGTTTAGGGAAATGAAACCGCTTTTCAACTCGTTTATATCTTATTTGATCTGAACATCCTTGAAATTATGATGCCGCTGAGCAAGCTTACGGATCAATTCAATATTTCGACCATTTTTACCGATCAATTTTGATTTATCCGATGTTGCAACACGAATCAAGGCCACTGGCTCAGATGAAGAACCCGTCAACGTGATATCCTCAACCTTATAGGGTTTACAAAGATTATTGATAAACTGGGTTTTATCATCAGTTTCTTCAACAAACTTAATGGTTTTTTTAAAACGATCCCGGAGGAGCTGAAGATTCTTTCCTTTTTTCCCGATCGCTGCACCCAGCTGCCCTTTTTTCACCACAAAAACAATTTTATCATCAGCAATCAAACAATCCATGATATCCACATGGATCAACTGCGTTGCCATACGGATATGTTTCATGGCATCCGTGGAAAGAGAAATCGAAGACATGAATCGTTACCTTTTCTTCAACAATGATGAAATATTAACGCCGCCATCATCAATCACTGCAAACACCGAAACCGCATATGCCTTTCCACAATGAGCACCAAGATCCACATTATTTGCAGTAGCATGATACACCGGAATGTTTTTTTCCTCAGCAATCGTTGTGATCTCATCATCCTCAGGACAATTCGATGAAATCACTACCAGTTTCGCTTCTTTTTTATCCACCGCAAGACGAGTCTGCCGGCTACCAAACACCACCTTGCCTTTTTTCACCATGTTCTTAAAAACTTTTTCAACATCAACCATATTAGTTCTTCTCCTTCTTTTTAATTTTTGATCGTTTCATCACAAGCTGCACTGCACCAGTACCAAGATTCACTGGTTGCCCAACAATAATATTTTCAGCGACACCCTGCAAATAATCATATTCACCACGACGACTGGCATGTAACAAATGATTCACCGTGATCTCAAACGCAGCACGAGATAACACAGACGTTTTTTCACCACTCACTCCATGTCGACCAATGGCTTTGATTCTCCCATCAGAGGTCATCACATCAGCAACCATCATAATATGACGTGTATCCACATCTAATCCCTGTTCAGAAAGCGTAGCATGGGCCTCCTGGATGATCATATTTCGAGCAGCTTCAACACCCAGTTCTCGACCAACCGCCTGAATATCATTAGTAGTGGTTCGATACGGATCAACACCTTCGATCTCAAGAACTTTCTTTAAATTACTTCCCTCACTATAAATCACATAACCCTCATCAGGTTCCTTTCTGATGATAATCCGGTTGATCCCATTAACGCCTTTCACCTTTAAATTCTTGATTTTCTCATTCACATCCAACAGATTCTTATAACTTGGATCATCTAGTGAAATCACAATGGTCTTCTTTTTTTCTTTGGCATCAGTCTTTCGGATCTTTTTCACGGCCTTTAATACTTCTTTCAACGTCATTCCCTTGTTTTCCAAGGTCTCCTTATTGGGTTTAATGGTAATGGTAAGATTGGTTAGATCCGTTTCAATCTCAGCGATATCATTTAACTCAGTGATCTCGATTTTATTAGCTACCTTTTTCGCCATTTTCTGATCTGATCGATATTTTTCCTGAAGATAAATATTCATCATCGGTGTCGATGGAGCACTACGGGCATCAACGATTTCAATAAGCCGAGGTAGACCCAGTGT
>CAZVKY010000095.1:0-5520 GCA_964627915.1 uncultured Thermoplasmatales archaeon
TTGCAACAGGTCTTCCAACGCCGACGACACCTGCTGAGATCACGGATGCTATGGCCTATGCGGGTGGTAATCTTGATGCGGGTCGATTGATCTGGGGTTTTTATGAGATTTGGGGTAATTATATTCGTTATATTGGTGTTGGTGCCATGGTGGTTGGAGGACTCTGGACCATTTTCACCCTTCGAAATAATCTTGCTAGTGGAATAAAAGAAGCGGTTGCTGGTTTGAAAGGAGGCCAAGTTGATGCTAAAAAACGAACGGATCAGGATCTTAACTTTAAATGGGTGTTTCTTGCCATTGGAGGATTGACAATCCCGGTGTTTTTGTTGTATGCTTGGATTTCAAATGAATGGATTATTTCTGGTATTATGGCCGTATTTGCTATTTTATTTGCGTTTGTCGCTAGTGCCATTGCTGGTTATATGGCGGGTCTTCTCGGGTCTTCAAATAATCCTATTTCTGGGGTAACGGTTTCTGTTCTTCTTATTACCTCGTTGATTCTTCTTGGTTTTGGTTTGTCTGGTGATGTTGGTGCCTATGGAGTAGCGGTGCTTATTGCCGCGGTTATTTGTTGTGCTGCTGCTATTTCTGGTGATGTGTTGCAGTCGATGACGTGTGGGCAGATGATTGGGGCAACTCCAAAGAATCAGCAGATAGCTGAGGTCATTGGTGTGCTTGCTGCTGCACCGATTCTAGCATTGGTTGTTTCCGCACTTGATAAAGCATATCATATTGGAAGTACGAATCTGCCAGCGCCACAAGCATTTTTGATGAGTGGTATTGTCAAGGGTGTGCTTGGTGGAGAAATGGTGTGGCCGTTTGTGCTTGCAGGTATGGTGCTTGCTTTTGTCCTTATCCTTATTGATCTTCCTGTGCTTCCGGTTGCAATTGGGATTTATTTACCGTTTACGCTTGCTGTTCCTATTTTTAGTGGTGGTATTGTTCGACATTTCACCAATAGACACATTGAGAAGAATTTTGGTTCTGCCGAAGAAGAGCAGGTGAGTGAATGGGAACTTGCGATTAAACAAACCGAGGTGAAGCCTAAGGAAAAGATTATAAGAACTGGTTTGCTTTTGACTGCTGGATTGATTGCAGGAGAAGCATTAACTGGAGTTATTGTCGCATTTCTGATTATTGGTGGTATTAATCTTGCTATCTTTGATTTCCCACCGGTGCTGCCTGGATTGCTGCTTTGGTTGTTTGTTGCGCTTCTTTTGTTTTATATCCCATTGAGGGAAATATTTGCTAAAAAAGAATAAAAAACAACAAACGTGTAAGCCGACCGTTGAAGAATTTCTTTCGTTTAAACCTGTGCGAGCAGATTATGAATGGTTCACTGATGACGCTGGTTTGGTTCATATTAAGGTTCCCAAGTTTGAAAGTAGTATTGGTAAGAAATTCTGTCATTTAATCAAAAAAGAAAATACTTTTGTAGCCAACATGGATGAGATTGGATCCGTGATATGGAAGCAGTGTGATGGCAATACCACGGTTAAAGAAATCCTTACCTTCCTTGAAGAAGAAATAGAAAAAGATGAGAACCTTGATCAACGGTTGTTTTTGTTTTTACAGCAGATGAGACAGCTTCGCTATATTTATTACTAATATTTTTTGACTAAGTTTGCTTCTTCTACCAGGAGTTGTCCATGGTCACGTTTCCATTGAGTACTGGTTTTTGTTAACAATAGTTTTTTCTTAAAGAGTGGTCCGTCGGTGACCAGTGTTTCGTATTCTCCTCCTTCACCAGCGATGTTTATCCCGTTTTTTTCCTTGATTTTTTGTAAATCTTTAATGGTTTTGAGATCAATGGTTTTTCCTAGGTAGCTTTCATCTAGTCCATCTGCTGAAACACCAACGATTTTTATGATGAATCCTGCTTGAACCATCTCTTTTAAAAGAAGGCTTTGGTCTTTATGCCATAGCGGGGTAAATGATTTTAGATGAAGATCATGACAAATCTGTTCAACACGTGTTCTTTGGTATTCTGAAGCAATAGCACCACTGATCACACCATCGATTTCTAGAGGTTCTAAAAGTTCTTTGAGACTCTGAAGTTCTTGTTCTTTTTCTCCTTTGGTAGATTGAAAGAGAAGAGGAATAGAAAGTGCTTCTGAAAGGGTTTTGGTCAGATGTATATTAACACTATGATACATCCAGGACTCTTTGTTTTCCGGATAAATACTCACAAGATGAGTAATCTCCCATCCGTATTGTTCTGCGATGTAAATAGCAAAGACACTGTCTTTTCCACCAGAGAACAATGCTGCAACCTTCATTCAAAGCTCGATATATCTTTAAACACATAAACCTTTATGGGTTTCCAGCTGCATATAGTAGGTACGTGAAGGTGAAGAAAGGATGAAAATCGGAATTCTCTGTGGGCATCCGATGAACGAGTTATTTGATGAATTTCAAGGTCTTGATGTTGAGACTCCATACAACATGGTGCATATGTTAGTGGGAAAGGTTCAGCATCATCAGGTGTTTTTTATTAATCGACATGGATCTCAATCGAAGACACCACCACATGTAATCGATTATCGGGCAAACATGCAGGCGTTAGCATCATCTCATGTTGATTGTGTGATCTCTGTTGGAACGGTGGGATCGATGAGACAAAGTATTGCTCCTGGTGATGTGGTTATCCCTCATGATTTCTTTGATGCAACTCATTCTCGAGCGGTTACGTTTTTTTCTGATCAGCGGGTTCATGTGGATATGACTGATCCATTTTGTCCCTCTTTAAGAAAGAGTCTTATCAAGGCAAGTAAACAGATGCAGAACTTCACTGTTCATGAGAAAGGAGTATATGTTTCTACGCAGGGTCCTCGTTTGGAAACGGTTGCTGAAATAGGTTTTTATGCAACGGTTGGTGATATCGTTGGAATGACTCTTGTTCCTGAGGTGGTTCTTGCTCGGGAGAAAGGGTTGTGTTTTACATCGGTTTGTGTGGTGTGTAATATGGCTGCGGGATTACAAAAGACTCTGCCTGTTGATGATATTAAACGGATGTATGCGGAAAAAGAAGAGGCGGTTGCTTTAATCTTGAAAGAAACGATGAATGATCTGAGTTCTACATCAGATTGTCAGTGTCAGAAAAAAATCCAGGATGCGTTGTTATGAAAGCCTATGAGTTCATTGATCATACCGCTGATATCGGATTGAAAGCAAATGGAAAGGATCTTTCCGAAGCGTTTGCTCATGCAGCTGAAGGTATGTTTGATATTATTACTGATTCTTCAGCTATTGAAAATAAGGGGGAGTATCATATTGATCTACATAGTGATGATATGGAGCAGTTGTTGGTTGATTGGTTGAATGAATTATTGTTTTTACAGGGTGCTGAAAACCTGGTTTTCGGTAGTTTTTCTGTTGATGTTGATGAACAGAATGCGCGTCTTTCTGCAACGGTTTCCGGTGAGGAATTTGATACAAAAAAACATAAGATTGGCATGGAAATAAAAGCAGTCACATATCATCTGCTTGAGGTGCATAAGAATGATCCTTGTTTTGTAAAGGTTTTGTTTGACATCTAGGATTTCTGCTTCTTTATGTGAACGAATAATTGGTAACTATTATATATTTTCAATGATATTTATCTTAGCCTAAAAGGTAGTGTGTTTCATGCGGAACTGTTGTATTGTGGTTTTTGTTTTTTTCATAGTTTGTTTTAATGGTAACGTTTTTGCGGGAGAAAAAGGGGTTAATGATATCATTTATGTCGATGATGATGGAGGAGCTGACTTTGTTTCGATTCAGGATGCTGTTGATGCTGCATCTAGTGGTGATACAATTTTTGTGCATGCGGGGTTCTATAATGAAACAGTGATGATTAATGCTTCTTTGACCTTGATTGGTGAGGATAAACATTCAACGATTATTGAAGGAGGAAAACGATCCGATGTTGTGACTATTTCATCAGAACATGTTTGTTTTTCTCATTTTACTGTTCAGAATAGCAGTAGTATTGTTCGAGAGGGGTGGTGGAAAGCAGGAATTAGAATCACTGCATCAGATGTAACTGTTGAGCATAATATTATTAGGGATAATTTAAATGGTGTTTTTGTTAAAAGAGTTGAGAATCTTTCTCTCAATCATAATTTATTTTTTAATGACAGCCTTACTCTTTATTCTTATGATGCTGATTTTGATCCACGTCCTGATTTGAAAAGGGTTCATTATGTTCATGAGATTAAAGATAATTTCGTTAATGATAAACCATTGATCTATCTGGTTGATGAATCCAATCAGGTGATCTCTTCAGATGTAGGTCAACTCATCCTGGTGAATTGTACAAATGTTTCGGTTCAGGATGTGTCGATATCCTCTGCAGATTTTCCAGTTTTGTTTGTTTTTTGTGAAAACTGTGCTCTTATGAATTGCTCTTTTTTTGATAATCAGGGAGAATGCACTTTTTTGAATTCAGATGATAATTGCGTATTTGGAAACAAGTTCTCTGATAATTTTCATGGTCTCTTACTTGATTATGGATCGGAATCTAATGATATCAGTCATAATCTCTTTTTCAATAATCGGTTCTGTGGATTAATCTGTGAATATTTCTCAGGTGAAAACAGGATTATCCATAATGATTTTATTGACAACAGAGCAAATGCTTTTCTTATAAAATCTTTTCAGAATGAATGGAGAAAGAATTATTGGAGTGATTGGATTGGATTAACAAATCCTGTTTTTCAGTTGTTTCCAAAAATGATTACAGGAACGCTTTTTGAATCCAATCAAAAAATAGTTTCTCTTATCAATACTGATTTATCTCCTCAGCTTGAACCTCATAGGTATCAGTAAACGTTCATGGTTTTACTTTCACTGGTGTTCATATTATGGATAGGGTATTGATTTGATTGTTTTGAATAATACTTTCACCGTGCTATTTTGTTTGTTTTTATACTTTTGAAGAAATACCTTCTTTAAGCGACTGCAAGCCGGACGGCTTTTTTTCCCTTCTCTTCAAATCCTCTCCCGTCCGGTATTCCTCACTCTTCATTGATAGTAATTCTATTTTGATTATACACTGGCTGGGAGGATGGTTTTTATGAGTTTTTTTATGTATGTTCGAGCCCAAATAAAGACAATGATGGAGCTAAGGATGTTTGCAACAACTATTCCCCACCAGATGCCGATGAGTCCACCGTTTAATGTGATGGCAAAGACGAGAATGAACAGCATGGTGAAGATGAGCGTTCGAAATAATGTTGCGATAAATGCATTGATTCCTTTTCCCACTCCTTGAAATAACGCTGATGAAAGCATTCCTAAAGAGATACTTGGATAGTAAAGACTCATTACTCTGAAAAATAAGGTAAGCCCTGCTTCAAGTTGACTGGCTGATTCTGCTCTGCTGAAAACTGCGGCGATTTGTGGGGCGAAAATAAAAATTAATGTGGCAATAATGAGTTCGAATATAAACCCGATTTTCACTGAGTAAAGATGGGCGATATTTACTTTTTTGTATGCTTTTGCACCATATGCTGCTCCACTTACAGAAATAACTGCGGT
>CAZVKY010000096.1:0-5431 GCA_964627915.1 uncultured Thermoplasmatales archaeon
GAAATCGGGCAATACTTGTTTTGTGATAATTCAATAGCTCGTTTTACATCTTTTTCTTCAATATCTTTACCATAAAAAATGTATTCCACATGAATTGAGGTAAAAATCTTTGGATGATCCTGTTTTCGTTCACCACTGACCATAATCTCCAGTCTCTGAAGGGGCACTTGTTTTTTCTGAAGAATAGAGACGACATCACTACCGCTGCAGCCTCCCAGTGACATAAGCAAAAGTTCCATAGGTCGACTGGCTGCTTCTGAGCCATTGAATTGTTTTGGGCCATCAATTGATATCCAATGATTTGATTCACCTTTGGCAATAAAGGTGAGACCTTGCACTTGTTTTATGGTTATGTTCATATTCTTTTTTCACCTTTCCGGGAGTTTTCGAGAGTAGAATGTGGTTTTGTTTAATGTATGTTTCACTAGTTTTTGTTGTTTCAGTAATCGATTGATCAGTGAAACATCCTCATTTGCTTTTTTAAGAAATTGATCAATTGCATCCTGACGCATGGGATGAACTGCGGTGATACTTAAGATATCTTGTTCAGCATCACCAGTGAATGCAAATGCATTTCCTTCATATCCAATAAGATATTCTGTAGGAATCTTTTGAGTGATGAATTGTTGATATGCATAGGCAAGTGTTTTTTCTGAAGCAGGATGCACGCTGGATTCAGCAGGAGGACGAGTGGGAATAGATAAGTAACTTGTTTTTGATTGTAATTCTTTGATGAATGAAGCTAATCGTTGAAGCTCTTTAGGATCATCATTAACAGTATCAATAAGCATGGTTTCTGTGCAGAGATCACCAGTGAATTGTTTGGAAAAACGTGTTATCCCCTCAAGGATTTGTTGATGATCAAGTCTGCCATGTGGTCGATCAATTCTTTTCCAGGTGTTCTCATTGATTGCATCGATTTTAACACTGATCCAATCAGCTAAGGAAAGATCATGTCGAACATTTTCCCGATAAAGTAAGGATGCATTCGTAATCACTGCAACTGGATATGAAAACTGCTTAAGTTCTTTAAGAAGGCTGCCAAGGTTAATGTCAAGGGAAGGTTCTCCATCGGGTACAACTGTGAGATAATCAATATGTTCCTTTTTTTCTTTTGTTTTTTTGATTTTTTCTTTTACCTGATCAATAATCTCATTGGTATCATAAAATGATTCCCGACTGATTTGCATATTATGTGTTCTGCCAAGTTGACAGTAAACACAAGAATACGTGCAAATTTTAGGGGGTATATTATTGATTCCAATGCTTTTACCAAGTCTTCGTGATGGAACAGGGCCGAACACGATGTTTTCTTGTTTTTCATTCATTTTAGTGCCTTCAAAATCTTTAGACGATGCATAATTGAAAGTAATTCCCCTTCATTCTCATTGATTTCTCTTTTCAGATCAATCTCAGGTATTATTTTTCTAAAGGAGAGAGAAACTACATCGGTGATACTTTCAAGGTTTTGTTGTTTAAGATGTTTTCCGATGTATGATGTTGGATTGTGCATTTTTTGCTTTACATATGTGGAATCAAGATTCAACATCAAAGCAAGTAATATCCCCTTGGGTTTGAGAATATTAACGATTTGTTTGATGGTTTCATCAGGATGTTTCATGAATTCTAATGAAGTTATGCAGAGGATAACATCAAAGGTGTTTGAAGAAAAAGGAAGTGCTTGCCCATTTGCTAAAACTGGTTGAAGAAAGAGAGGAATTCTTGCAATCATAGCAGAGTTGTAACTTTCACTTTATTTTTTTTCTGATTAGGCATCTTCTTCTAGTAAATAAAGGTCTCGATGAAAAATATTATTCATATATGATTAATGTTGAAAATTTTTTATTATATTTAGATTATTATTCATTTACGTTTAAATCATTTAGATGAAAAAAATGAAAGATCCATATTTTTCATTTTACCCAAAAAACATTGCATCATCAAACATCTACAATTGTATAACAAATATCCTTATTTTTTCGTTGATTGTTAACAGCTTTTGTAAGAGAATTTATAAAGAGTAATTTTATTGCTGATTTACTGCAATACAAACACCTCTTTTTTGGAGTATGAATCAATGAAAAGAAAAACAAAACGATTTCTTTATTCATTGAAAATCATTCATTTGAAAAAAAGCGGTGTGAATAAATCAAAAATAACAGGGTTTAATCCATAATTTATAGGAGAAAAAAACATGAAAACTATTGTTATTGCCAGTGGGAAGGGGGGAACGGGAAAAACACTGATTGCTACCAATATTGCCAAAGCATTACAGCAGAAAAAAAAATCCGTGGCCTATCTAGATTGTGATGTGGAAGAACCAAATGGTCATTTGTTTCTCAAACCCGAAATAAAGCAAGAAAAAAATGTAACTATTACCTCACCTGTCGGCGCTGATGAAGATAAATGTATTGCCTGTGGAAAATGTGTAGAAGCTTGCACATATAATGCCATTGCATTAGTAAAAGAAAAAATCCTTTTTTTCCCTGAACTCTGCCATGTCTGCGGAGCCTGTTCCATTGTTTGTCCTACAGATGCAATCATTGAAGATGAAAAAAAGATAGGGGAGATTATAAAAGGAACAGCTGATGGAATGCCCATCACCTATGCATTACTAGAAACAGGAGAGGGGGGTATGTCTCCACGGTTAATTCAACAAGTAAAAGCCCAACAAAAAGAAGCAATAAACATCATTGATTCTCCTCCAGGCACTGCTTGCCCGGCTGTAGAAAGCATTCATGGAGCAGATCTTGCAGTGTTAGTTACTGATCCCACACCTTTTGGCATCCATGATTTAAAACTAGCAGTGAACATGTGCCGGAAATTAAACATAGAACCCGTCGTCCTCATCAATAGAGCAGATTACAAAAATAATGATCTTAAAGATTACTGCAAAAAAGCTAATCTTATCATCATTGGTGAAATACCTGATGATCGAAGGATTGCGGAGATCTATTCCCATGGTGGATTACTGATTGAAGAAGGAAAAAAAGAATATAAAACATTATTTGAAATGCTTTCAAGAAAGATGGAAACACTTGCAGATGAGAAACGATCTGTGAGAAAACCAGATGAAAACCAGTATGAAGAAACAAAGATAGAATCCTCTGATATCCAGCAGCAACCAGACCGGCAGGTGACAAAAAAAGTAAAAGAACTGGTTGTAATCAGTGGAAAAGGAGGAACAGGAAAGACTTCGCTGACTGCTTCATTTGCCGCACTTTCCAAAAAACCAGTGCTTGCTGACTGTGATGTTGATGCAGCTGATTTACATCTTATCACTCAACCAAGGATACAGCAAAAAGGATTTTTTAGTGGCGGAGTTATCGCTGAAATCAATCAAAAAAAATGTACTCATTGTGGTAAATGCAAAGAAGCCTGTCGATTCCATGCCATCAAAAAAACAGACAATATTTTTGAAATCGATTCCTTTGAATGCGAAGGCTGCGGGGTGTGTAACATTGTCTGTGAAGATGATGCTATTCGGATTGAGGATGCAGTGAACGGTGAATGGTATATCTCTGAAACAAGACTTGGTCCCATGGCCCATGCAACCTTAGGAATCGCTGAAGAAAACACGGGAAGACTGGTTTCACTGGTTCGAGATAATGCAACAAAGCTTACTAAGAATCGTAATCGCATTGTTGTTGATGGAGCACCAGGAACAGGATGCCCAGTGATTGCATCCTTAACCGGTGTAGATTTTGCCTTGATTGTTACGGAACCAACCGTCTCTGGAATTCATGATATGAAACGAGTGATCGATGTAGCCGATCATTTCAGAGTGAAAACAGGGATCCTTATCAATAAAAGTGATCTTAATAAAGAAAAAACAAAGGAAATAAAAACCATCGCTAACAAAAAACAGATCGATATCATGGGAGAAATACCCTATGATTCTACCTTCACTGATGCTCAAATCGCAGGATTATCAATCGTGGAATATAAAAACAATAAGACCACCCAAATCATACAAAATATTTGGGAGAACATAAAAGGAAAGGTAGCCTAAAAAAAGAGGGATACTGACCAGCAAGAAGAAATCAATAAAGCATTTGATCGGATGGAAAACTATTTTGGATAAACGATTGAAAAAAAGGAAAATAAATTACTATTGCAAAACAGGAATATGAATACGAATTGTTTTTATCATTATGATGTGTAAAATAGGAGGTAGAGCGTGTTTTTTTTTGTTCCTTTTATTTTTTCCAAAGTAGTATTGGTCCTTGTTCTAAATGATTATCATGGAGAAGAGAAACTGTTTTCTTTTGTAAAAATTGAAATGATGCCGTTTCTATTTCGTATTTAAGATCATTGATGGTAACTGTTGAAAAATGCCACATAGGATGGTTATCCTTAGTGTGTTTGGGGTGAATAACCAGTAAACCATCTGAAGAAAGTAGACGATGAAATTCATTATAGACCTTCTTTCGTTTGTTTTTATCAAGAAAATGAAGCACATCAAATGCGAGAATAACATTAAAGGTATTATCTAATGATCGGGAAATAGCACTCAGCCGATTATACGTGGTTATGTTTTCAAGTCTATATTCTTTTGCTTTTTTTTCAAGTTTTTCTAATGTTTCTTCTGATTCATCCACTGCCCCAACCAAACCTTCTTGGCCTACTAGATAGGCAGTAGCTATACTGTAACTTCCAGTTCCACATCCAAAATCAAGAACAGTTGATCCCTTTTGGATGCCAAGGTTTGTTAGCAGTTGTCGTGCTGTGTTTTGCAAATCATCTTCGCTCATAGTTTTCCTGTATCCATTTGCATTATTCAGCTATCATAATCTGGTAGGTATTGTTTGAGTTTTTGGATGAGTTTTGCTTTTTGCCGCTGGGTTTCTAGCGCATGGATTCGTTCGTTTTCTGAGGTTATCATATATGAATGTCTTGCACTATCAAGTGATGCTTCAAGGGTGCAGAGAAGAAGGGAGATTTCATCTTCACTGAGTCTAATTTTTTTGTGTGATCTATACATGGTCTTTATCTCCAAATCCCAGAGTGTTATTCATCTTATTGAGAAAAAATGGTTTAGATGATATAATCAAAATAGGATTGTTATCTTGATTGATATCATTCTATTTAATAGTTGTGTAATTATTTTGCACAATCATTGATAATTGGTGTTTTAGATCTCAAAAAAAAATGAAGATTATCACTCAGAGAACAGTTTTCCAGCCATCGCCCAATTTTCCCGTTCGACCTCATCAAACACCACATACACATATTCTGCTGGTTTCCCCGCAACATCTTGTAATGTTTTCGTAAATTGTTTGGCAATATCAGCTTTTTGTTTTTCAGAAAGACTTCCAACTAATCTTACATTTACATAGGGCATAACAATTCCACCGTTGAACCTTCCCAAGTAGACGAGTCACATAAAGATTTCTATAAAAATGAGATAAATGACAAAAAATATGGTTTT
>CAZVKY010000097.1:0-5272 GCA_964627915.1 uncultured Thermoplasmatales archaeon
GATCCCTACCCTACTATCATCATTGCATACTCTGCCAAAATGAGGGTAATGTTTTTTGCAGTTCGTTTTTCCAGACCACAAAGGTTGTTTCATCTAAATCTTTTTTCGTTGAACGAAATATTTGTTCATTTTTTTGCTGGTGCATCCCTTAATCCTCTCTTTGATTCTCCCGTTTTATGATAAACGGGTATCCAATAATGAAAAGTTAATTAATGAATGTTTTTGTCGGGTAGCTATGTAGATAGGTATGTAGCTGATTTTTTTTGTGAAATTCTCAGTAAACCTAAAAAACAAGAACCGTATTCCCCTTACAAAAATGATGGAAAACTAAAGGGCCCGTGGTCTAGCTGGTTATGACGTCGCCTTGACATGGCGGAGGTCGCCGGTTCAAATCCGGCCGAGCCCATTCTCTTTTCTCCATACTACAGGCCAGTAAATCTTATAAAGAGGAAGCTTATACGCTATCAAACCTCAGAAGCTTGTAATATGAAAAGAGCTAAATAATAGATATGAATTGAAACCGAATGGAGGTAGAAGATCATGGCAGATAAACAACATATGAATTTAGCAATTATTGGTCACGTAGATCATGGTAAATCTACACTTGTGGGCAGAATTCTACTTGATACTGGACAGTTTCCAGCACATATGCTAGAAAAATATAAAGAAGAAGCAAAAGCGAAAGGCAAAGAAAGTTTCGCACTCGCTTGGATTTTTGATAATCTAAAAGAAGAGCGAGAGCGTGGTGTGACCATTGATGTTGCACATAAAAAATTCGACACTGACAAATATTATTTCACCATTATCGATGCACCAGGTCACAGAGATTTTGTCAAAAACATGATTACCGGTACATCACAGGCTGATGCAGCAATTCTTGTTGTGGCAGCACCAGAAGGAGTTATGGCTCAAACAAAGGAACATATGTTTCTTGCTCGAACTCTGGGTGTTAAACAAATGATTATTGCTATCAACAAAATGGATGCTACGAAACCTGAATGGGATAAGAATAGATTTGAACAAGTTCATGCGGATGTCACAAAACTTGCTAAAAGTGTTGGCTATAAGGATGATCAAATTCAGATTGTTCCTGTTTCAGCATTTACTGGTGACAACTCAGCAAAGGACAAGGGAAAACTCGATTGGTGGGATGGTCCGACCATTCTGCAAGCAATTGATAATTTCACAGTTCCAGATAAACCAACTGATCTCCCACTAAGGTGGCCACTTCAAGATGTGTACTCCATCAAAGGTGTGGGTACGGTCCCTGTTGGAAAAATCGAGACTGGTGTGCTTAGACCAAATGATAAATTAATATTTAAACCAAGTATGAAACCTGGTGGTGCAACCGGTGAATGTAAATCCATCGAAATGCATCATGAGGTGATTAATGAAGCAAAACCGGGTGACAATGTTGGAGTGAACATGCGTGGTGTCTCTAAAAAGGAGATTCGCCGTGGTGATGTTGCAGGTCCAGTAAATGATCCACCGACTGTTGCTAAATCATTCAAGGCTCAGATTATGGTGTTGAATCATCCCTCTGTGATCACCAAGGGATATACACCGGTGTTTCATTGTTATACCGCACAAATTGCCTGTCGCTTTGATGAAATCGAGAAGAAAATGGATCCAAGAACTGGTCAAGTCAAAGAAGAAAACCCTGATTTCATTAAAACTGGTGATGCAGCTATTGTCAAGATTGTTCCGACTCGGCCAATGGTTATTGAACCAGCAAAACGAATTCCACAGCTTGGTCGATTCGCAATTCGGGATATGGGACAAACAGTAGCGGCTGGAGTGTGCTTGGAAGTCGAAGAGGCGTAATCAACGCTTCTCTTTCTCTTTTTATTTTTATTAATATCAAAGCAAATAGTGGAGTAACTAGGTATGGCGCAGAAAGCACGGATATCACTAGTCAGTACAGATGCAAAAAAACTTGATGAAGTCTGCAATCAGATTAAAATGATTGCTGAAAAAACAGGCGTTGATCTCAGTGGTCCTATTCCCCTTCCCACAAAACATTTAAAAGTTCCTTGTCGAAAGTCACCGGATGGTGAGGGCACTGAAACCTGGGATCGCTGGGAGATGAGGGTACATAAAAGACTCATCGATCTTGATGCCAGTGATCGGGCGCTTCGGCAACTGATGCGAATTCAGGTTCCTGATGGCGTTAACATTGAAATTGTGTTACGATCATAAAGACACAACATTTTTTTATTTATTGCTTATTTATCCTTTCTGTTAATCCTTAAAATAATATTTTTGCTGCCGAGGTAGCAAAGTCCGGCCTACCGCGCCGGCCTTGAGAGCCGGTTCCCCTTCTGGGGAGCGAGAGTTCAAATCTCTCCCTCGGCGTATTTTTTCTTGATATTTAGGCGAAAGATGTAAAAACCCTTGTTTCCTATACGGTTTTTGTATGAATATTAAAAATATCCAGTTGAAAGGTATCGAAGCACATCGGTATTCTGATTTACAGTCTCGACCGCAAAAAGTACGTATTGATCATAACAGTAATATCAACCGGATGGAACGGATGGGTAAAGATCAAGCTCGAATTGATTTTCAATATACGGCGAGTTATGGAGCGGTAGGTATGATAAAGATTGAGGGTTCCTTGATGTATATGGGTGGTGATGCTCATTCATTGGTTGATAACTGGAATGATTCTCATAAAATGCCAAATAAAATCGCTAGTGGAATTCATACTGCGGTGATGCATGCTTGTGTTCCGCAAGCGGTGGGTATTGCTAAGGATTTGCGTTTACCTCCACCTATTCCATTACCTCAGGTAAGGTTGGGTGATTCAGCGAAAAAAGGTAAGGCTCAGGCGGGTCCTGAAGTTGCTTAATCCTTTTTTTCTTTTTTAATGATTTTGAAAAACACATATTAATGCTTGATTATTGTCTATGTGTGATGGCATCGATTGTTGTTTCTGTTGGTGGATCTGTACTTCTCTCTGATGATGCAACGGAATCCTATCTAAAAGATTTCGTTCATTTGTTTTCAGGGTTATCTAAAAAACAGAGAATCTATCTTGTTGTTGGTGGTGGAAAACCAGCACGTGAATATATCTGCCGAGGAAGAAAAATAGGTTTATTAGAACGGGATTTAGACACCCTTGGTATTTTGATCACTCGGGTGAATGCAACGATGTTGGCCAAGTTGTTTTCTGATGCAAACAAAAAAATACCGTGCTCAATTGATGAAGCAATTAATCACAATGAACCTATCGTTATCATGGGGGGAACGGTACCTGGTCACAGTACCGATTTTGTTGGTGCTGAACTTGCTGCAAAGCTTGGTGCTGATTCATTTATTATTGCGACCAATGTAGATGGTATTTTTGACAAAGATCCAAATAAATACTCAGATGCGGTGATGATCCCTGAAATAAATATTGAATCGTTGCTATCAACATATGGATCTTCATGGGATGCAGCAGGAAGTAATGTTGCTGTTGATGGCCCAGCATTACAAAAAATCGCTGATCATAAGATTAAAACAGTGGTTCTAAATGGGAAGAATCTTTCGAATTTAAAAAAATATTTTTCTAATAAATCATTTGTTGGAACAAAAATTAAAATATAAAAAAAAGAAAAAAAGATTGATTTTTTTTATCGAACAAAATCGATATTGTATTTTGCACTAGTTACAACCTTTTTTGTAGGTGTCTGCTGCATATGAGCATGTTGATTTGGACCAAGTAGATTTGGTGATTGCACACCAGTCATAATTGCCATTACTCTGCATTTTCCTTCAAATTCTGGTAACACCCGTGCACCAAGGATTACATTTGAATAGCAATCTAAATCCTCAGTGAGCTTTTTAGCCACATCCTGGACATATTTCAAACTCATATCTGGTCCACCAGTAATATGAACCAATGCTCCATCTGCTCCAGTGTAATCAACATTGAGTAATGGATGATTCAATGCTTCAGTGACAATAGAATCTACACCGGCATCTTCATCGGCTTCACCCCAGAGCATCACAGAGAGACCGCCCTGATTCATGATTGATTTCATATCTGCATAATCTAAGTTAATCAATGATGGTACTGTAATGGTTTCTGAAAGTCCTTTCACGGTTTCAGCAATCATTTGATCCATTACTGAGAACGCTTGATTTATTGGCAGATTTGGAACAAACTCAAGCAATCGGTTGTTGTCTAGGACCACGGTACTATCTGCGGTAACCCGAAGTTTATCAAGTCCTTCGTCTGCTTTAATTAACCGAGCTCGTTCCACGTTGAATGGAGTGGAAATCATACAAGTGACAACAGCATTGTGTTTTTTTGCTATTTCAGCGACAACTGGTGCTGTACCAGTTCCGGTGCCACCACCCATTCCTGCAGTGATGAATACTAGATCTGCATCTTTGATGAGTTCTTCAATTTCTCGGGATGATTCACGAGCACCACGTTCAGCGACTTCTGGAAAACCACCTGCACCTAATCCACGAGTGATGTTACTTCCGATAAGTACTTTTTCATCGGCTTCTACAAGATCAAGTGCTTGTTTATCTGTGTTAATGGCAATTGTTTTTGCTCCTTTTACACCAAGTTTATTTAACCGGGTGATAGTGTTTCCACCAGCTCCGCCGCAGCCAACAATGGTGATGCGGGGTGTGCCAAACATGTCATCATCAATCTTTAATTTACTTTCCTCTTCTTTTTTGTTCTCAATTGCAGTTTCTACAAAAGCTTTCATTCCTTTACTTCCTGCCAATTCAATTCCTCCTAATGGTCTGGTAGTTTGAAGGACGTCAGGTTGAACTGACGTCCTTCGAAAGGGTGCATCCCATCCCTTTTTCCTTTTAAAGGTATGAGCGTTTATTTTTTCATATAGGGTTCTATGGATTCTACGGCCATTTCCAATTCTTGCACTTGTTTAATTTTCTTTGCTTTATCAATGACTTCTTGAGCGTATGCTTTGATAAAATCATTGACTGCATGCCGTATTACCTCTGATCGAGATGAAAACTCTCCAGCTCTAATGAAAAGATCGATAGAATGAAGATCTCGTTGCGGGAGCCGGACGGTAATACGTTGAGTATCCATAGTTTTCCTCACACGGTTTGACTGACAAAATGGTGTCATCAAGGCGTCATCAACCTGTCTGATTTGCGCCGTTTGTCTGTTATTTTATGACAATAGCGGCTTTTGTCTGACGAACCAAAACTGAATAGGATGGTCTGTTTATATACCTTTCGTTTTTTCTGCTGTGTGGCATGATTCTGGAAAATAAGCCTAGCTTACGCTGATGCATGATTT
>CAZVKY010000098.1:0-5035 GCA_964627915.1 uncultured Thermoplasmatales archaeon
CACCATTTCTTCTGTTAACGGTTCACTGAACATCATTTTGAGGATTCTCCACAAAGGGTGATTTGTTTATATTCCTTATTAGGTTTTTCTTGATAAAACTCATAAGGAACCCCCATCCACTTAACTTCCATACCAACAATTTCAGAGGTTCTTCTAGCGGCTTCACTGAGTTCATCATCAGAGATTGTTCCCTCCATCAATCGTTTTGCTATCTCTTCAATGTTTTTTGCAGTAAAATCTAACTTAGTCATTCACTCTTTACCTCCAAGTATCATTCTCTACTACCCCTGTTAATCATAGATTCAACATAATGCTTAACCTCATCATACGCCTCCACGGGGTGAATGCCTTCACGGTCATACTCCATTGTTAACTCGATTTTCTCTGATTCATAGTTACCTAGGTTCACTGTCTTGGTATAGGTTACTGTAAACTTTTTATTCATTCTTCATTCTCCTTTTCAGCTTCATTCTCATCAAATCTAAGTTTATACGGTATATCCCTCATTGTTTTACGTAGTCTCCATGAACAAGACTCGCATATATCAAAGGTCTTTGGCTGAGGGCCTGAAAACCGTATTATGTCTCGGGTTCTCTGGTTTACTTTGAATACCCCGTAGTAGTCTTTTACGGCTCCTCCGCATGCGTCACAAAACTTCTTTTTCATTCTTCATTCACCTCAGGTAGTTTATCTAGTTCTTCTGCTGATAACTTGTATAGTCTTAGTTGATTGGTTCTTAGTCTCATAAACTCAACCGCTAAGTCTCTCTGTTCTTCACTCATATCTTCACTCATTCTTCATCAATCTCTCTCAAATTCATTTACCCATACCTTCTCCCTGTTTTCTCCCATAAAAAGTTACACACATAACAAATAGCTATGAATAAGTTATCCACATACCAGTTAAGGAAGCGTCCAAGTAAATCCATTACTCCTTTCTCCTCTCATATCCTACGTAAAGACATATTATGAACGCTAATATCAAAAGTAAGTTAATCATTCTCATCTCTCAACTTTTTTAACGTTTTCAGTCTCTCATCAAGCACCGCTCCACAGTGTTGACACCCCGCGGAGTCAGGTACAATTTTACCGCATGATGGGCACTGTGTTACACCGCGGTGGGTTGTCATGTGTTTCCGTAGCCATGTCATTGTTTTATATTGTTTACCGCAGTACGGGCACTTCATGTTATTCACTTATACAGTTACGGTATTAAGTATATAAAGTTGGTGGTAGAGACTTAGTTAGCCACCTTCACCGTATAGGATGTGGGGCAGTAAACCGTACCGTCTTTAAGTAAAACGTTTAACACGTCATCAGCTTCTTTAGGTGAAACCTTCCAACGCTTAGAAGCATATTCACGGAACCTAGTTTTAGTTACATAGTCATCGTTAATATTCTCCTCAGCTAGCTTCTTAATGAGTTTAGGTGCCTCATAGATCATGTCCTTCTTACTCGTTGCCACACCATACAAGGCTTTAATCTCATCTATTTTACCTGTAACAGGGTCAACTCCATGTGTTTTAAGGCTATACACGACAACTTGTTTAGCTTCCTCAACGTCACATGCTTCAACCATAGTTCGTCCATGTAACCTAGCAACGCTTTCACTTATACGGATAAGGTCAACTGGTTGACGACGACTCATAACGTTCATAGTACCTAGTTTAGTTGACTCGAATAACATCATGCTAAAGTCATGTAGCTCCTTTTTAATCTCTTTACTTATCTCAACCTCTAAGCTACGAGCATAGCTAAACATTTTCCTGAGAAGTGTTAAAGAGTAAGGCGGGTTTATCTCCTCTGGGTTAATGTTAGACTCTAAGATATGGTCAACAACGTTAGACTCAAGTTCACTATCCTCATTCTTCTGTATAATATAACGTAAACCGAAGCGACTAAGCAAAGTACGTGTAAGACCTTGACGTTCATCTATCAAGTCAAGTAACGGGTACTCACTAGTCCATACCCCCTCCTTAGGGTTACAAGCAGCTAATATACTGCACCTAGTCTTAAGAATAGCGTGAATATCAGCTTTATCTATCCGTATCTCCTGAGCCTCCATACCAGTATGCATAGAAGCACTATCCTCTTTACTCATCTTCTCAATCTCGTCAACAAACAGGAAACCGTTATCAGAGAGAGGCATAGCCCCACCACGTAGAACAAACTGATCACCATCCTTAACAACAGAGGCAGTTAAACCAACCCCGCTAGAACCTCGCCCAACAGCGTTCCTACCCTTAGGGTGACACTTAACCATAAACTCACCTAACTCGCTTTTACCGCACCCTGGTGGCCCAGCTAAGAGGATATGATATTGCCCTCTTTTACGTGCTTCTCCTAATTGTTTTACTTGGCCCTCGCATTGTTGATACGCTAACGCTTTCTTTATCTCATTCATTCCATATATCTGTGGAGCTATGCTATCTATCATTTTATCTAAGTGTTCTGGTTGACTCATAAGATATTTGATTTCCTCTATATCTTCATCGCTTAACCTTATAGTCTCAACGTTTGTCTTATTAACTATGTTAACTGATTTAACGTGATAGTTAAGTTCAAGGGATAAACTTCTACTTGACTCATCATATGCTTCCACGTATCCTGTTATAGACACGTTTTCCCCGGGTTCACATGTACGGATTAAGTCGCCTCGTAGTATAACCTTGATTTTATCTGGTGTGCTTCCATGAGGCACATCTTTGTTAAGTTCTTGTATAACTATTTCCTGATAATCATCAAACGTTGATTCCTCATATATTTTCTTAAACTTACGTCCATCACAGGCAACACACTTAGTTTTAGGTTTCTTAAGAAATTGCTCGTCTTGAGGGACTGCCACACGTTCCCCGCATACTAGGCACTCGAAAACTATTTTAACTGGTCTAACCTTCGGTTCGCTTCTCTGGATAACTGTTCCATCTAACTCTATTAACTCTCCAAGCGTATCAGCCCCCACGTCATGTATAGTTGTATGATGAGGGTTATTCACGAGCCTTATATCTATCTTAGCGAGACTCTTACTATACACAGGGTGACGCATATCTAGTTTACGTCGTATAACCGTTTCTAGGATAGATTCATAGTGATTAAAATCAGTTATAATCGCCTCAGCTAACTCAACGTTAAACTCGCTTAACTCGGATAAATCCACTTCAATCCAGTCACGTTCCTCGGTGAACATACGTGAAATAGATAACATGTACTTATACTCGTCAACATTATTCTTAGATTGATCTATGAAGTCCTCGAATAAGTCCTCAACTTTAGCTGTATCCACGTTACTCAACCCTATCCATAGCTTCCTCTAATAGTATCCGAAGCTTCTCGCTTTTATTCTTTATCCTATCAGCGTCACGGAACAAGGTATGAACCTTCTCAACCATAGGATTAGGAATACCCTCTCCCTCAGCTACTCGTCTATTAGCAGCGTTTAACCATGTCTCTAAGTCGGGTAGAAGAATTATCTCTCTTAATCTATCATCTAGTGTCTGCTGTGCTACCTCCTTATCAGGAATCTCAATCTGCACTAAAGCATTCTCGTTAGGAATATGTAGCATAGCGTAGATAAATGCTTTTTCAGTTAAAGCAGCAGTAGAGTATTTAGGGTTAACTTTACAGAACCTCTTCCATTCCTCATAAACGGTTTTGCTGAAGTAAAGAGGGTTTGTGGTTCTAGACGAGGATAGGTTGAAATCTTTATCTATTATATCTGATATATCTGATATATTATATTGATTTTTATTACTATCTATAAATATTCTTAGTTCCTCTCGTAGAGAAGAAGCGTGCTGTTCCTTACTATCTGTGTTACTCACTGTGACTCACACTCAATTATACTTGGGGTTCTATTTAAGGTTATAGAAATAGGGGGGAGTAAAAATCGACCAGATATGTCTCCCCCCGTCTAGTTAAGGGAAAGGAAAAAACTGTGAGTCACATCCCTCGCCCTTAACCCCTTCCCGTGGTGGGATATGTTTAACGACCTAAGATGAACAAGCCCCACCAAACATATATTACCGTAGCGGGTATTAAAACTTATCGGAGAAAAAGAAATGATTCTAATTAAACACGTTTGTCACAATAATATATGATTATCCCTTAACCACGTTTATATCCTCTACGTCTCTAGTTGCCTCATAGAATCTATGTGTCTTAGTGTACGTGTACCTATTAAAACCGGGTTCCATGTGTCTACGTGTCACCATCCCCGCCTCTGTTAACTCCCTTAGTTTACGCCCTATCTGAGCTGTATGAAGGTTAACGCACCATAACTCCCGTATCTTCTCTTGGGCTTCATATGCTTTGAAGCTGTGAGGTAGGTATAGCATTGTCTTGTAAATCATGTTGATTGGTTTATGTTGTTGATGTAGGTTGGGGTCGTATCCGGGTAGACTATAGTATTTGTCTTCGTTATGTATCTGTTTCATTGTGGTTTCATAATATGGGTTTATGGTATATAAAAGTGGTGGTAGGGGTTAAATAACGTTGTTTCTATTAATATCTTTAATCATATTTATTATCCAGCAACTAGAACCCCCGTATCTATCAGTGAAGAAAGGGCATAGGTTACGTTCTTGTTTATCAGCGTCTTTTCTATACGCTGGACATTCCTTGAATTTACATTCTTCTATGTTTTTTCCGTCATGTGTCAAATTATATCAATTATATATATTGTTAGAGTATATAAAAACTTTGTTATTAAAAAACTGGTTTTTATACTGTATGTATCTTTTCAACGGGAAACTCTACTAAACTTGGGGATGAAAAGGGGTTAAACGTGTCACTAGTTACATAGTTTTTTCCTGATAACTCGCCTATGACGTTATCTACAACTATGTCAATGTTATCCTCAACATGTTTCCTTATAACCTCCGTGTATTTCCCTCGTATCTCTCTCAGTCGTTTCCACTGCATCTCATATGCGTCTGGATCGGTTACACGTAGCTTCGGGTCTGGTATCATATCGTAGAAGGTTTTTATATCCTCTATTGCGAGCATTAACTCCTTGTTTTCTAGTGCTTCTTCATGAA
>CAZVKY010000099.1:0-4989 GCA_964627915.1 uncultured Thermoplasmatales archaeon
AAATCCCTTCGAGAAATGGGTATGGACTTGTCGGGATTTGAACCCGAGGCCTCTTCCATGCCAAGGAAGCGATCTTCCGAGCTGATCTACAAGCCCTGTAATGCTTTTTTGTTATCTAGCGGCTGGTGAATTCAATAGGAGCACATAAAAGTTGCGCCCGATTACGACAAAAACACCTTTGAAAAATAGGTATTGTATTTATTGGTTAATATTTTATATGACCATGAGATTATCTTTCTTTAATAAACCATATCAAGGATGGGATATGGAACCAATTGGTTTTAAAAAGAAAAAAACATCATTGATGGAGATGGTAGAAAGATGTTGAATATATTAAATGTCTACTTGTTTTTGTTATTACTTTCAGCGATTATCTCAGTTTCTCTTGTTTATTATATTTGGAAAAGATTTGTCCTTGAAAAGGATATGAATCCGGCTAAATATTTAATGATAATTTTAGCTGGCGTATTTGTCTGGTCTATGGGATCAGCATTAGCACTTTGGTTTCCCTCTGAAGGGTTAACCTATTTTTGTGAACAATGGAAATATGTTGGAATTGTGTTCATTCCACCAACTTGGGTGTTGTTTGCAAGTTCTTGGACCGGCAGAGATAATTGGATTAATATAAAGACAGTTTTAGCCCTTTTTTGTATACCTTTGATTAGTTTGCCCATGATTTTCTCTGATGCAGTTCATCATTTGTTTTGGGAAAAGATAGTATATGTTCCAGCTGGTTTCTATCTTAATACAGCTGTTGTTCATGGTCCGGCATGGTGGATGTTTTGGATTTATGCCTACGTTATGCTTATTATTGGTTCTTTTTACATTTTTAAAAGTGCGATTACCTTGCAAAATGTTTATAAGAAACAGGCTTTTTTGTTGTTAATAGGAGCATTTATCCCATGGATTGCTAACATTCTTTTTTCCCTGAGTCTCATCACATCCCTGGTTGGTTCGCTTGATCTTACTCCATTGAGTTTTGCATTTACTGGCCTAATTTTTGTCTATGGATTTACTCATTTTAAACTCATTGATTTACTCCCTGTTGCAAAAGAGACTGTGTTTAATAATCTGCAAGATCCAGTTATTGTCTTTGATATCAATAAAAGATTAATTGAGCTTAATAAAAGCGCGGAGGATATTTTTGGATTAAGTGGGAAAGAGTATATTGGTAAAAATGCTGTTGAATTGTTTCATGAATATCCTGACATTATTCATTCTTTTCAACAAGGTAGCTCACAGGTTTCTTTTGAGATACAAATTAATAATGGTTCACCTCGATATTTTGATGTTACTCATTCCAAAGTAATGGGCAAAAATCAGATTCCTGGTTATGTGCTTTCTTTTCGGGATATTACTGAAAGAAAAGAAGCGACAAATGCTTTAGTGGAGAGTGAGAAACAGTTTCATGGGATTTTTGAAGGAGTAAATGATGCGGTTTTTCTTCATGAAATTGATACAGGGAAAATCGTGAACGCGAATCAAAAAGCAACAGAGATGTATGGTTACTGTATTGATGAATTAATGGGGATGAGCATCGTTGATTTAACCGCTGATGATCAACCGTTGGATATTGATGCATTTACCAATGGAGTGAAAAGAATTCGGCGGGGTTTGCAAAAAGCTGTGCAGTGGCATGCAAAGGGAAAGAGCAGAAACACGTTCTGGGTGGAAGTAAATCCGACTATATTATCTTTTAAAGGAAAAGAATTTCTTCTGGTTTCAATAAGAGATATTGATGATAAGAAAAAAGCAGAAATTCGTTTGAAAGAAAGTGAAAAAAAGTTCAGAACTTTTACCGAGTCTGCCTCAATTGCTATTATGATTTATCAAGATGATAAATGGATCTATGCTAATCCTTATGCTGAAAAGATTACTGGATATTCAAAAAATGAACTGCTCAACATGTATTTTTGGGATTTTATTCATCCTGAATATAAGGATTTGATCATTAACCGGGGGAAAGCTCGTCAACGTGGAGAAGAACCTCCTTCCAGGTATCAATTTAAGATTTTAACGAAGCAACAAGAGGAGAAATGGATTGATTTTCGAGCGGAAAAAATATTTTTTAGTGGAAAACGAGCAGTGCTTATCACTGCTTCTGATATCACAGATCGGAAAAAATCAGCTGAGACCATTGATAAACAGCTCACTGCTATTCGCTCATCTATGGATGGGGTTGCAATCTTAAACGAAAGAGGAGAATTTGAGTATTTAAATGATGCGCATGTGTCTATTTATGGATATGATTCTTCAGAGCAACTGCTAGGAGAATCATGGCGACGCTTATACAATGATGAGCAGTTAAAACGATTTGATGAGAAAATCATGCCTGAGTTTCAAAAAAATGGTCAGTGGAATGGTGAAGCAGTGGGAAGAAAAAAGAATGGGACTTTGTTTAATCAGGAGATTACATTAACAGGTCTTGAAGATGGTGGTCTTATTTGTGTTGTCCGGGATATTACCCGGCAGAAGATGGTAGTTAAAGAGCTTCAGGATGCTCATGATATTTTGTTCACGGTGAATAAGGACCTAGAGCGAAAGGTGGAACAGCGAACAGCGCAAATCCAACGATTGATGAAACAAAAAGATGATTTTATAAATCAACTTGGTCATGATCTGAAAACGCCATTAACACCAATGATGGTGCTTCTGCCCATGTTGAAAAAGAAGGTGGATTCTGAAAAGGATCATGAATTGTTTGATGTAGTAATTCGAAATGTTTATTTTATGAAGGATTTAGTGAATAAAACTATTGATTTGGCTAAATTGAATTCTGATAAAATCGAACTTGTTTTTGAATCTATTGATTTATCAGAGGAAACAAAAAATATTCTTTCCAATAATCAGGTATTATTTGATGAAAAAAATATTGCAGTTCATAATCATATCAAACAGTCACTTTTTGTGGAAGCTGATCAACTGAGGTTAAATGAAGTGCTTAATAACCTGATTACTAATGCTGTTAAATATTCTTCAGAAGAAGGTGGAGAGATTTCTCTTTTTGCAGAAGAAGAAAACGAAAAAGTAATCGTTTCAATCAAGGATAATGGTATCGGGATGACACAGGATCAAATCAATCATATTTTTGATGAGTTTTATAAGGCGGATGAGAGTAGACATGATCTTGATTCAAGTGGACTGGGTCTTACCATCACCAAAAAAATCATAAAGAAACATGGTGGCAAGATTTGGGCAGAAAGCAATGGTCCCGGCAAAGGTACAGCGTTTTATTTTACGTTAAAAAAAGCAAGAGATAATCAAATCGAACAAAAGGAAATGATCAAAGAAATCTAAAAAAAAATTCGTTGAGTATGAGATGAAAAAAAAACAATTAGAAATCTTTCTTCAACAGGTTCCCGTTTTTCAGCAGCCTAAGACAGTTTTAGAGCAATATCAGACACCAGCACCTATTGCAGCTGATATGCTGTTTATTGCGTATGGGTTTGGTGATATCGCGCATAAAACAATTGTTGATCTTGGTTGTGGAACAGGTATTTTTGCGGTTGGCGCCATGCTTCTTCAGGCAGAAAAAAGCATAGGCATCGATATTGATGAAACTGTTATTTCTCAGGCTAAGCAATTTGCATTAGATCACAAGCTTTCTATTGAGTATGATGTTATGGATATTACAATGATTTCTCGTTTAGCTGATACGGTAATTATGAATCCTCCATTTGGTGCTCAGAAAGCAAATAAACATGCAGATCGGCTATTCATTAAAAAGGCATTGGAAATCGCACCTGTTGTTTACTCGCTTCATTTAAGTCATACTGTTCCGTTTGTAAAAAAACTGGTCAATGCATTGGATGCAGAGATTTCTTTTGAGAAAACATATCAGTTTTCCATTAAGAGCATGTTTTCTTTTCATAAAAAATTGGTTGACAGAGTTGAAACGAGTTTAATTCGAATCGTAAAAAAATAAGAAGAAAATCCGGGTAGTGTTTATGATACAGCGGACAGGCGTTTTGCACACCAGAGGATGTTTCTGACAAAGAGATCATGGGCTTTGCTGTTTCCAATGGTTAGTTCCGGATGGGGAACAGAAAGAATGACTCTTCCTCGCCAGTACCTAGTTGCAACGATTGCTTTTTTTCCTTCGAGGGTTTGATCATAGGGATCATCGCTTTTTTTAAACACTGCGATATCATAGACCTTGGGCATAAATAATCGGAAGACTACTGGACCATCTACCAGTGGGGCATTACCGAGCATCACCCGAATGCGATCTCGATAATATGGTTCTTGAATAGGGATGTTTGCTGGTTCAATACGGATTGCTCCTCGAGATATGGGAAGTTTACCAACAGATGTGATCATCTCTGTTTTCAAAAACCAAAAAGGAAATTGAAGAAGCGAATCAAAGGCACTGGCATCGGTCATTACATTTGCGAGTCCTAGCATGGGTGTGAATTCTTCAAAACCCAGAGCTTTTTTCATGGGGATATCATAGCGTCTGGGAAGATTCACAACTCCAAGAGATCCAAATGTTGAATCCCCGCAGATGCCATAAAATCCTCCACCACTTCTAACAAATCGTTTGATTTCTTGTCGGTATTTCCAAGGACTGTTCCATCCTCCAAAACCACCGGGGCCGATCACCACATCGATATCCATCTTTCGCAGTTTACCTTGTTGTACATCTCCTCCTCTCCATCGATCCCAGAATTCATAGATTTCAAACTCAACATCATAGGTTTTTTCTGCTTTTCTCAGGATACGCTTATACATCATCATCATAATTTTTGCAGGGATGTCAAGAATATCCCATCGCTGCCAAATGAATGCGACTTTTATTGGTTCCTTTTTATCAAATAATCCTGCAGTTGATTGAGGAAAAAAGATTGGTGAGACAAATAGGAAAAGAAAAAACAATGCAATAACGGGTCCACGAACGTTTTTTTTCATAAATTGTATGCCTCAATTTCTTTTTTAAAGTTAGTACATTATTATATATGTTTTGTTTTTTATAATTTTTATGGTCTAAAA
>CAZVKY010000100.1:0-4897 GCA_964627915.1 uncultured Thermoplasmatales archaeon
TAAAAAATCATAAAAATCTCTTGCTTCCGCATCAGTGACACTAAGATTTTCTCCCAATAATGCATGATCAAGATATTTTTCTACTGCAGTATGTTCTTTGAAATCCTGTAATTGTTCTTCGTAAGAAATATTTTGTTCTTCAAGATTTTCTTTATATTCCTCTAAGGTTGAATTTCGTTCCGAAAGTTGTTTGATAAGTTCCATTTCTGCTTCAGCATCCGTAAGACCATATCCTTGCTGTTCAGCTTCTTGAAAGAGAATGGTTTGATTAATTACTAACTCAAGCGCCTGCTTTTCAGAAACCTGCTGCCCTTGCTGTGCATAAGATTCCACAGCTTCGTTGACCTCCCCAGCGGTAATCTCTTCACCATTCGCCATTGCAACTACCGATTGAGAATCAACAGCATCTGAACCATCGTTTATACCCGTATCAATCGGAGATTGATTTTCCGGTAAAAATGTCAATCCAACATATGCCCATAGGACTACTGCGATTATAGCTAAAATAATAATCAAAATTTTATTAGAATTATCCATACTTCTTGAGTGAACAGCCGACCTTATAAAAGTTTTGACCATTGTGCTATGTGCTATGATTCTAGAAAAAACTATTTAAATTGTGTAACAACTATAGTTTATGTACTATTTAAGGAGAGGTAAAATTGAAGTTGAAAAACAAAAATACGTTCATTTATGTTGTATCATTAACGATTATAATCCTGCTAATTTTTAACCCATTACTATCAGGTGAGAGCTTAAGTAGCAAATCTAAGATTACCCCACAAACAGTAAAAACAATTCAATCAACAGATGATGTCGAATACTGGGGTTTGCTCATCGCTGTCGCTGAATATGCAGATGATCCCAGCCAAAACAGACCCTTGATGCTCAGAGAGGTAGAAGAACTGCACGAAACATTGCTTCAATATGATTGTTGGGAACCAGATCATATTAAAGTAATCACAGCAAAGGAGGCAACTCCCTTAGGAATCATTAAAGGATTTCAATGGCTTGATGAGCATGAAGATGAAAACGATATCAGTCTCATCTATTTTACCACACATGGATTTCCATTAGGAATTGATATTCCTCCAAAGGATGAAGCAGATGGAACAGATGAAGCACTGGTTACTTACTGGGGTTTTGCTTATGAAAATTCAGTGATATGGGATGATGAACTTAATTTTTTACTAGGAAATCTTGAATCAGAAGGAATCTGCCTTATCGTCGATAGTTGCTTTGCAGGAGGGTTTAATGACCCTGAATTTAAATTGAATCAACCCTGGTCATTATTTGAGGAGCAATCAAAAGAAATCATGTTTGAAAAATATGCAGATGAATTCGCTCAGGAATTAACAGGGAAGGGAAGAGTTGTAGTAATGGCCTCTAGGGAAGATGAGGTCTCATATTCTGGTGTTTTTGCACCATTTGTTGTGGATGCATTGAGAGGATTTGGAGATACAAATCAAGATGGATTTATTTCAGCTGAAGAAGTCTATAGGTACGCAAAACCAAGATGTTTCTGGCAAACACCAACAATCTATGACAATTATCCAGGCGAACTTTTCATCACATCAACTGATACAGAAAAAAATCAAGAGGAATCTCAGAGTAACCGTTTAGATGAAGAGGCAAAAGAATCAGATCACGTCTGTTCAAACATAGTGGTGAACAATCCTTCATATACTGCAAGAGTCTGTGGGAATATCACTTCGGCATCAACAGATAGGCCTTTGTCTAATGCAGTAATTCAGTACTTTGGAATAGATGAGAATGGAAACTACTATCGAAATCATACCACTTCAAACAAGGATGGATTTTATCAATTCCTCATTCCACCAGGTCAATTCATGATCCGGGAAATAAACATACCCGGGTATTGTAGTGATTCATCAGCTGTTTTTGAAATAAAGGAAAACGAAACCGTGTGGTTAGATTTTGCATTGCAGCCTATCCCACCGGGCAATTCAACGATAAAAGGATTTATCACAAATCAAAAAACTCTTCAAGCTGTTGAATCAGCAACTGTGCTTCTTAGATGGTCAAATGATGAGGGTGATCACTATTATAATCAAACGGTAACTAACACTCATGGTTTTTATGAACTTACTGTGGCAGAAGGTACTATTGATTTATCCGTTGAAGCAGATGGATATGAACCAAGAGAAATAGAAGAAATTCAAATAATAGATCATGAAACAAAATGGATAAATCTTAGTTTATATCAACTACCGCAAGAAAATGCAATTGCAAGTGGATATGTCACGGAATCTGAAACTGGAATTCCCATTGCTAATCTAAAGATTCAAATCGAATGGCAAGATGGAATCGGGCATCGATATTACAAAAATACCAAGACAGATGCAGATGGATTCTACGAATTCATCATTGCATCAGGAGAGATATATCTTGAATGCTATGAATATGGTTATGAATACAAAACAATTCCCCGTCATGATGTTAAGGAAAATCAAACAACATGGATTAACTTTACATTTTCTGAAGAACAGGTATATGTAGACTTCATTAAACCGTTACAAGCAATCTATATTGAAGAGCAACGGTTAACACCCTTTTCTCAAACTATTCTTTTTGGGGAAACTTCCTTTGAAATATTGCCACGTAATTTCTGGTATGATGAGGTTACTGTTGAAAAAATAGAAATCTTTCTAGATGATACACTATTTAAGATCATGCAGGACCCTCCATTTGAATTTAAAATTGGAAATAAAAATAGGGGTGTTCATGAGATAGTTATAAAGGCATATGAGAATAACCAAGTCGTAGCTACCAATCAACTATCATTTTTAAAAATTTAAATCATCAGAATGTGTGCAATATCTCATAGTCTCATTTATTTCAATCGTAATGCAAAAATATAAAATCTTGAAACACGTATATATATCAATAACAAAACCGTCATTGAGGAAGGTTCATGCACCTAACACGAAAGAAGATAATTCCATTCATGCTCGCTATTCTAGTTGTAACACCCATTTCAATTAATCAACAATATATCATTAGTGCTAACCAGATAACGACAATGGAGTATATTGAAAAAAAATGGATGCACAATTTGATATAATAGGTGCAAATCTCCCACTTCAGAAAGGAGATATCGTTTGGCGCTGGGTCGATCCTGCTCTCTTCCCATTGTTTCAATACTTTACCCATCCCCTTCTCTTCACCGGAGAAATGGTTAATGACACCTATGAGTTCATTGAAGCCCATGGTGGAAAAGGAGTAACTTTTACGTATTACAGTGAACGATACATCAAAGAAAACAATCTTCTCAACTTTGCGCACCGTTTAACTGAGGATTTTACCTCAGAAGAAATCATCGATAATGCTCTTCTTTTTGCTCGGTACAGGGTTCAAATGAATGATGAGTTTGCCCCATTATTTTATTTTGATGAATATCAACAATTATGCTATCATGAAAAAAATGCGGATCCAAATGATCCAACAGATCCCCTCTCAAACAAATGGTATTGTACTGAACTCATCTGGGCAGCATATATAAATCAGGGTGTCAACATTGATTATAATAATGGGCCCATTCTCCCCATAAATTTTCATCTAAGCCCCATTTTAGAAAGAGTGCAAATATATTAGATCAACATTGTAGATTTATGTTCTTTTAACTCTTTTAAAAGGTAATTCTACCATTAAAGGGTAGTAACCTAAGGAGTAACAGGGTGTGTAACAGATAGATATAACAGTTAATCACACGTTAGATTTTATTGACAAAAGAGAAGAAAAAAGAAAGAACATCAAAAAAAGTCTGTCCACTACGAATCCAGAATATGTCCTTGAATTGTCTTGATTTCGGCATACTCACCGTCAATGGTTCAGACCATGCTGATTGCAATTCATTTTCATCTTTCACTCGTACGCGTACTTCATAACTTCCTTTGGTCTGCCACGAATGAGAAATCTCACAGGATTCACCTGATGAAAAAGGACCGATCCATTCAGAATAGGTATCATCACCCCAATCCCATTGATACCAGATATCATCATTGTCAGGATCAACGGAAACAGATGAATACGTGTAGTTCTTATTCGGCGTTCCTGAGGGTTTTCCCGTTGGACGAGATGGTTTTTCTGGTGCATCAGGCATGGTAAATTCAGAAAGAGAAACAAGTGTTGCTAAGGAAAGCTTTGAGACATTGGTAGCATAAAAGGGATTCATGTTTTCTAACGTATCATGACTGCTGTGATAATTGGGATTTACCTCGTATTCAAAATAAAAAATACCATCAAACCCTGCCCAATGAAAGGAAGCATGATCGCTTCTTCCAGAAGAACCACCATGAACAACATCCAAGTTAATATATTCAGAGTAAGCTGAACTAATGTCAGTTGTATATTCTCTTAACCAGGTGGATTCATCATTATCATAGACGGTAACATGATCTTCTCCTTCTTGTGTTGCTGCATATCCCATCATATCTGCATTGAGAACCGCAACGATGTTATCCTCGTTCTCATACGCTTCCAATGCATAGTGTCTACTACCGATCAATCCTTGTTCTTCACCGGAGAATGCGACAAATTTAACGGTATGATTGAAATAATGACGACTCATGATTTCAGCAGCTGCAAGCACCACTGATGTTCCTGCTGCATTATCATCCGCACCGGGACTTCCATACACTGAATCATAATGACCACAGACAATGTAAATCTCATCACTAGTGGTATCAACTCCAGGTAATGTTGCTTCGATGTTACTGCCAAATAAATTATCAGATTCTGTCCAATTCTGATATCGAACGGATAATTCCATATCAGAAAATTCATCGAAAATGTAAGCTGCTGCATCAGCACAGGCCTCTGAGCTTGTCACCCTTGGACCAAACGCGGTAAGATTTTGAATATAACCAATGGTCAT
>CAZVKY010000101.1:0-4593 GCA_964627915.1 uncultured Thermoplasmatales archaeon
GAGAAGATTTTTTTGTTGAGTTAGCTGGGTTTGATTGAGGATGGTGTTGTGAAAACTATTGGGTTGAATGATATTTCCATCGGTGTTGTTTGTGATAAGACAGTTTGATATGAGGTTGTTTGAGGAGGAGGAAAGATAGATGCCATGAACCGTGTTATCAGTGATGGTGCAGTGACTAATGATATTGTGATCATTGTTTTTGATGATGGCATCTATTCCGCTATGGGTGTTATGAGTCATCGTGCAGTTGGTGATCCGGTTGTGAGTGGATTGTTGCAGTTCGATGGCATCGCAGTTATAAGTGAAGGTGCAGTGGCTGATGGTGTTATTGCGGCAGGGGGAGTAGCTGGTGGTTAAAAGCACGATTCCTTCATCGGCGCAGTGATGAAAACGGGATTGTGTGATGGTGTTGTTACTCGTCCAAATAGCGATACCAACGGGGGTATGATGGATGATGCAATTGGAGATTATGGTGTGTTCACCGGTGATGCGTATCCCTGTAGTGTAGATGCCATCGGCGTTGTTTCGAATGGAGAGGTTTTTGAGGGTGACATCATCAGCAGTGATGCTGATAGCGGGTTGATTGGGAAGGGTTTCTGTAATGATTTCTGTGGTTTCTGGATTTGTTCCGATGATAGAAAGTGGTTTTGAAATGCTGAGTTGTTGGGTGTATATTCCTGGTAAGAGTTGAAGTGTTTGATGTGCTCTGGCATTGTTGATGATTGTTTGCAGATCATCAGAGGGATCAACGATTATAGTGTTTAGCAGGGGTTGTTGTGCTGGTGTGATGGTGCTGAAATAGGAGAAAAAGAAAAGAGTGCAAACAAAGAAGACAAAGATACGGGTGGTTGTGGTGAGCTTGTATTGTTCCTTCATCTTTTCCATCTACCATGCTACTGTCTCTCATTGATTGTATTTAAAACAGGGTTGGAAAAACGGCTCTATTGTCAAAATGTCATTTGAAAAAAAGTTGTGAAAATTCATTAGTTTTATATGGGGGAAATCTATTATCAGAAATGAGGAAAAAAACACACTACCCAATCATTGGTCTGGTGGGGGATAAAAGAGGAAATACCAATAATCTTTAATGTTACTACCAAAAAAATGGATGTCCTTGATTATATCAGCATCTACTGATAGAAAAAAAACCATCAGATCAGATTCGATAATGGGTGGTTAACAGATAAGGTGAGGAGGAGAGATGCAAACCTGTCAACATCAATGCTGTGGTCATGAACAACGAGTCTGGGTGCCTATGGATCATTTACAGTACTCAGAAGTCCGTGCTCATCCCTGGTGTGTTCAGTGTGGTGAAATCAAAAATATTTCTGATGATCAGGGAAAAAAACTAGGGTATTGGTTAAATATTCTCTCTCGAATTAGCCGTCAGTTTTCTATCACTCAAGTACAACGCCGTCTTATCAGTAAAAAACTTTCTGATCATACTGATTTTCAAAATTTGTTTGGAATTACTGAATCATATCAAAAAAAAGCATTTATTCAGATCATAAATCAATTTACCAATATCGCAAAAAAAGATCTTGAAACAGTTATCTATTGATCTTTCGTGAAACCCCCTTCAAAAAAGATGAGGGGGTTGATGATCTTCGGACAATAGAAATCATAGCGTAAGCTAGATTTACCAAAAAAAAAATTGAGAACTTAAAAAAAATCAGTATGTTTTTGTATAACAATAAAGATATGAATAATTGAAGGGTGTAAGTAAACGGTGTTATTGAGGAAAGATGAATGGTAGATGAACATAGTTTTGATACTGATTCGATAATGCATCAGCTGCCTGATGTTATCAAATCTGATTCATCCGTTGCTCTTGACAAAGGTGGTGATGAACGATTGCCACCAAAAAAGACCTTAGTTGCCATCCCTTGTTTTAATGAGGAAAAAACCATTGGTAGTTTGGTATTGAAAGCAAAAAAATATGTTGATGAAGTATTAGTGATTGATGATGGAAGCACGGATAAAACAGCTGAAATCGCTGAGTATGCCGGTGCAACAGTAATGCAGCATGGTGGAAATCAAGGATATGGTTCAGCTATTCAAAGTTGTTTTAATTATGCACGTGAAACTAATACAGATGTATTAACTATTCTTGATGGTGATGGGCAGCATGATCCGGATCATCTTGAGAGTGTGATGAAACCCGTGGTTGATGATCAGGTGGATATTAGTATTGGTAGTCGGTTTCTTGATGAAAACCAAGATCTGGTTCCTCGGTATCGTCGCCTTGGTATCTGGGTGATCACTCGATTTACCAATGCTGGGAGTAAAACAGTGAACCATCGGGTAACTGACAGTCAAAGTGGGTTTCGAGCGTATTCTAAAAATGCTATTCAAAAGATTTTACCAAAGGATACTAAAATGGGTGTCTCTGCTGAGATTTTAATGCAAGGCAGAAAAAAAAATCTATTGTTTGGTGAAGTACCTATCACAGTGAGTTATGATGGTGATACCTCTACAGAGGGACCAGTAGGCCATGGGTTTGGAGTGATTATTTCAATTTTGAAATATTTAGAAGTGGAACATTCCTTGTTATTTTTTGGAGTACCGGGGTTAATTCTGTTTTCAATTGGTTTGTTTCTTGGGTTTCAGGAATATCTTCATTATGAAGCAGTTCATTACCTTCGAGTGAGCTATACCTTGGTCACTATTTTTTGTATGGTTCTTGGTGCTCTTTCTGGAATGACCGGTCTTATTCTTCATGCAGTGGTCAATGCAGCTCGAAGAAAATAACTCATTGCTGTAAAAAAAGTATGGCTTTCACTTCCACTTATAGTTGAATCAGTCAAAGAGTCAAAAGGTATTTATAATATGTAACTGATAATTTTTGAGACCTTTTGTGTATTGGAAGGAAAAGAAAAAACAAAGGGGGAGTGAAACAATGACAAATACTAAGGATCATTTTAGTCTGTTTATTGCATTAGGCATTATTATTTTACTTGTTGCAAGTGGATTGTTTCTTTTTTTGTTCTCTGAGGAAGAAAAACCAGTGGAAGAAAAAACAATTCCCATTGATACTCGTATCAGTCCATTAACTGAACAAGCCGTGTTTTTTGAAGTACAACGCATTAGACATAAGGGAATCATTGAACAAATGGAACGTCCGAATCGATTTGTTGATCGTATCTATAATCTACCATTGGATGATCGCGGCTGGATTATCCCTGGAGAGTTCACCGGTCATGGATTAGTCACCGTCCTCGAGGGAATGATTCCGGGTCGTGGTTGGGATGAAACACCCAGTTTTACTTTTGAAACTAACATTGATGATTTCAATTGGCGAGCGGAAAAAACACGGTATAAAGCGTGGGATACTGGTTATATTGATAATCAGATCATTCAAAAAGTTGATGAGGAACAAAATACTTCAGAGATCACCTTTACTTTTATTGAATTTGTAACCATTGATAAACTAATTGGATCAAACATTGTTGAACAAGTCGGTGAATCTTTTACCATCACCTATGATTATCGAACGGGTCGTTGGATGGGTGATGATTATGTTAATGATTCTGATGGGTATGGTCATTATAATGGAAGCGATTTTGAGATGTGGTTTGATGTGCATCAAACTGATTTTGATGGCGATGGCATTCCTTATTGGACAGAGGTCAATATTCTTAGAACTGATCCCAAAATTGATGATTCAAAACTGGATCCAGATAGTGATGGTATTCCCACCAGTTGGGAGTGGAAATGGGGACATGATCCATTTACTTGGGATAATCATTCACAGTTAGATCCTGATGGTGACGGATTGCAGAACACTGAAGAATATATGATGCGAAAGTATGGTGCTAATCCCTTTCAACCAGAAATCTATATCGAGGTTGATTACTCTGAACCTGCACCATTCAGACCATATACGATTGAAATGAAACAAGGACGGTTTCTTCCTATTAATCGACCGACGATTAGTAATACGGATCTGTGGGGTCAGGAGTTTGTGTTCTGGGAGGAATCCCAGCAGATGATCATAGAGCGGTTCAACCAGCATGGCATCAGTGTGCATATTGATGATGGCTGTATGGGTGAAGGTGGAGATATAGTACCGTTTATCTCATCTAAGTATGGTCTTGCCTCTATTCCTCATTTGATCTCTGGAGTATATGAGGATTATTTTCCCAAGGATCGTATTGGTGTCTTTCGGTATCTGATCATTGGTCAAACCGGTGGATGGACTTACGCTATGGATTATCGTGGTTGTTATGATACCATGGTGGTGGGTCATAGCCCTGGATTCTATCGTCGGCAGACGAATTGGGCGATTACGGATAGGACGCAGCGGATTGGTCAAGCAGTGGCAGTGATCCATGAGATGGGTCATACCATGGGGATTGGGTATCTTCATTGTGGTGGTGTGGATAATATTTCCAGGGAAGCATTTATTGAATGGTATGATTATAAAAGTGTGATGAATTATTTCTGGTATGCCCAACGATTATTTGATTATTCAGATGGATCTCATGGGGAAAAAGATGTCAATGATTGGGCGCTTCTTGATATTGCTGGTTTTCAAAAGACTGCTCCGGAACATGAACTGGAAGGAGTGAATTTTGATAATACGGAACCACC
>CAZVKY010000102.1:0-2801 GCA_964627915.1 uncultured Thermoplasmatales archaeon
AAGCATCATTAATACAAAGATAAATCCTATCAGAATTGGTTGATGAATAAAGTAGATGAAAAGGGAATGTCGACCAATAAAACAGATTCGTTGTGGTACCTTTTTTGCTGAGATATCATTGAAGTGATATCTTCGTTCACCTTGAGGATAGAAATAATTGCCAAGTGAAATTCCTACAAGGACCACACCAAACCAGGGCAGTAATGGGAAATAATCTATGGTGAAATAATTTGGCGGGAGAAAACCGAGAGGGATGAGCCAGGAAAAATCAAATTCTAGTAATCGGAGGTATAAGCCGCTTGTAATTAGGATACTTCCAAGAAATAGATTCAATCGAATATAGTTAAGAAATGGAATGGATATAATTATGCTAATGCCGATGCAATGAAGGATCCCAAAAATGACAAACCTCTCTGGAATGATGACCAGGGACATAAGGGTGATGAGTAAACCAAGTGAAAAGATGTTAACTCCTCTTTTTATATAGTTTCGATAAATGGTTGACCGAGGAATTTTTGTCTTTTTTTTCTGAAAACTAATGGTGAGTGACACTCCAACAAGAATAACAAATATTGAAGCGATGATACTTGCAGCGATGGCAAAGGGACCTTTCCAGAGTATGTATTGAACCACGGAGAAATGATTAAGATCATAGATAAAATGAAAAATTATCATCAAGATGATAGCGATTCCTCTAAGGAAATCTAATTCCCACAACCGGCCGTTGGCACTTTTAAGAAACATGTATTTCAAATTCGAAATATGATTTCCTATTTAAATACTGACGGCACCAAATTTGATATTGGATTATTTTTTTGTCAATTTTTAGAAGCAAATTTTTTTAAATTACACTTGTATATCTCAATTGAGGTGAAACATGGGAAATGATAACTGTATTTATGGAATTAGTTTAGAGGAAGAGATTACTCCAATAAAAATTAGAGATGCAATTATTCAATGTTTTTGTGAGGCAGATAATGAAATTATGAATCAATTATTTCAGTCATCTGATTTTGGATCTGCTGAGGAGGGTGAGGAGAAAAAACTAAAGCACGTTGAAATTCTAATTAAAAAAATGTTTCATGAAGTAAATGGAGATTTTGATAATCCTACGAAAGAATCTCTTGTTGGTGTCATTGATAAATGTGCAGAATATGCAGGAGCGGTAAGAGATAAGGAAATGATTAGTCATAATTATAATGCAATTATGAGTTTGATTGAACGGTTAGAATAAAAAGATTTGATGATTGAGTACTTTTTTTAGCGACTATCGTCGCATGGTTCATCTTCTTCAAATGGACCAGAATATTCTGCTTCATGAGGTTGAGTGCAGACATCCAGTGGTAACTGTTTCATTGGTTCTCCACAACATTCTGGAACATGGTCATCTGATGTTTTTATTGTTTTTCCACATTGTTCACATTTATATTCTTTTTCGACCATAATCTAACATTCCCCTATTGTTTTTTATGCAAATCCTTTGATTGCGGTAACACATTCCTTACAGATTTGTTTGGTTTTTCCTTTGATTTTAATTTTTTTGAGGTCTGGTGAAGGATGTTCTTTTCCACAGACGCAACAAACATTATTTTCTGTCATATAATACATATGTAGTATCTTGTTTTTAATTAATCTTTCCTTGTTTTTTTGTGTTGTTAACTGTTGTTGAATTTCAGAATTTTTTTCTTTAATATCAGCTCTGTTGAGATGGTTCAAAGGACCATAACACGGTATCGTTATCATCTAACACATAGGCACTACATCCCATATTAGCATAGTTCCCATTAATATAATACTGCCAGTAACGGTCTTGATTGCCATTGGAAAAGTTGCCAATGCCTTCAATTAAAAATGAGTTATATCCTGAGAAATACTCTTTTTCAATTACTATCTGTTTTTTGGTTGCCCATTCAAAAAGAAAATCAGCAACAGTGATATTGCTCGTATTTTCAGCAGTATATGAAACAGTCCAGTTTGGAGCTGAAATGGTTAATTCAACATCATGGACATATGTTTTTTCATTTGAATCATCTTGAAAAAGATTACTGACAGAAACATAGTAGATTATCATAATGAGCATTACTGCGATGCAGAGATATACGATTACATCTTTTTTTCTTGATGTTGTTTTTTTCATCTATCCTTCAATTCTTTAATTTATGAATGGATAATAAAACTTCCTCCAGTAAGAGCGATGAGTGCATACGCAGTCATCCATGCAGAGTTAAGATTTTGATTTTCCGTATAAAAAAATGATCCGTTTTTTTGTTGTTTATCGAGGAGGAAATCAACCGGGGAATGATTGTTTTTTTGCCATTTTTTAGTATATGGATGTTCATTTACTGAGGTAAGGCTGCAGAGAGCCCATGATGTGGTGGCTGTATTTGCAGTTCCCCATGAATGAAAACTTCCATCGTTTTGTTGATTATTTTTGATGAATTCTAAACCTTTTTGTATACTTGTTTTTGAATCATTGGATTCAGAGATGCTAAGGGCAATGATTGCTGCTGCAGTAGTGTCCACATCATTCCAGCTTCCATCTTCTTTCTGATGTGATCTTATAGTTTCAATGGTGTTTTGTATCGTTGGTTCTGATGCATTGATTCCTGATGATACAAGGGCGATTACTCCAAAGATATCATCATAGGTATTATTGATTTGACCGATTTGATTCTCATGGTAGAATCCTTTGATTGTAGAAACAACATCAATACCACTCACGTTGTATGGGTTAAGATTGAAGGCACATAATGCCAGGCAACGTCTTTCCCAATCTGTTGCTTTGGAGTTATTGAGCTGAG
>CAZVKY010000102.1:2901-4505 GCA_964627915.1 uncultured Thermoplasmatales archaeon
TCTGTCTATGTTTGATAGTTCAGATATATTTAAACATATCACATAGTATTACAATTGTTATCAGTATGGATAATAAGATTTCAGTGTTTCATGCATTAAGCTCAGAGACCAGGATTAAAATCCTGCGAGTATTATTGAAGGAAAAGAAGCATATTTCAGCTATTGCTCGGGAGATTGGAATTGCTGTTCCTGTTGCTTCTCGACATGTAAAGATTTTAGAAGAATCAGGATTAATTGATAAAAAAATCATTGGTAATGTTCATCTACTCTCTGTGAAACATGAAAAAATCGATCATTTGATGGAACCACTAATTGAATCTGTGGAAGTGGAAATTAATCCAGAGGATCGGTTGGATGCTGCATTGCAGCAATTACCTTTTGTTCGATTGCAGAGCCATGGTAAAGATGAATTTATTTATTCTGTTGATGGAAAAAAGGGGTATTTTTTGTATGAAGTCGACGGGAAAAATCCAGATGTTCCTGTTAATGAGTATAAACCTGATCATGATGTAACGGTTATGTTGAATAAATTGGTTTCAGTGAAACAGAAAAAGATTTTTGTAAAGATAAAAAAGAAAAAAGATATCGAGAAACAATAAGTCATGCTTCATTCAACAGTCTTTACCCTTTTGGGTAACAATTATTATTTTAATAGATACATTAATATCTGGTTTTCTCCTTACAGCTGTTGATAAACATGGATAGTAAGAAGAAATGGAAAAGCGTTGTATGTATCAGTCTTTTTTTGATGATCAGTGTAACTGGAATACAGCAGACCAATGCAGTATTATCTGATCCACCCTATGTTGAGGATGATCTTATATTGCCTGCTGATTCCACCCTCCGGTTGTTCGCAGATACCAGTGGATCGTATTATAATATCAGTGCTACGAGTGCATTAGCGGCATTAGAGTTTGCTTCAACTATTGCTGATTTTGATTATAAGCTGAGTGATGAATATTCATTTGGGTTATTTGTTTACGAACTTGATGATTGGATCAATTCTGCTTCTGATGGCTGGCAATATTGGGTGAATTATCCAGATGAAGAAATCCCGATGGTTGCTGCAGAGGATTATGAATTAGAAACGGGTGACACCATTGATTGGTTTTATGGTGGATATGGGATAACACCGGAGACATCCGAAATCAATATCAAACTTCATATTACGATCGAAGAGGATAACACTCCACCAGTTGTCGAAATTATCTCTCCAAAATCAGGCGGGTTCTATCTCTTTGGTTCTGAATTATCTGTCTTACCGATACCCTTTTCATTTGTCATTGGTGAATTACCTATATCCATCGAATCATCTGATGATCTATCAAGGGTTCATCATATTGAACTATTCATCGATGGGAATCTACAAAAATCATTTTTCTCTTCATCATTTCAACAGACATTGACAAGTCTTTCAAATGGAATGCATAGATTAACTGTTATTACTTATGATGGGGCAGAAAACAATAGAGTTAGAGAGCAAAACTGTTTTCTTTATGCTAATTAATTCATTTTCTTTCAGCCCCCGCTCTTTTTTATTTCTTTTATTTAATAATTGATTTTTGCTCAGATACATGCAAGTGAATTTACTTTTCTTTTTGGGA
>CAZVKY010000103.1:0-4414 GCA_964627915.1 uncultured Thermoplasmatales archaeon
AATTGAAATTTTTTTTTACTATTGTCTCTCATAATGATTTAACAATGATGTTCGATTAATTTTTCTAATAATACTTAAATAATCACTTCCGATTGACCAGCAGTAATGGATCGTGTTGGCACTTATCATCTCAAGCAATTCTCAAAATTCAGGCAAAATGTTACTCTGCTCATTAATGAAGGCTGGAAAAAACATACTATTCATGCCCTTATTGAAATAGATGTCACTGAAGCAAGAAAACGTATTAAACATCATCATCAACAATCAAAAGAAAAAATCTCTTTTACTGGCTGGATTGTGAAATGTGTTGCTGAAGTAGTCTCAAAACAAAAAGAACTCAACGCCTTTCGCAAAGGAAAAAAGCATATCGTTTGTTTTGACGATGTAGACATAGCCATTCCTGTTGAACGAACCATTAACGATGAACAAATCCCAATGGCATATATTGTTCGAAAAGCACAAGACAAAACCATTCAACAAATAACAAAGGAGATACGTTCTGTGCAACAGCAAAAACTGGATGGAAAAAAACAGGTTCTAGGTGAAACCTTTACTCCACTTGAACGATTTGTTTTTTCAGCTCCAACTTTCATCAAAAAATTATTACTATGGATTGTTAAACATCGGCCACTGATGAAAAAAAAACATATGGGTGTTATCGGTGTAAGCGCGGTGGGTATGAAAGGCCGTTTTCCCGGTTGGATTGTTCCCCTCGGTGGAACCACCACTATGCTCTTTTTGATCGGTGGCATCACTAAAAAACCAGGAGTAATCAATGATCACATCGCTGTTAGAGAATATCTTCATGTCACCATTGCCGTGGACCATGATATCATCGATGGTGGACCTCTCGCTCGATTTATCGACCGGTTTACCAAACTCTGTGAACAAGGTTCTAATCTTCCCCCGGTGAAATAATCCATTCTTTTATCCTTATTATTTCGAAAAGATATTATGCAGAAAAATCATTTAACAGGATGATATCATGAAAAAAACGACGAAACAATATCTTAAGATTTTTGGTGTGACCATATTACTCTTCACCACTAGTGTCGCTCTCATGGGCTGCACTGATAATCAAGATAATGGAAACAACAATCAAGATAGCCAAGGATCTTCCTCTGGGCTGATATCTGCTCTGGATGCATTTTCATATGTTCAATCAGAGATGGAGGAATGGGATTCAGGATATCAAATCGCTCGAATTCATCATTTTGGTACTTCTGAATATGCTGAAAATGGAAATGAAGACAGCTGGGAATTTTATATCGAATCAGCTGATGGTAAAAAATCAACTGATTTCACCTACACCGTTGGAACTGGTGTAACTAAGAGCAGTGATAAATCATTTGATGCTGGGAGAACAACTTGTTCCCCTGAAGTTATAAAAATAGATTCAACAACAGCCTGTGCAACAGCATTAAACAAGGTAACATCAGATTTATTTCCAGAATTCGAGGGTGGCTGTGAAGCAGAATTAGAAGTTAATTCAGAAGGCAGTCCATATTGGAAAATTACAGCTAATAATCGACGTATAGATGGACACATGTACTTAGATAAAACAAGTTTCAACGGCTATGTTGAAATCGATGCAAAAACAGGTGACATCATCACTTTTTCAGATTAAACACGTAAAATTAGTAATATCCTAATTAGGACATATCAACCTTAACCAAATCCCTATCAATCAGTTCGATACACTCATTGATTCGTACAATTAATTCCTCATCAACTGTTGCTCGTTTAATCTGCTGCAACATATCAATAATCCGACGGAACAAACGAACCACATCACCCTCACGATAACTCGTCAGTTCTAATGTCTCCTGAAAACTTTCACCCTCACTCCAATGTTGAACAATAGCCATCATTCGCTTCAAAGAAATCTTATTGAGTTTTTTGAAAAAATGAGGATTCTGCCAGAGTTTCTTACTTAACCGTTTATAATCTTTGATGATTCCTTTGAAACTAAAATGATCATTGGGTTTTCGTTCATAAATGATAGCAGCAATCACCTGCAAAAGCTCAACATTACTCAACTCTTTATACAATGAAGTAGCAAATAACTCCCCAATAAGAATCTCCTCAAAATAAATCTTTTTTACAAATCGTCCCTTATCAGTTAACTCTCTATTTTTGGTTAAATATTTCATCATCTGCAGCTGTTTGCATTTATTAGTAAACGAGGTTTTCATTCGAACCTTCCGATGTCTCCGATGTTGTTTTCGAAAAGCATAAAAATTTTTCCTTAACAACACATCGATTTCTTTTTGAGAATATGAATCAAGAAGATTCAAAATAGTATTATAGCTCAACCGGAACTGACTCTGAATGGGTTCTGTATCCTCCTCAGAAATCTGCAAAAAAGAATTTAATTCACCTGGTTGATATAATATGCTCACGACAAATCCTTCTTTATCAATGCCTCTTCTTCCAGCTCGACCTGCAAGTTGAAAATATTCTTTAGCAGTAAGCAACCGAAAATGTTTCCCATCAAACTTCCGCAGACCATTCAACACCACTGTTTTAGCAGGCATATTAATACCCACTGCAAAGGTTTCAGTAGCAAAAAGAACCTGTAAAAACCCATGGGAAAACAATTCCTCAACAGCGAACCGTTGCTGGGGGAGAAGACCCGCATGATGAAAACCAATCCCTGCTTCGAGCGTCTCCATCAACATTTTTGTGGAGGCAAGATTTTTAATTTTCTCTGGGAAATGCTGAGAACAAAGATAACGGATTTGTTCCTTGATGAAATCATCAGCAAATTCTTTACCCTGTTTTTTAAGTTTAAACGCCTGTTCCTCACATTGCTTCCTTGAAAACGAAAACACAATAGCAGGAAGTCTTCCTTTTAAATGAGGAACCACTTGACAAGGAGAAAGTGTGCTCTTCTTCTTTTTTTTCTTTTTCCTTTTTTTCCGTTTTTTCTTCTGTTTGCTGAGCACTGCTCGATCAACAAGACCTTTATGTTCATCAAACACAAACTGATGCAATGGGACATAACGAGTATTATTACTCACCACCTCAATGGGATGATCCTTAATAGTGCGAAGCCAAGACGCAAATTCATCAGCATTCGGAATCGTTGCTGACAAACAAAGAAAACGAGTCGAGGGTTTACTAAACAGAATCGCTTCCTCCCAAACGGTTCCCCGTTCAGGATCATTCATAAAATGGATCTCATCAAATACAACATAGGAAATATCATCAATGATGGGATCCTGACTTAACAGCATATTCCGATAAATCTCAGTGGTCATAATCAAAATCGTTGCCTGTGGATTAATAACCACATCACCAGTAAGCATCCCAATGTAATCTTTCCCATAACGCTCAGTGAAATCACGGAATTTCTGATTAGATAATGCTTTGATTGGAGCAGTATAAATAACTCTTTTCTCATTTTTTTTAATACATTCATCGATGAGATATTCAGCGATTAATGTTTTTCCAGTCCCCGTTGCCGCACTGACAATAACCGTATGTCTTTGCTCTAAAGAACGAATCGCTTGTTCTTGAAAAGCATCAAGGGTATAAGATTGAAATTTCATCTGTACAGGGTCAACACCAGTGTTTTTCCTTATAACTCTTTCCCGTTATAACAACATATGTTAAGGGCAACAATTGAATTTTCAGAATTATGCATTATCAGTTATTTATGCTGGTATGATAAATAACCAAAAAAACACGATAAACACGATTAGCCCAAAAACCATGATGGTATTTATTTTTTCCTCTATACTATCCTCCATCCTATCTCTCCTCACTATGAACGGTATCCACCACAACCCATTCATCTTTTAATACTTTTTTTCGCAGGTAAACATGCACATACCCACGTAGGAAATATACCCTCTGCACTTATTCATTTTCTTATTGTTGTTTTTTTTCTAATAACCGTTCCATACGTCCACGAAGTTCAGCTACATCAACAGGTTTTTCAATATAGTCATCACCAAGAAACTTACCCGCATTCTCAGCGATTCTATCGGTTCTTGCAGTTAAAAACACAATGGGGATATCCTGCCAGGCAGGATTATCTCTTAGTTTATCATAGACTTCCCAACCACTCATCTCCGGCATCATGATATCCAATAAAATGAGATCAGGAACCGTATTATCATTTAATAATTCAAAACATTTTTTCCCATTCTCAGCAGGGATTACTTCGTATTCATCTCCATATGTTTCCTCTAAAGCAGTTTTTAACCCAAAGACCTGATCCTCTTCATCATCGACTAACATGATCTTTTTCATTTCTTTTTCTCCCTTCCTTTCAAATTAGGATAACAAAAAAACATATATGATAATCTTTTAAAAATTTATTGTACTATTAGACTGCTATCTTCGCTTCATCACTTTTTTTATTTGCCAGGGGTAACGTAAAAAAGATGGTCGTTCCCTTTCCCAA
>CAZVKY010000104.1:0-4363 GCA_964627915.1 uncultured Thermoplasmatales archaeon
AATATCTGGTCGTTTTTGAATCTGTTTTTTATACATTTCATCCACGAGTTTTACTCCTGCATTCATAATTGATGAAACGTCTCCTGCCCAGACCCCAATGATTTGATGCTGTGCATTAAGCACACAGCTGAGTGCGAAATCACAATCAGCTAAATGTAATGCTTCGGTCATTTCTTTACTTACTGGATTTGTGCAAAGAATCCCTGTGTTTGCATCTTGATGAAACATCATCGCATGATTGTTCTGTATGGTTTCTGCTGATGCAATACCTGGAAGTACACTTTTCCGTGTTCCCCCATAACCTGCAAAATAATGATATTCGATATCGCCAACAAGGATTTTAATATCTGCATCAACATAATCCTGTAAAATCTCAATGGTATTTCCATAGTGGGAAGTGCCCACGGAAACATAATTACCGTTTTCATTATCATTTGATATAATCGTATAATTCCGAGAGATTTTATCTCCCACAATTGATTTTATGGTTTCAAAAGAGGGTGATGTATGGGTTCCAGTGGCAATGATGATGGTGACATCGGTATCCACTACTCCTGCTTTTTTTAATTCATCAAGTAATGGTGGAAGAAGAAGTTTCGTTGGACTTGGTCTGGTGTAATCATCAACGACGATAGCGACACGATCTCCATGTTGAGCGATTTCAGAAAGTCGATTTGTTCCATAGGGTTTATCTAATGATTGTTGAATCATTTGTTCTGGTTTATCTGGTGGTATACTATCCTTTGTTTTAATTATTTGTAAAAGGTGTTTTTCATCCACCGTGCATGGTACTGTGTCTTTTCCATATGGAAGTTGGATGTCCATTGCTACCAGTGACTGTTACTTTTTTTTTGAGTTATTTTTTTGCGTAAAATTTACTCCAACGAACTCGCCGGGGAACTCGTTTGAGTTTTAACATGTTTTTTTGACATTTATTTTTACAAAAATTAAGCACGGTGCCATCTCTTTTTACATACAGTTTGCCTGTTCCAGGTTCTATTTCACTGCCACAAAAAGAACATGTTCTTCTTTCTACCATGATATTTTATCTCCTTATCGTCCCAGGCTTTTTGCCTCACGTTGTGTTTCACTGAGCATGAGTATATCGCCGAGTTGCATCGGTCCCATCACATTTCGAGTGATGATTTTTCCTTTATCTCTTCCATCCAGCACTCGGAGTTTGACTTGTTGAGCTTCACCAGCCATTCCTGTTCGATGGATGATTTCGACAACTTCACAGGGTGTTCCTTCAACCATGTTTTATCACTGTTTTTCTTTAAGTTCGGTTATTTTTTTCACTAGGTTTTCAAGTGCTGATTTGTCTTTACCTGGGTTTAAAACAGCAATTGCGGCGGTGCTGACGAGTAATCCAGCGGAGCTTCCGAGTTCGTCTTTACTTGGAACGTATGAATAGGGTATATTTTTTTCTTCACAAAGAATTGGCATGTGTGCTAGGATTTCTTCAGGGTTGACATCTTCAGCCATGACTACCATTTTTGCTTGGCCTCGTTCCACCTGTTTGGTTACTTCATTTGCGCCTTTGCTGATTTTGCCCGTATCTCGAGCTTTTTCAACGAGATCATAGGCTAAGTCTTGTACTTCTTTTGGTGTCTGAAATTTTACATATATCGCCATGTTGTTATTAGCCTCCTTCTGAAGCCTTCATTGATGTGTTCCCTAACGGGTATGAATAGTGTGGAATGGAGGACGTATATAAAAACCTTTTTCAGCGCTTACCGGAGAATTTCTGTTGATTACTGAAGTGGTTGTCGTTCCACTTCAAGTGCATCTGCGGTGGGATATTCTTCGATAAGAAAACAGTGGTATCCCTTGTTGTTTAATTCTTGTGCTATTTTTTCTAGAATGTTTGGGTTTATTTCAACGCGTTGTTTATTTTTTTGATAAGAATAATGATTGTTATTAATCTGATATGATTTGAGAAGGGAGATAATAGTATCTTTTTTTTCTTTTTTGATGCCATCGATGATTCCTTTGATGATGGTTCCTTGTTCAGTAATTTCATCGAACGGATGGGCAATATGCGTTGCTCTTCGTTTCATCCGATTGGTGAGTTGAATGGCATCTTTAAATGATGATGAACAATAGTGAACGCCGATGTTCACATTTTTTTGACTGATGTCTTCGATGATCCGTTGAGCAGTTGTTTCACTGTGTTTTACCGCGGCTGAAAGATCGTTTTTTGCGACGAATCCTTTTTGGTAAAGAGCATCTTCGTTTTGTTCTGAAAACTCAAGTTCATTAAGATTGATATAATCAATGTGTTGTTTTTCTGCCCAATTAATCAGATGTATGGTTTCTTCTTTCATCCCTGGAATGGCTGGTATTTCTATGGCAACATCTGCAGTTGAGTCCACAGCTGTGGTAATTGCTTTGTTAACTGGGTTTTTTTGCATATTGTTCCATGTTTTTGGCATGGGATGAAAACGGATTTCATCAAGCCCTGCATCAATAACATCTCTAATGTGGTCTTGATGAACTAATCCTGATGTGTATAAATGGATGTGAAAGTGTTTTCCATACTGATTTTTTAAAAGATTGATGTAGCGGATGGTTCGTTTCCAAACAGATAAGGGATCTCCACCAGTTATTCCTGCTCCTTGTGCATCAATTAATGCTGCTTCTTTAAGAATTGTTTCGGTATCGTTTTCGTTTTTAAGTTTCCATTCATTTGCATAAATAACATCATTTCCCCTTTTTTTGAAACTGAGCGGGCAGTAAAAACAAGAAGCGGGACAAAGACCGGTGATGAGAAGAACAAGTTTTGATCCCTGTGCACATTGTTTACATCCTTGAGAAAGAGAAGAGATGTATCGACTGTTTTTTAACCATTGAGTTGTAGTTTTCATCTCATCCTTTTTTTATTATGCAACACCATGTTGGGTGAGGGTGAATTGAGCAATCTTTCCCTCTGGTTGTGATCTATGTTTGACAATAGTTGCTAATCGTTTGCCAACATCAATTTTTTCAAGTTTGATAATCGTTTTTACCAGATGTTCCACGTCTCTATTGGTAAATGGCTTAATGCCACCATTTTTATCAGTATATACCTGTTCAACAATGATAACATAAAGATTTTTTTCACGTGCAGCTTTTTGTAATGCTGCTACCTGCCTTGTAAATGATCGCATGGTATTTTCCTTGTTTTCCTCAAGATTAAGTCGATAAAAAAGATTTAATGTATCCACGATGATGAGTTGTACATCCTGGATTTTTAGAGAGTTTTTAATCATTTTTTCTTGATCGTTTTGGGTTGTTGGTGAAAAGATAAGAATGTTATCTAGGATTTTCTCTGTTTCATAGCAATCCTGTTGGCAGAGTTGATGAAGGCGTTCAAGGGAAACTCCTTCACTGTCGACATAGGCGACTTTTTTCCCAAGATGTGCACATTCTCTTGCTGCTTGGAGGCAGATATTTGTTTTTCCAGTTCCGGCTTCCCCGAAAAATTCGGTGATGGCCTTTTGTTCGATACCACCTCCAAGAAGATTGTCAAGTGGTTTACATTTCAGTGGTAGTCGGTTCATTTGTCCGTAATGGTCAGAGCTTGTGCCCATAAAAATCTTTTTCATTGTGGTCTGAGACATCGCCGATTAAAAATGCGAAGATTTTCTCTGATTATGTTACTTTTTGTTTCTTTTAAAAGCGTTCTTGTTATATATTTTAAGCTTGTTTTGTTTTTTTTGTGTGGAAAATATTTTTAAGGGTTAGTTGATAATGGGTATAATTGGAAGGTAGCTGTATGGCGAAAAGAAGTAGGCGTCAAGTCGAAAAAGATGAAAGAAAGGTAATAGATTTACTCCAAACACGAGCAAAGGATAGTATTGATTCTTTAGCTGAGATCTGTGGTTTTTCAGGGCCAAAAGTCCGCCGGATTGTAAAGAATTTGGAGGAGAACCAGACCATTTGGGGATATCATGCAGTTACGGATTATGAGAAATTAGATATGCATGAATATATCCTGTTGATTAAAAAGACGAATAGGCCGCTTGAGGAATTGGTCAAAAAGATTGTTTCTCGGGATATTGAGAAGAAAGCAAAAAAATTGGATATTTTCATTGGATCAAGTTATTATCTGCATGGGGAGTTTGATTGGGTGATTTGTTTCGTAGCAAATAATCTTCGGACGGCAAAGAAATTTGATGGTGAACTTGTAAAGATGTATAAGGATTTTATTGATGAAACAAAACTCGTTGAAAACATTTTCCCAGTGAAACGGTGTGGTATTAATAATCCTAATATGAAGCAGTTAAAAGAGTTTCTCTAACTCTTTTCTCTTCTTTTTCTGGTATGGTTATTTTAATTTTTAAGATGTATCTGATCTAGTTCATTTCTTTTATTTTATTAT
>CAZVKY010000105.1:0-4299 GCA_964627915.1 uncultured Thermoplasmatales archaeon
CTTCACACAAAATTGGTATCCATCTTCCGAGCGGTTTCCACTAGTTCCTTAGCAACGGTTGATCGCATCAACTTTGCTTTACTGCCCACCAATTTGAATTTTCTCATCAACAATCCACGAATAGGATCAATTTCACCTTTCAATAGTTTCTCCCAATTAGAATATTTGCCGATATATTGAAATTCAGCTTCCGGAGCCTCCTCAGCATCTGAAAACATTTCAGCCTTTCGGCATTCACCATGCCAGAGATCGATATAATAATACACGGGTTCAGATAATCGATCATCAGCGTTGATGACAAATAAGAAATCCCCTTCCCATTCCTCAGCGGCCTGCTGCCAGTCTTTACCTAGATCACCATTTAAAGATTCCTTATATGCTTCAAGCCATTGCTTCGTTGCAAAATCATATGCCATATGCTTTTCTCCCTTGTCTACTCGGCAAAAAACACCGTTGGTCTATTTAATGATTATCGTAGCATATTTGTGTTAATCAAATGATTTCTATCCATAGGTAAACATTCATCACTAGTACCTTTTAGATCTCCTAAAAAACCAGTGCTTATCACCAGCCATCTCGTTGAAACGAGGTGAAATCTAATCGATCCCAATCATCAAAATCATTTTTTCCACCGGATCCATCTGAATAATCAAGCATTTTGTACATGTAACCATAGTTCATCACACTTTTATATGGTCTCCATTTCCAAAAGTTCAGCTGCCATGGATACATTCCCTCCCGGTCATCACAACCAGGAGTGTTGCCATGATAAATACCTAAGGTATGTCCACATTCATGCATATAGGCACTGGCATAGACAATCTCTCGGTCAAGATAAAGCGTCTTTGATTTTTTTTCATGACCACGACTCGCTATCACATAGGCATCTGGACGAAAAGCCATCCCAGCTGCACTCCAACTCCCATGGATCACTAAGCCATAATGAAAGATACCTTTCCGCCAAGTATCCTCATCATTATGCAAAAAATAATTCTCATAAATATCGATTAGATCATAATAATCACATTCCTCAACAAAAGGAATCATTTCCGCACCTGAATTGGTTTCCCAGCTGCCATCATCCAAATGATATACAACATTATAACGATTATAAGCAGTGCGAAGCATCTCTTTTGATTCTTCAGGAAAGATACTTGCTGGTTCACCATTGGGCCCAGCCTCCATTTGATCCATTTCAACAAATAAATCCGTTCGAAACGGATCAGCACCTTGAGCCGTCATCAAATATTCCTCAACATTGCTTAGCCCATCATTATCCGGGTCAAGATTCTCATGGTCCTCTGAAACAAAGGGATCATACTGCCATTGATGGATATACTCCTTTTCATACCAATTATATAACAATTCATATCCCCATAGCCACTCCCATTCAAGAGGAACACCATCACCATCATCATCCCGCCCACGATCATCAACTTGTGGATTGGTACCAAAAACATTAACTTCCGTCCAGTAAGGAATTCCATCACCATCAGAATCATTCTGATACACATCAAACCAAAGTTCCGCATCAAAATCATGGCTATAAATACTATTATCATCACAGCCATTCAAGCGACCATAACCACTTCTATCACCGATATGATCATCACCAGTCCAATGACCACTCTTTATATTATAATAGAGAGTAACATCTCTTGAATCCGTTAGTTCCTCATTATATCCACTGATATCACATTTTTGATCAAAACCCAGATTCCAATCCCAAAGCTCAATTTTTATTTCCACCCATTCCTCATCATCAGGAACATCAGCAGAAACCCTCCAATCGATATCATAAACATACCGAGTGTTCTTCCACACGGGACTGGTAAACTGTTCATCATTAATCTTAACCTTCACATAGAAATCAGGGGCACTGAACCGATCGATATACTCTCGAGTGTTTCTATGATTATCATATTTTTCCAAGGATCGGATGCTTTGCAATTCAAAAGTAACATAAATATCTGTGAGAGGATCAAAATCCGTTGTTTCTGAACCTTTAACAACTTGAGTAAAAGGACTAACAATAGATATCAATATAAGTGTTGCAATACTAAAAAATACCATTAACTGTTTTGGAAATACCATGGATAATTGTCCCCATTCATACCATGAATGTTTCATATAAAAATATATCTGATCTATTAATATATATGTCTTTCCGTCAAACCATTAAATGATTTGAATTATATTCAAAAAATAATGATGAATTTTCAAAAATCTAGATAAACAATTCATCAAAATTAAATATCACGCCAGGAGCCTCAAACCCGCTACCACCTGGTTCAGCAAGATAAAAATGCAACCGTTTTTCATCTGTTTCAAAAATAGTGGTATGAATAGTTCCCGTATGACCAACAGATTCCATGATCTGAAGTGCTTCATCAATACTAACATTTCCATCTGCTTTCGCTGCTTTTAAATCCTGTTTAATGCTCACATATCGACCAGCAGTCTCTGGATAGATCGCTGTTTTTCGTTTTAAATAATGATTCGTACAAATTATGGAATAAGAATAATTCAACCGCTGATCAACATCTTCATCATAGGGAAGTAACGCATTATCAGTTGGACTTCGTACTGTCGATTGACCATCCTCATGGAACGCATTTCCATCAAACTCAATAATTCCTGAGATCTCATCATCTGTTCTTCCCACCGCAGGAAAACAGATATGAAGATTCATCCCTACATACCCCGGATAGGATTCCATAAGGTTGGCAACATCATCTGGCGTCCAAGACCCATTGGCCTGTTCAGCGATCTTTCGAAGAATCAAACAACGAGGAACAAAACCATCAGAGGAAGATGAGACAAAATAATTCGTATCATGCAACGCAAGCACCATACCATGTTCATTCATCCCACTGATACAGCCGATAAAACCGCATACCGATGCAGTAACCCAACGATTATTTATTCCATCATCATAGGAGACAAGCAGATGAGCCTGTTTGAAACATTCATTTCGTCCAGCATAATAATCAAGATTCCGAGCAAAAATCACAGAGCCATCATCAGTAGCATTTCCCCATGATGAAAACGAGGAACATCCCCAATCAGAAACCGAATTTGCGATCTTTAAATCGATAAGATCTACTTCTTTTGCAAACCCTTTGGGATGCACCATGCGATCCTTAACAGGTAATCGATCTCTGATTCCATCAAGCATTCCTTGCAGTTCATCTTCATAACACTGCTGCCAATCAATAAACGGCATATCATTGACTAAATCATCATATTTCTTCCCAGAGAGAAATGCACTCCAAAACACAAAATTATCAAGTGTATAAATTATCTCTTCAGCAAGCAAATACCCATGTGCATAACCCATTTCATAATGAGAGCCAGATAGCCTTAGAAAGCGAACACCATTTTCAACCTGTAACACCCCTGCTTCATTCGGCGATTCATATACTCCATCTTCCATCATTGGTGCATTATCAAGACAACCTGAAAACGTCCCACTCAATAGAAAAAGAAAAACAACAAAGATAGCAAAAAATGATTTTTTCTTCATAACAAAACCCCCTAGTAAAAATATATCACGAATAAATATTAATAAGTTATGCAACTATCGATTACATATTCGCTAAAAAAACCTATTTCTTCTGTTAGCATCTACCATTCATCAATGATCTGAGGATTAGAAAAAATGGAATCCAAATGATTTTGAAATGGAATGAAATCAGCACCATCAAGCGCCCGATGATCAATAGTAAGACTCAATGGAAGGATCTTTCTAATCCCAATCTTTTGCTGAGACGAAACGGTGTATACCCCTGGCCGATCCTGTATGGCATTAATAGCTACAGCAAACACCTGCGGACTGATCAAATCAAGAAGAGTAATCCCTCCACGCTGATGCTGAAACACACTGCCAAGATTAGAAACAAGCACACTTGCATTAAAAATATCATGGATAGTGATCTTTTCTTTATCAGGCATCGCCATATATTTTTTAATCCGATCCTTACTAAGATTCAACTTGTTCTTACCTAATTTCGTATGTAAAATCTGAACAAAAGCCCCAAAATTCAACCGTTTCAAATGTTCAATGATCTCATATTTGGCCACCACATACTGCATAGCATCAACATCAGTATTTCTCACCTTCTGTTTTACTTCATCAAGAGTACAAGCAAGCTGCTGCAAGGTTTTTTCACCAGCATTATGAATAACTGGTGCTATCATCCGTTTATCTGGAAGAAGATGAGGCAGCGTCATACTAATCTCCTTGATATGATGATGGGTACCCACTTTTGTGCGTCTACTATACTTTAGAATAGCATT
>CAZVKY010000106.1:0-4208 GCA_964627915.1 uncultured Thermoplasmatales archaeon
GGGTATGGGACTACATCAATAAAAAGATTGTTCCATTATTGATATACAGTACCTAATAGTTTTATGATAAAAAAAGTAAATATTAGCCATCCCTGCCAAAAACATATGGTTTTGGCGACACATATGAGTCTGGTACAGGGATGGCAATCACTATCAATGTTTATTGTTGGTTTTAAGGTTTTGCCAACGAAAAATACACAAAATATATTTAATACAATTCATTAGACTGAATGAGGGAAAAATGAGTGATATAAAAGAATTGGATAGTAAAATCGATACGGTTGAGTGGGATTGTGAATTAAAGTTTGATGAAATTGAAGATCAAATTAAGAAAATTAAATCAGATATGAATATCTGGAGAGTTTTTTCAAAATACACCATCCCCTATTCTTATGAAGGAGAAATGTCTATTATTCAAAAAAAATTAGAATGCGTTGATTTTAGTAAATATCTTAATAAATATTTAGAAATATCAAATATGAAAAATGACATTCCAAAATTATATAATTTGGAAAAAAAAGAATATTTAAAAAAAATAATATATAAAAATTCAACCAATTTAAAAAATTCTAAAATATTCTTAGAACTCGGTCAAAGGTTATATTGGGACATAAAGCCAATATTATATTATTATTCAATATCTTATTTATTATCTTCATTTATTGGTTTCTTTTTTGATTTCAAAAATTCAAAAAGCCATCATGGATTAGGAATCTCCAATGTTGGAAAAGATCCATATAAAATAAACATTAAATTTCAAAAATCTGGGTTATTTCAAAGAATTGTAAAAGCATTTTCATATATTTTTGATTATTCAATGTTTACAGATTATTTCATAATCCCCAAATCAAAATTATGTGATACTACCGAATACATAAATTTTAAAAATGAAAGTATTTTTTCGATTAATTCAAAATCAATTTCTTTAGGTGATTTAATAAAAAATATTAAAAGAAAAAAAATTATTGATTTTTATGATAAATTAGTATTTAATGAGGATTATCGCCCTCATCATTCAAAGAATTTCTTTATTGAAAATTCGATGTTATTAAAGGAGTATATTTTAATTTTTGTTGCATGTAATCTTGCAAGGTATAATCATTATGCTTGGAAAAATATTTATGAGGGTGAAAAAACCGATATTTTTTTACATTTTCAGACTGCCATTAACAGTTTTGGCGAAAAATTAATTTATTTATCTAACCGGTTCGAAAAATATGATAATGTCATCAGGTATTTTTGATTATTACCACAGTAAATTTCCCACCGTATTTTTCCCACAGCAGTTTTACACAGAACCCTAATTGTACTCCATCCTGGTTGTTCTGGTAATTATTTATGATGGATTTTGATTGGACGAGGCTATTATTGCCAAATCTTAAATAATCCCAGGTTGATTGAACGCGGTGGTTCGATGGCATTAAACGCTTTATTTCTCAATTGTACCCCTAAAAAAAGCCCACGTGTTTCTCATACCCGTGGACTATGTGATGATATTGCAAAGGTGTATGAAGAAGAACATCATGTTCACTGTGACATTATACGAGTTGTTGATTATAATGTTCCAGCGGGGATAAAATCATTTATGTGGGAGGGTGATGAATGGCCTATCATCTTAGAAAAAATCAAAGAAACTGATATTCTCATTGTGGCAACCCCGATTTGGATTGGAAATATTTCCTCTGTTGCACAACGAGTTTTTGAACGGCTTGAGGGAACCTATTCAGAGGGCAATGAAGAAAACGGTCAATACCCGCTGTATAATAAGGTCGGTGGTGCAGTGGTGACGGGAACTGAGGATGGAGGACATTTCTGTGCGAAAACAATTAATTTTTGTTTGTATCGTTTTGGCTGTACTATTCCACCTGGCGCTGATTGTTATTGGGTGGGTCTAGCTGGTCCTGGTCCTTCTTATCTTGAGGCTGAGGGAAGTAAGCATCTGTATACCAATCGAACAAAAAGAACAATGGTGGAAAACACTGTTTTTATGGCGAATCTGCTTAAAAAACATAGGATTACTACAAATCTGCTTGATCTTGAGAAAAAAGCAGTAGCAGAAAGTAGATCATCAAATGAGATCAAATGGCGGTCTTCAGAGTAATATTTTGGAATAAATACTTTTTTTCTATTTTTTTTGTTTTTTTATCCATTTTCCTTCAATTGCGTGTTCATAAATATCTCGGTTATGATCTCCGATAAATATTTTTTCTCCTTTTTTATGTTTTGTCCGTGTTGTCCAATTGGTAAATGATTTGCAGACCACGTATCGTTCTACACCAGGAATGGTTTTTGGAAGATGACGAGCATCTGACTTATGTAAAAGCTCTTTTTGTCGCTGCAGTTTAAACGTTGAATAATTTCCTTTGTATGCCTTTAGTGATCCATCGTTCATAAAAAAGGTTTGATTGGTCACTCGATCAAGAAATCGACGATCATGAGATACCACGATCACGGTTCCAGTATAGGCATTCACTGCTTTTTCAATGGCATCTTTTGACTTCATATCCATATGATTGGTTGGTTCATCTAACATCAAAAAATTATAGGGTTGAACAAGTAATCGGAGAATGGCTAAACGAGCTCTTTCTCCACCGGAGAGTTTTCCAACTTTGTTATAAATCATGTCATCTTTGAAATTAAACTGACCAAGCAGGGCTTTGGCATCATTTTCTGATATATCTTGTTGATCTCTTTGGATTTCATCAAGAAGTGTATTGTTCGGTTTCAATGACAAATGTCCTTGGTCGAAATATCCCCATTTCACACCAGAACTCATTTGGATTGTTCCAGTATCAGGTGTTTGCTCTCCGGTAAGCATTTTTAAAAATGTGGTTTTCCCACAGCCATTGGGTCCAATTAATCCTATTTTTTGACCTGCAAGTATTTCAAAATTGACATTGTCTAGGAGGACTTGGTCATCAAATCTTTTGCTTATGTTTTTTCCATCAGTAACATTTTTCCCTGATTTAAACACGGTTTTAAAACGGAATTGAAGTAAAAATGATTTCAGGACTTCATTTTCACCCAGGTTTTCTTTTTCGAGTCGTTTTAATTTACTACTAATCTGCCGGTCATATCGATTGCGTCTACTCATTTTTTCAATGGATTTTTTCTGCCGGCGTATCTCTGCTCGTTTCTTTTTTAATCTCTGTTGTTGCACATGGTCTCGCATCTTTTTTTGTTCGGTGTATTCCTCAAAGGTTGCATCATAACATGCAATGGATGTTCCTTCGAATTCAAACACCCGGTCCACTAAATCATCGAGGAGATATCGGTCATGGGAAATAATCATTACTGCATGTGGAAAATCAGCGATTTTTCCTTCTAACCATTCAATCGTTGGAATATCAAGATGATTAGTTGGTTCATCAAGCAACAACAGATTACAATCCTCTGGTTGAGCAAAAATACTTGCTAAAGCTATTTTTTGTTTTTCTCCACCGGAGAGCGGTTTTGTTTTTGTCTCAGGTGTGACCTTGTTCATGTCGATTTCCTGTAAAATAGTTAATGCTTCATTCCATCGGTTCTCCGTGGTCATTTTATTTGCAGAAATCTGGAGTTTCCGCATTTTTTCTAGGATGATTTCATATTCTGAGGAACTATATATTTCTGGATCTTGCAGACGGCTTTCGAGAGTTTTGAGTTCTTGTTGAATAGCTGTCGGCTGAGTGGTTCGAAGGAAAAAATCTTTTATGGTCTTGTCCTGCCGATCTATTGCCATTTGATTAAGCATTCTCATCTGTATGTCTTTTTGCCGATGGATATGACCAAAACCGAGTGGTTCTAATCCGAGTAAGATATTAAATAAGGTTGTTTTTCCGCATCCATTTGGTCCTAGCACACCGATGCAATCGGTTTGATGAATCTCAAAAGTGACATTTTCAAATAAGGTATCACTTCCGAATGATTTTGAGATATCATTAGCCTTTATTAGCGCATTCATCTGAAGGAGGGGTATAATTGTTCTCCTCTTAAGTTTTTTAGATTGAATTACGACAAAATAACTATTAACCTTGTTTCTGATTAAGTGTATGATGGATTCTGTTGATTTTGCGATGATGGTTATTTTTGTTGAGGATATTGAGGTCTCAAAACGTTTTTATCAGCGGTTGTTTGATTTGCAGATAGAACATGATTTTGGTGAAAACATTGTATTTAAAAATGCGTTTTCAATTTGGCAGAAAAAAAGGGCTGAACAGATTATTTTT
>CAZVKY010000107.1:0-4139 GCA_964627915.1 uncultured Thermoplasmatales archaeon
GTTCAACTAATCCTGCCCCTATTGTTCCTCCAATCGTCTTAGTCCGAGGTGGATTAGGCATTAACATCCTAATCTATGGGGCGATGAAACAACCATTGGTGCTGTCGTTGAGGATGCAATCAGGATAAGAAGCAAAGAAAACCATATCTTACGAAACATTGTCATTATGCAAGTAAATGTCATCAAATTTCTACCCGGGTCTTTTATAATCCATGTTTTTGTAGGTCGTGATGTCTGGTCATTTGAATGTAGTAGTCATTTTTTTGTTTTTGTGAATGATATTAAACCTGTTCAATAAACACGATATTGATTGCTAATAATATTCATATGAATTAAAGGAGATAATCCGATTGATTTACATTAATCATACAATGCATTATGACAGCAGTTTTTTTCTATATCTAATGAGATTAGTGGTTTTTCTGTTTCTTCACCCACGTTGATCACTCGTATGTCAATGTTGTTTTCTTCGAAATCAATGATGTTGAAGGTGTTGCCGAAATGTGCTCGTGTTCTCATACAGGAAAAGGTTCCGGCATTGACTAGCAACGTGTTATGGATCTGAACTGCATAGGGAACATGACGATGACCCATGAGAACCAAGGGAACTTTGTTACGTAAAATAATATCTAGTGTTTCCCCGGCATCTTCAATGATGTTTGTTTCTCGACCTGAATTTGGGATGGGTATAACATGATGATGAAATCCAATAATGGTGAGTCTATTATTTTTGGTGAGTCCTTTTTCTATGAGTTGATGTCTTCCTCTACCCAGATGTCCATCATTTTTATCGGGTTCACTAGAGGCAAGACCAACAATGTTGATTTCTCTCTTTGTTTTGATGAAATCGGGTTGACCAAAAAACTCGGGGAAGAGTTTGAATCCTAGGTTTCGTTCATCATGATTTCCTGGAACGATTATTTTTTCACCATTGATTTCGGAGAGTTTTTCTTCAACCATTTCATATTCATGAAGCAGTCCCATGGTAGTAAGATCACCAGTGATAAAAACAAGGTCTGCATCATAGTTGTTGAGAGTTTTTGTTGCTTTGGCAAACATGGAGGAATTGAAATCATTTCCTTTGTTGCAGTGAATATCGGAGATATGGGCTATTCTCATGGATTGGCCGTATATAATGATAGATTAAAGATTTTGTTATCACTCAAAAAATGGTTGATACGGCAAAGTTTTTGATGAAAAAAGGTTGTATTCATTAATGAACTGTAGAATCATGTTCATGATATCGGAGAGTAACGTGAAGTTGTGTTTTATTTGGCATGGTCACGGTTATGGATTCATACCATTCACTTTGAAATCCATAATTGTTCATTGCTCTGACTGATATCTGAAAGGTTCCATTGGTTGTTTTCCGTTCTTCCATCATTCCAGCGTTTTTCAATGCCATTTGGATACATCTCAATTAATTTTTGTTCATCAGATAGTCTGTTGAATCGTTGTTTGGCAAGTTCTTCGCGGTGTGTTCAGCGGTGCCACCACCGCCATGAAGGACGAGTAAAAGAGCAGTATACTCAGTGGTGTTTGCGGGGATATGAATTCGATATGAACGGGTAAGCTTATCATAAGTGAGATATCGAAGTTCTGTATGAGAATTATCAGTATTTCTTCGAAGACATCCGCTAAACAGTACTGCGCTAAGAATCATAATGATGGTGCAGATTAGGATCATTATTGATTTTCATATTATTTACTTTTCACAACATATTGGTTCTTATTTCTAATTCGTTTTTGGATGTGTTTTAAAAAACTCCCACATCATATCCGTTGCACTGATTTCTTTGGTGGGTTCTGCGCCATCCTCATACCCTTTTTGTCCTCCAGGCCAGGAATGCGTACCATTAACAATGGTGACCAATGAGACAACAGTATTATTCTTCCCACCATGGTATGTATCAATAATGATATTATCTGATTCACTTCTATTTCTTTCAGGAAAGGAAATGCATTGGTTTTGTTCAACCCAAAAAGAGATGGAATCATTGGTACTCATCCAGTAATAGACATGGGTACCATTTGAGGTCCCACCATTATAGGGGACTCGTGAATCATTCATGCCATTAAACGCCATCACCGAGACAGGATAATCTGGTTCAGGGATTCGCCAGAGTTTCTCTTGTTTGGTTGCTTGTCCTCCAATTTGAGCTGCAACTGGGGCAATAGCTGCAAAAATATCTGAGAGTTCCGCTCCGATTCGATAGGTCATCACTCCACCATTTGAAATACCGGTGGCGTAGATCATAGTGGGATCAATAGTATATGTTTCTTGAAGATGAGTGATTAATGCTCGAATATAACCCACGTCATCGATATTGTTATCGAGGGCATATCCACAGCAGAACCCTGCATTCCAGGTGAGAAGTTTTCGTTTCAGTTTCCCTGTTCCATCAGGGTAGACAACGATGAATCCTTCTTCATCTGCTTTCTGGGAGAAATTAGTGACTTCTTCAATGTTTTTTGCGTTTCCACCACCACCATGAAAAACGATGACTAAGGGTGTTAATGTGTCATCATCATAGGATTTTGGAATGTGGATGAGATAGGTTCGTTCTAATCCATCATGTTCAAAACTTCTTCGTATGTTCACACATCCAGAGAAAAAAGAAGTCATCAGAAGAAGTAACATAAGGATACAGAGGAGAGTACTGTTTTTTGTTTTCATGACCATAATTCTCTTAGGAAAAAATGAGAGTTGTCTTTATTTATAGTTTTTCCCAAATTGCTTCCTATTTTTTGATTTATTTTTGTTAGGTCGTTAAGTAAATTTTATTATGAATTTTTTTAAATTCTGCTTTTATTTGAGTAATTGGTATTATGAGAACAGAAAAAAGAGTGAGAGTACACCAAAGATGATGCAGAGGGTGCAGATTCCAATGGTTATTTTATCTTCTCGATCAAACATAATCAAATGGGAAAAATAATACAGGTAAATAAATAATTTTTACAAATACTATATGGATAAAATATGTTTTATATAGATTTTTGAAATCTTTTGACTGCTACAATTACTTCTTTCCTTATTGTTTAGTATCATATACGATATTTCTTTTTGAAAACTTGATTTATCACTATGTTGTCTTAATTAAATCCTGAATATGATCAACAAAACCTGAGAAATCCTGTTGATGATACGAAATAGGGCCTAGTAATCGATCAAAGATTGGTTGTAATTGTTCTGCGGGTTGAGGATTGATCACATGGTATTGTTTTTGTTTTTGAAACTGGCTTTTTTTCAGCATATATTTCATCCAGACATCAGCATCTTTCAATGCATAACCAATAAAATAGACCTGGTCTGCTTCTGCAAGAAGATCATAGGTTTGTTTCCATACCAGTTGCAAATAAATATTCCGATGTGTCTTAAAATACAGTGATGGTGGATGCATCACATAAGAGAGCTCCGTTTGATCCTTTAAACAGTGTTCCACGGCATGTAGATAACCAGTAGAAAAAATCCGGCTTTCTTTTACCCCTGTGATATACATACTGTTACAGGTGGGACAATGCATCCAGTTAAATGATCCGTGTGGTTTCATGTATCGAATACGTTTTGATCCTGGGATGTCCCAGTGTTCAAAGGGTGGATGGGAAATGGTTTCATTAGCAAAACCTATCCCATAATCTACATAGATATCTTTTTCTAAAATATCCATGAGTGCTTTATCAAGTAACAAATCATAGTTGAAACTGATGAACCCGTATTCATCGTTTTGAAAGGTTGAATCAGAAAATAAGGCTTGCATCAAACGTTGATGGGTATTGTTTGTATTGCAGCAGCAGTGCTCTATTGCTATTCCCATGGCCATGATTAAGGCCGTTCGAAGTTGCCGAAGATATCGTTGTGAATAGGTGGGTCCAAAGCTTTGTTCATTATCAAGAGCTGCTTCGATGATGCCCAGTGCCTCTTCAAAGGTAGGGATTTTATCTTTATTAACATTATTGATATCAATATTGAAGAAATCATTAAAATATTTCGCGATAATAGATCGGAATTGATCTTTGTGTTGTTTGACAAAGTAACTGTAGAGAAGTTCTTCTTGTATGGGAAGTCCTTCATCCTTTGATGCGCCTGCTCCAAAGATAAAAACATGTTTTTTCATAAGATCTACTATGACTCCATCAGG
>CAZVKY010000108.1:0-4109 GCA_964627915.1 uncultured Thermoplasmatales archaeon
CATTCATCCTCATCATCTTGCTACTGGTTTCAATCATAGACAATGTCATCCATCCATTCAACGGATATACCTGGAATATTCTTTTAATCGGAGGGATCATACCCCTAGGCATCATATTTATCATATCAATCATTCTTATGAAAAAAAAGAAACAAGAGGATGTTCATGCTTGAACCATCAGCTATTGCCATGCTCTTTTTTGGTTCAGTCATCCTATATGGAGGTTTAGTGTATTTTCTTTATAGAGCAATGAAATCTAAAAAATAAGGATTTTATTCAAAAAAAGTTATTTTACACAACTACATATAAAACAGATAATGATTAATACAACTGACGTATTTCTCACTAATGCAACGACGGTAGGTGTCAATAGACATATGATTGAAAAAACAGTAAAATGTCCAAAATGCGGTTATAAAAAAACGGTAACTGGAAATCCGGGTGAAATAAAAAAAATCATATGTCCTGAGTGCAAAACAGAAGGAACATTCACAGTTCCAAATCAATCATCGAATCAAAAAATCCACGCAGAAAATGCTGCTATTAAGGTAAAGAATCTTACTAAGATATATAACGATGTAAAAGCAGTAAACAATGCATCATTTACTGTTGAAAAGGGAGAAGTTTTTGGTTTTCTTGGACCAAATGGAGCCGGAAAAACAACCACTATGAAATCAATTCTTGGACTCATTCAACCCAATAATGGAAACATCCACATCTATGGAATCAACACGAAACATAATAGTAAACAAGCCAAAAAATATGTTGGATATCTCCCAGAAAAAGTAGCGTTTTATGATAATCTTAACGCACTTCAAAACCTCTATTTCTATGCAGATATGAAAGAAGTATCAAGATCAGAATGCGAACCATTACTCATCGAAATGGGTCTAGAGAGAGCAATACACAAAAAAGTTGGTGAATTCTCAAAAGGAATGCAACAGCGACTTGGAATGGCGCGAGCATTGCTTGGAAACCCACCAATACTCATACTCGATGAACCATCAGGTGGACTTGATCCAAGAGGAGTTGCGCTCATCAGAAACAAAATAAGAGAGATGAAGGAAAAAGGATCTTCAGTCTTTGTTTCTTCCCATATTCTTGCAGAAGTTCAAGAAATATGTGACCGAGTAGGTATCATTAGCAAAGGAGTCATCGTTGCAGAAGACAGCATGAATAAACTACGAAGCCGGTTGAAACTAAAACCAAAACTTGTCCTTGAACTTGAAAAAATGGAAGAAAAAATCGTGAAAGCAGTTGAAAAACTCGACGGTGTCGATCTGGTCACCTCAATTGGTTTAATGTTACATGTGACATGTAATCCTCAATCGAAATCAAAAATCATCATTGCAGTTGAAAAAGCAGGAGGAAACATCATCAACATTCAAACCATGGAACCATCACTTGAAGAAGTATTTATGAGATTCACGGAGGATTAACACATGTCAGAAATCATTGATAAAATCCTTAAAAACCCTATATCAGTCATCGCTAAGAAAGAAATCATGGATAATGTACGGAATCTTTGGATCATTGTCATGACTATCATCTTTGCCATATTGACCATCGCTATGTCAGCAGTTGGATCATATTTCTCTGAAGGATGGCAGGATCTAGAAATCACGATTTCACTAATGATGAGCATTGTGCAATTGCTTGTTCCAATCATCGCGCTCATGCTTGGATATGCCGCAATCGTTGGGGAAATCGAAAAAGGATCCATGAACATCATGATTTCTCTACCAGTAAACAGACTTCAAATCGTTCTCGGAAAATTACTTGGTCTTGGAGGAGTGCTTTCCTTTACCATTTTAGTAGGTTTTGGTATCGCTGGAATCGTAATTAGCCTCATGGTACCAGATGTAAGCTACATCGAATACCTCATATTTATTGTTGCTACTATTCTTGTTGGTCTTGTATATCTTGCTGTTGCGTTTTTCTTCTCCACAATATTTAAAAAGCGATCAACGGCCCTAGGGGGTGCAATATTTCTATGGTTCTTTTTTAATATGATTCTCCCAATCATTCTTATAGGGATTGCTTGGGGTGGAGCTGCGTTAACGGATATTGTATCCGGTGTTGTACCAGATTGGTATTTCCTCATTGATCTAATTAACCCTATGTCGGTATATACAGCCCTAGTGTTTCTTAATGTAGGGGGAGGAATTCCCTCCGCAGGGACAACGCCCCAGTTGCAATATCCTGAGTTTTATTCAAGCTGGCTTATGATGCTCATCCTATGCATCTGGATCATAGCTTTCTCAGCATTATCCTATTGGCGGTTTTCTAAGAAGGACATTTAATGTTTTGAATGATTCTTTTCTCGAGTTTTCTTTTTTCCTTTTGCCATTTTTCAGAGTGTTCAAAAGAAAAATCATAGATAACATCCATTAGGACTAGAGGTGAAGGACTAGAAAGACCGTAATCAACCGTTTTTTCTGGATGATGAAGCGAAAAAATAATGTCATCCTTTGAAATCTTTTGTTGTTCAATTTGTTGGATTGTTGCAATAATTCTTCGTATCTGATGCCAGAGAAAGTTCTGAGCATAAAAAGAGATGATGAAAAAATCTTTTGTTTCAGAAATTTTGATATCTTCGATAGTTTTCATTGGATTTTTATGTGGTTCGATTCGAGCAAAATTTGAAAAATCATGTGTGCCAATAAACAAGGAAAATATCGAGCGTAACTCAGAGTAATCAAACATATTTTTTTTGAGATGATATTGATAGATGCGTTGTTTGGCATGACGTGGATAAAAAGAATTCTCAACAATTTTCACACCATATATAATGATGTTTTCTAATTGCTCATTACAATCAGTCAAGAGAAAATTAAGCTTTTTTTCTGTATTAAATGAGATAACATTTCCAAAAGCAGAAACGCCTTTGTCTGTTCTACTTGCAGATCTAAATAGTGCATCTTTAGGATTGGAGAAATAACCTAGCGTAACAAGTAAATTGATGATATCTCCCTCCACAGTTTTCAGCTTCGGTTGTCGAGCAAAACCATGAAAGGGTTTGCCATCATATGCACATTTTAAAGCAATCCTCATATGGTTCATTCCCTGGTTGATTCAAAATTTCTCATAAACACTATTTGAAAGAAGATGCTGCAGATATGAAAAAAGAACCTTAAAAAATAATCGTTCATCCAAAAAAAGGAAAATAAGAATATGTACTCTTTATCCTATTGAATCTTAAACTGTTTACCACAATAAGGGCACACATGTGCATCTTCAGGGATAATCCGTTCACAGTTCGGGCATCTTCGATTGCTTTTGGGGGTGTTGACTGGTCCTTTAGAAATCGTTTTTCCAACATGTTTATTCAACTCAATTTGAACAAGAGCAGGAACAATGATTCCTACAAGGATAAATAATAATGCCCAGAGAATCTTGTTATCATCCTTAATAACATAAAGCGAATAGGCCTCTGCATATTTGAACATCCAATAGATATTAGCAATAGGAATAATCAAAAGCCAACAGGTAGGAATAGACGCGCCAAAATTTTCGTTAATCTCTCTTTTGGTTTGAACATACCAATAAATAAAATAAATCCCTAGGGTGAATATCCCTAGGATATAAACAAGAACAACATTGCGCTCTTTTAGCGTGTTTGTCATTTATTCGACCAATTCTTTTTGTCTTATTTCACTTGATTCTCCGCGATGTCTCCAATAAAGGGAACCTTGAATTTTTCGCCTTGATAGGATTTTATAACTAGGATGAGCCATAAAATTCCAGTTACAACCCATAATAGATAAGATAACCATACCAGTGCAGGAATCCCAGGATCAAAACCCAGGCCATAATACCCGCCACCATAATTCCATTTTGGTCTTCCTATCCACCATAACACATAGTTCAAAATCGTTAATGGTAAAAAGGTTAAGATAGACTGCATTGCATGAAATCGCACTGTTTTGTTTTCCTTTTCCATAAAGAAAAATATTAATCCTGTCACGAATATGCCAATATAGCAAACCATACTTGCTACATTTTCCTCTAAATTCATTGATGTTTTTCCTTCTGCCATGTTGTATCCTCCTCAATTCCTTCAATCATATTTATCGAATATTTTTTAATAGGGAAGAATAATAGTAGTA
>CAZVKY010000109.1:0-3878 GCA_964627915.1 uncultured Thermoplasmatales archaeon
TTCAAGACAACCCCTATATTTTAATATTAATAAATTGATTTATATTTTAGCTTGGTGATTCATACATATGAAAAAATCCACTATCCAACCGTTAATTGTAATTCTCATCATTGTTCTTGTCATTGCAGCAATTGGGTTGTTTATGATAATGAATGATACTGCAGATGAAAAGAAAAATGATGTTGAAATAATCCCTGAGGGAATGAAACAGATTAAGCAACATTTTACTTTTTCTCAACCAACGATTTCGGAAAAAAAGAACATGCTTAATATCTATGTGAATGAAACTGATTTCAATAGTATTCATGATCAATGGCCCGTTCTACCAGTTAATGTAACAACATTTGAACTTCCGTTTGGATCCCGTATCGTTAACTTTTCCGTTGAATCTTCAGAACCGGTGAATATCACTTTGTCTCAAATGCTTGCATATGGATCATGTTCTACGAAAACTGAGGAAAGCAAAACAATCTATGATAGCGCTGCATTATTTCCTTCAAAAATCGTCTCATATCATACGGGGGGAGGTTTATCAGGTGATCAGCATCATACGTTTCTCTCAGTAAGAGTGTACCCTGTCCGGTATGCTCCATTACTCAACACAGCGGTATTCGTTGAAAATATCACCGTTACCATACTTTATGAAGAACCAGAGAAACCTATCCTTGAAGATGTTGATTCCTATGATTTATTGATTATTTCACCAGCTGATTTTGTAAAACACCTTCAAGATCTTGTGGATCATAAAAATCAAAGAGGAATCGAAACAAGGATTACCACCGTTGAAGACATATCAAAAGAGGGTCAGGGACGGGATGTTCAGGAAAAAATAAAATATTTTATTAAAAAGGAAATTGAAACGGCAGGTATTGAATATGTTCTTCTTGTTGGTGGAAGAGATGGGCAATCCACTCGATGGAATCTTCCCGTTCGTTACAGCCATGTGCTTATTAGAGAAGGCACTCAGGAAATCATTGAACCATCGTTTATCGCTGATTTATATTATGCAGATATCTATGATGCAGAAGGGAATTTCAGCAGTTGGGATAGCAATGAAAATGATGTCTTTGCTGAATATGATGGTGGTGTCATCGATGAAATGGATTTGTATCCTGATGTTAAATTAGGCCGGCTTCCCTGTCGTAATAAATGGGAGGTCCGTCGTATTGTTGATAAGATCATCACCTATGAAACACAAACGAAGAACAGTGGTTGGTTCAAAAATCTCTTATTGATCAGTGGAGATCATTGGGCAGATGATGCAGGGATCAGCGAAGGCGTGTTGATCATGGAGAAAGCTGCAGAAATCCTTGATGATTTCAACCCTGTTGAACTCTTTGCAACAGAGCAAAACACCTTGCTTACTCGTGATATTCGAAAAGCATTCAATCAAGGTGCTGGTTTTGCTTATTTCTGTGGTCATGGTGGAATTAGTGCTTGGGGTATTCATTATCCACCGGATGCTTCAGGGTGGGCTCCTTCATTGACCAAGTTAAAAAAGATTACTTTTTACAAAAACATTCATATGGATTTGTTACGAAATAAAGACAAGCTTCCCGTTACCTTAGTTGGTGGATGTAATAATGGTCAGTATGATGTCTCTATCATGGATCGATTGAAAAAAGGAAAAGTTACCTTTACTACTCACTGTTGGGCCTGGCATCTAACGATTCAGAAAAACGGAGGAAGTATTGCAACCATTGCAAATACGGGACTTGGCACTCATGCCATGGATGATAATGATAACAATGGAGTTAATGATTATTTAGAGATCTATGATGGTTGGTTGGAACTTTCCTTTTTGGAGACGTATCAGCTGATGGGTCTGAGAAATCTTGGTCATATTCAACAGGAAACCATGAAATCATATCTGCATTCGTTTCTGGGTGCAGGTGATGAAATGGATATAAAAATGGTGCAGCAATGGCAGTTGTTTGGTGATCCAACTCTTAAAATCGGTGGATATTAACCGGTTTATTAAGTAAACAATGAAAAAAAGAGGTATGGGAATTCCTCTGTTTATCAAGAAACTGAATTAATAAGATGTAAAAACACCGTTCACCGGCGTTTCTTACTTCTTTTATATTGCGGTCTTTTTCTCTGTGGTCTTCTTCGATTTGATCTCATGGTAAAAGATACTTTTTCAAATTCTGGTATCTCTGCTTTTTTAATGATCAGTTCATCGTTTTGTTGTACTCGTCTGAAATTAGGATGATCCGGTCGAGTGAGTAGAGTGATTGCCACACCGTTTTCTCCTGCACGAGCTGTTCTTCCTATTCGATGGACATATTCAATAGATGTTTTTGGAACATCATAATTGTAAATATGGCTCACGTTTTTGATGTCCAGACCACGAGCAGCAACATCGGTTGCTACCAATACATCGGTTCGTTCATTTTTCAGTGATGTTAGTGATTGCGTTCTTTTATTTTGACTCATCCCACCATGGATAGCGGTGGCATTGATTCCTTGTTTTCTCAGGTTTTTTGCTACCACATCTGATATATGACGGGTGCCACAAAAAACAATGGCAAGACCTGAAGTGTCATGTTGCAGGAGATGGACGAGTAAGGGGAATTTATCATTTTTATTTTGAATATCATAATAGATTTGATTGAGTTTGCTTTTATCTACTTGTGATTTCGTTTTGATCACTACTGGGTTTTTCAGATGTTTGTTCATTAGTCGATGGATACTTCTCATGATAGTTGCACTAAACATGAGTGTTTGTCTGTTCTTTGGGGTGTAACTAATGATTTTTTCTACATCATGGATGAATCCCATTTCTAACATTTTATCGGTTTCATCAAGGATGAGAAATCGAACATCTTTGAAATTGATTGTTTTCCGGCGAAGATGATCAAGCATTCTTCCGGGTGTTGCTACCACGACTTCGGCGGTTCTAATGTTTTTGATTTGTGGATTGATGCCCACGCCGCCATAGATGCTGGTGGTGTTGATGCCCATTTTTTTTCCAAAACTAGTGAAGACATCGGTGACTTGTTGGCAGAGTTCTCTAGTGGGGGTAAGCACAACGGTTTGCAATCCTTGTTTTGGTTTTATTTTTTCAAGGATGGGTAGGCAGAATGCAACGGTTTTTCCTGAGCCTGTTTCTGCTTGACCGACCACATCTCGTTGTTTAAGAATTTCAGGGATACATTGTTTTTGAATAGGGGTGAGTTCTTCAAATCCTTTTTCAATGGTTTTTTCTATGATGTCCTGGTCTAGCTGTAGGTCTTCGAATTTCATGGTTTTTTAAACTCCGATGGATTAAGATTCATTTTCTTCTTTGTATTACTTATAAGGATGTAATAAAAAAAACAGTTGATCAGTTAACCATTTTCTTTTGAATGGATTAAACTGTGTATTTCCTAGAAAAAAGGTTTCGGTTCACATCCCTTGTAAATGGAATGTGTTAAAAAAAAACAAAAGATCTGTTTTTCTCCCTTTTCTATATAGAAATCTGTTTTTATTCATTCTTCAAGCAGCTTTGCTTTAAAAGTAATGAAAAAAAGATTTTATTAAATCGTATCATCTGTTTTTTTAGTTAATCTACTCGATTTTTTTTACGTTTGTTGCTTTGGGTCCTCGATCTGATTCTTCTTTTTCGTATTCCACGGTGTCATCATCATTGAGTTGTGTGCCTGCTGCGATATCGTTTTGATGTACAAAGATATCTTTTTCGTCTTCACCAACGATGAATCCATAGCCTTTCCGTGCGTTATACCATTTTACTTTTCCTTTCATGTTTTTTACCTCGTTTTGTTGTTTTTTTTCTGTTAAAAAAAGAAGTGAAGAATAAGTCCGAAAATTTGAGAAAAATCAAATGATGGGAACAATAATCTAAATTCTTTTTATCTGCCACACAACCTCTCACC
>CAZVKY010000110.1:0-3870 GCA_964627915.1 uncultured Thermoplasmatales archaeon
GGATGGATGACATTGTCTATGATTGAAACCAGTAGCAAGATGATGAGGATGAATGGTATGATGATTTTGATGAGTGCATCCCACCAGGCTCCAATCCGTATTTCTGATGTTTTATTGGCATGTTTGCGAAATTGTTTTATGGGAAAGATCCAACCAAGGATGATGCATTCTAAGAGACCAATGGTAACCAGTCCGAAATTGGCGATGAAATGATCGATGAGTTCTAACCAGTATAATCCGTTTCCAGCAGTGAAAAAGAGGCTTAAGAAAAAACCGATGGTGCAGATAAACGCGGTTGCTTTTGTTTTTGAGATCTGCCATTTGTTGTTGATGCCTGCGGTGATTGGCTCGATCATGGAAAATGCTGAGTCAATACCAAAGGTGAGCAGTGCGATGTAGAAAATAACACCAAATAGAGCAGCACCAATGGGAAGGAGTGAAATCGCAGTTGGATAGGTGATGAAAATGAGATGTGGTCCAGCGATACCGAGTTGATCAATAGTGGTTGATTGTGAGGTTGCTAGATAGCCAACCACGGAGAACACGGTGAAGCCAGCGAAAAAACTGGTTCCTGCATCAGCAAATGCTGCGATGATGGCATTGTTTGTTATATCTGATTTTTTCTTTAGATAACTTGCATAGGTGATCATGATTCCTTGAGCAAGACTGAGTGAGAAAAAGACTTGTGCATAGGCAGCTAGCCAGACGTTGACATTCCCGAGTTGTGAAAAATCCGGGGTGAGATAATAACTGATTCCTTCTATTGCCCCTGGAAGCGTGAGTCCCCGTATGGTGAGGATGATGAGAAGAATGGTTGGGATGGGAACGGTTAAGGCTACTACTTTTCCAATGCGTTTGACTCCTTTGTAGAGGATGATGAAAATGATAAACCAGATAGCAATGGATCCTAGCAACACGGGAATACTGATGGTTCCAAAGAGAAGAGGGTTTTCGGTGATGCCTAAGACTTGGTTTAGAAAAAATGTTTCTGCATCTGCGCCCCATCGGAGATTGAATGCATAGATCATATAGGAAAAACACCAGGCCATGACGATGACATAGTAAATTGCGACCAGAAAGGGTATGAGTACGGTGAGCCATCCGGTCCATTCCCATTTTTTTCCGATTTTTTGAAAGGCATGGGGTGGTGATGCATGTGCCCAATGTCCAAAGGTAAATTCTAGGATCATCAATGGAATTCCCGCGGTGAAGAGAGCAACAAAAAATGGGATGAGAAATGCTCCACCCCCGTTTTCATAGCAAACATAGGGAAATCGCCAGACATTTCCCAGCCCAATGGCTGATCCTACGGCGGCCATGATGAATGTGGTTCTAGATTGCCAGTGATCTTGTATGGTAATAAGCTTCCCCCATTGTAATTGTTTTTTCTTTTTTTATAGAGAAGAGTAATGACTGAAATTTATTATTTCATATGTATTATTAAAATTATTGTTTGTTGCCTTGTGGTGATGAAAAGTATTTATGAGCTCCGTTGATACATGCTTAAATTCTGTTCATGTAATGGTGAAACAGTGCATTGGAGAACACGATATGGCAGTGGTAAAAAAGCAAAAAATGAAACAGCATTCTGCTAACTCTAGTTCTTCGTCATTAGTTGAAAAATATTATGTGTTGGTGGTTGGTCTCCCTGTCTTTTTTTGGGCCTGTGCTTTTCCTTTGATAAAAATTGGATTAAAAGAACTTTCCCCAGTTAATCTTGCGATTCTTCGATTGTTTATTGCTAGTGTAATCTTTTTATTGTTGTTACTGACGCAGAAAAAAAGGTTTTCTCCGTTTCATAAACGTGATACCTTCACCTTGTTTTTGCTTGGGTTTGTGGGTATTTCAGTGTATCATTTAACCTTGAATTATGGGGAGCAGTTTGTTTCTGCTGGTGCAGCGAGTTTGATTATTGCTACGATTCCAATTTTTGTGGTGATCTTAGCCTTTATCTTTCTTTCAGAACGAGTGGGAGGCCGTATTTTGCTGGGGATTTTGGTTGCTCTTGTTGGTGTAGTAGTGATTTCATTATGGGGTAATCCTAAAACTAGTATTGAGATTGATTATATTTTTGGAGCTTTATCTGTTGTTGTTGCTGCTTTTGTGGGTGCGGTTTATACGATTTCTGGAAAGAAATTGTTAGATAGATATAATCCTCTTTCTTTAACGGCTTATGCGTTTTTATTGGGAAATCTTGGGTTGATTGTGTTTTTAACTCCTTCTTTTTTTGAAGAGGTTTTAACTCTTTCACTGACAACGTGGGCTGCTGTTTTGTTTCTCGCTTGTTTCCCGACGGTGATTGCGTATTCTTTGTGGTATGTTGCTTTAGAAGTAAAAAAAGCTTCAGAAATCAGTGTTTTTTTGTATGCCACACCAGTTATTTCCACACTTCTATCGGTTTTTTTTATTGGGGAAACCATTACCGTGTATTACATTTTTGGAGGATTTCTTGTTCTTATTGGGCTCTATGTGGTGAATAAACAACGGCGGAAAAAAAGTAAACTGGTGAAAGATTAACCTAAACGTTTATTATAATCAAGTTTGTTTATGGGATGCTTCTCTTGTGCAGGGGTAGCCAAGCTAGGTCAACGGCGACAGACTCAAGATCTGTTCCTGCAGAGGTCCAAGGGTTCAAATCCCTTCCCCTGCATAATTATTTCATATATTTGTAACATTTATTATTTATTTTTTAAATATTTAAAATATTTGTATTTTTTTAAAAAATTTTAAATAGACGAAGTAATTAAACATTTTTATTTGAGAGGAGGGAAACTGATGAATAGTACAGAAAACTCTTATCTTAAACCATATGGCCTAAATACCATTGTTGAAGTTTTAGGTTTATTCTGGTTTTTTTGGTTATTTGTACAATTTGTTAGTGCTTACTATACTGGCGATACAATGACGTTTGATGGTGTTACTTTTGATGATATATTATTACTTTACATTAGGTATGCTAAGTTGCTATTTGGCATTATGATTTTCCCTGTTGTGTATACATTATTGAAAGGAAAAGTATGGTCATTGAATATTTTTAAAGCATTGTTTATCATATTAATTGGTTTAATTGGGCTTGAGATTGTTGTGGGTTATATTTTTTACGAACAGATAGAAACAAGTTTTATTTTCTATAATTTACCCGCAATCACTCTTTTATTGTTATTTCTCTACTATTTTACAAGAACTCATGTAAAACGATATTTGTTTAAGTGAGTTATTTTTATGACTAAATCGGTGTTTGTTTCCCTTCCCCTGCATTCTTTTGTTTTATAGTTTTTTTGAAAAAATAATTTTATTATTTATCGAAATCATTAAATTTGAAAGTTCATTTCAGTTGTTTTCATGACTGAAGAAAATGTATTGGGGATTATTCCAAATGTGCAAAGTGGTTTGTTTGGTGCTAAAGCATATAATTTGATTGTCACAGATAAGGAAATTATTATTGCTCAATTTACAAATAAAATGTTGAAAGAAGAGACAAAAAAAACTTCTCAAGATTCAAAAGAGCGAGGGGAGGGATTTTTGAAACGAATTGGAAATCAGATGACTTCTCGTGCGACTTTTCACCAAAGATATCTTTCGATGAGCAAAGATCAAATTGTTAATGAAACTGAAGGAAATTATGCTATTTCTGAACCTGAAATTAAAAAAATTAGAATTAAAACTGGACAGCATTATGAAAATGATAAATCAACTCCAAATGAATTAAAGATTGTATGGAATTCAGGTAAAGCAAAATTTTCCTTTAATCAAATGACGGCCGGTGAAGCAAAAAAGATACTACAAGCTTTAGCCGGTAAAAAAGTTAAATAGAGATTTATTATCAAAAAAATACTGAATTGAGTTTTGTAAACAGTAGATTTCTTTTTA
>CAZVKY010000111.1:0-3842 GCA_964627915.1 uncultured Thermoplasmatales archaeon
ATGGAAGAAAAAGGGGGTGTTGAGGAGCAGGAAACGAAAGGGAAAGGAAGAAAATCCTGCTCCTATTCTGTTTATTGAGGGAGGCATTTGATTAATCAAGGGAGATCATCGTTATTTCTTCAAGGGTATCTAATTGGTGAACACCTATCATTGATTCTGAGATAGTGTAAAGCGCATTTCCAATGTATAATGTTCTGGTAATTGAAGAAGTCCATTCTGGATAAAAACCTGTTTTTTTCATGGATTCATTGCTCAGATGTGAAATCCGACCGAGCAGTTCAAAACCATCAGTTAAGGTCACCCGATAGACATATGCTCCTTGAAACGTGAATTCTCCATACGTACTGTCCGTGTAGTTATCATGTTGTTGTTTAATATCTTCGGGGATTTCGTAGAGGCTTACTGGTATGACCAAGAGTTCTTTTTCTTTATCAAAAAGAAATGCTTTATGATCATAGAGTGCTGGACTGCTTGTTCCTCTGTCTCCAATTATCTCCTTTGAAAGTTCAGTAGGGTTTTTCACATCGGTTACATTAAAAATCGCCATTTTTACTCCTTGGTACCAGGCGAAATCAAGATTTCTTGATTCTTTTTGTTCAGTTAATGCTTCCACGGTTTCTTTACCGATACCAATAATGTGATTTTCATCAAAGGGATGAAGATAATCAGAATAACCCGGTATTTTGAGTTTTCCAAGGATTTCTGGATTAAATGGATCAGAAAGATCGATGGTGAAGAATGGATCAATTTTTTTAAAGGTGACTAGGTATGCTCTTTCCCCAAGAAAACGTGCTGAATAAATCCGTTCACCTGGCGCGATGTTTTCAATGGATGAGACAGTGGCAAGAGTGTTGTTCAACACATAGATATTATTACTAGATGGTGTTTCTTGATTCCAAACGGTGCCAATGGTTGTTGCAATACGGAAGAATCCATTATGTTCATCCATGGAGAACTGATTGAGAATAGTACCTGGCACTTCACCTTGTGCAATGTACTTGATATCTTCATTGATTAAGATTTTATGAATAATGGTTGATGATTCAGCGGTTGAACCCCTGCTGAGAATGCCTGGTTGATAATTATAATGATTACTGGCTAAATAGATAGCATTTTTTGATACATACATACTCTGGGAAGATCCAAGAAGAAAACTTTTTTGGATAACAGTTTCATCATTAAGATCAAAGCGGAGGACATGGGTCATGGTATCTGCTTTTTCTGGGACATCGACATAGTAAATACTTTGTGCATCAATTGGTGTTGTTTCGTTATCAATGCTAAGTTCTGGTATTCGAAGGGTTTGATTACCATTGATGTATGGATACATTTGATAGGCATATTCTATGCTGACGATGTAAATGGTGTCATCGATCATTCGTGCATCAAAAAATGATCCATCAATTTCAATGGTTTTTTTAATGATTGGGTTGTCTCTATCGGAGATATCATATCGAGTAATAACTGTTTTTGGATAACTAGGCACATAATATGGTTCATGAATAGTTTTTTCTTCATAAAATGTTGAAATAGTATTTAAACTACTGAATATTATCAAGCTATCTTTATTTATAAATAAACCAGTCACATAATGTGTTTCATTGAATGATATAGTGGAAAGAAGTGATGTATCAGATGCCGGATAAGCTTTGAGGATGTAAACCTTGTTGTTGGCAACAACATACAGATAGGTGCCATCTGTTTTTACGATATCGGGTTCATCAACACCCGCTACTTGAATGTTTGTCTCTGAAAAATCAGTTGACCCTGTATTTGAACTATCCGAAGAGGTTATTGATTCGGGTACACTGAGTTTCCTGGACGAACCACTTTTAGATCCATCCATGCTAATCATATAGTATGGATGAGAAGATTGATTGGTTACATTAGCAAGAAACAAACGAAGTTCATCATAGGATGAAAATGTGTTTACTTCATAGGTAAATTTTCCCTCCGTCTCTGGAAAGAAAATCGAGGTAATTGCCATGAGACTTAACCCGATGACGATGAAAAAAACCAGTGTTTTTTGTGATTGTATATTCATATTAACTTGATAACCTCCTATTGTTTAGTATAATAGTAGATAAATGCAATCAGTTATATACTGTCTGAAAATGTTTGGTTAAAACCAAACAGAAAAAATATAATGATATTTTCCACCTAGTATAGTAGTTATTTCTTTCATAAAAAATATATATTGGATAGCATATAATTTAACTGCAGCTGAATTATTTAACAAAAAGAGGTAATATTAAATGGTGAAACCATTTCAACTTGTAACATTTTTCATATGTGCTATATATATTATTTCTTTTCTGTATGTATCTAGTAATGTGAAAATGTCTCAGCCTATTGATATTTCATTTAATCAGAACGGTATTGAATTTAAGCAAAAAATCCATTTGATGGATTTTGAAAATAATCAGACTGATAAAGATATAAATCAATCAGCCGGATTTTTCTTAGAAAAAAATTTTTCTCAATTTACAAAGGGAAGTCCTGGCCCAATTATCGCATATTATCTAGAATTATGGGCTCAAAAGACAGATAGTTATTATATACAATCAAGAGAAACATTTGATTTAAAAATTTTACAACATCGATTAGATATAACAAATACGTTAAATCAAACGGTGATTGTTGACGATGAAGGTGATGGAGATTTTACTTCTATTCAACAAGCCATAAATTCGGTTCCATCTTCATCAGCTATTCTTATTTATAGTGGATCTTATGAAACACCATTAGTTATCGAGAAACCAGTTTGGCTTATTGGTATCTCAGAAGAATACAAAAATGGTACTGATTTTGGAAAACCCCTTCTTAAAAATGCACCTTCTTTTAGTGAAGAATGTACTATTGAAATAAATGCACATAATACCACTATCTCAGGTTTAAACATCGAAAGTGATTATACAGCAATTCAGGGCAATTGTTCTGATAATTTAATCATTTTTGAAAACAGTATCAAAATTATAAAGAGAGGTTCTGCAATCTTGTGTAAAAACTGTTCTGGACAAATCAAAGAAAATATGGTATTTGGTTCTAATATTTCTAAAAATGGATTGTGTTTACTTTCTTCATTTGATTTGCTAGCTAAGGATAATATGTTCAATCATTTTCAAAATGCGTTAACAATGAGTAATTGTAATAATGTGTCCATAATGAGTAATACCTTTTCAAATTCATCTGATAATGGTATTTTCTTTTCAGAGGGAAAGTTCTACAATAATTCTTTTGCTAAAAATAATTTCATAAACAATAGTGTACATGTTGCGGCTAATTCAAATGTTATGTTTTTAAATAATTCATGGACACTGAATTCAGTGGGAAATTACTGGGATACATATGATGGAGTTGATGTTGATGAAAACGGGATTGGAGATGATCCAGTCGACATTGGAGATGATATTGGTTTCGATTTTTTTCCATTAATGGATAAGGCTGAAAATCATCCACCGAATGTTCCAATTATTAATGTTGATGAAACTGGTATCTTATGTGGGAAAACCGAAGAAATTATTCCTTTTTTTGTTACCATCGATGATAGATCGAAAGATAATGTTTCTTGTAAATGGTTGTGGGGAGAAAAAATTGATTCTTGGGATGGACCATACCGTGTTCCAAAGACTCTTTCAGAATCGAATGTATGGGCATCACGTGGTAAACACATTGTAAGCATATATTATATTCATGTCCTCTTAAAAGACGGTGAAGGACTTACCGTGTCTTCTAAACCTTATGAAATACATATCTATGATCTCTCGGCGATATCCAACCCTTTCTTAAGAGTTATTGTTGACACTTTTATTCCAAGTTATTTTTTAACAGGTTGGAATTAA
>CAZVKY010000112.1:0-3706 GCA_964627915.1 uncultured Thermoplasmatales archaeon
CTCAAGGTAAAAAATGTCAAGGGTGCAGAACTCAAAAAAGATATTTCAAAAGGACAGCCAATATTGTTGATTGAGTAATTGCTGATTTTTCCTTTAAACAACAGGATTAAAAACCCTGTTTCAAATATATTCCTTAGTGACTTCGCCAATATATATTATGATGAGGCGTGTTAACAACTTCTTTTTTTTAAAAATCTTTATGTAGGCAACAGTAATCATTGTTGATAGAAATGAAAATCTATGCGTGTCCACGATGTGGAAGTAAGAATATATCTATGGGATCTATTAGCTCAGGCATCACTTATGGGGTGACCTCTTGGAAAGAGGAATGTAAAAACTGTGGTTTTCATGGAAATCCTCTCATTTTTAACAGCGAAAAAGAATATCAAAAATTTTTATCTACACTTGATAATGATAAACCAGATGATATAGACTATGAAAAGGAATCAACTCCTGATGATTTGAAATTATCCGAAAAAGATAAGGAAGTCATCACAGCGTTAAAGAAATTTGCGAAAGAATCATCAAAACGAAAAGGTATTGACTTTAGACAGAAAAATTGGTGGCCGGAAATCATCTTAGCATTTATTATTTCGATAGGTCTTTCTGTTTATCTTTTTCCAACAGTGTTTCTCATATTACCAGAATTCTTTTCAATGGACATAGTAGCCCATACTATCCCCTATATCATTCTTTTTACCTTTATGAACTTTATATTCCTCCTAATAATCATGCTGTTCATTGAGTATGTTGTCATCACCATAAGAAATTATATTGTACGGTAAGAATCTTTTTTCTCCTTGATATCATTCTTGCTTTTTGTAACTTTGACAATCAACATTTAAGTAACAGAAGAGAAAGCATTATACTGGTTACAATATTGTTTGGAGATAAATCAGATGAATCATGTCTGTAAAAAATGTAAACAACCGCTTTCTTCCCCTGCGTTCATTTATAGCGTGACCTTGCAAGGATATGTCTGTCTTGACTGTTATCATCATCAATTCCCTTCATTACCATTGCATCCAAAACCGATTTTCATCGAAGGATATAACAAAGGAGCAAAATTATTGGCTAAATGATTTTATCATTTTTCCTTCTTTTTTTTCTAACTGATCTTTTTTCGTAGAGTAAAAATAAAGAGGGTTACACAAAACGATAGAGCATATGCAATGATTGTTCCCATCATGATCCCATAAACTGGATATAGAAAATGAATAACGGTTGCATAAGTGGCCACGCTTGACAATCCAAGGAGCATGGATTTTGCCATTCCAGCAGCAAAATCAGGGCCATGTTCCTTAACAGATATCAGCATGGTCGAAGAAAGAATCGCTGGGAAAACAGAAAAAATACCACTGATGACACTGCCAAAGTTAGAAAGAAATACTGCGATTGCAATAACGATTCCTGCAAGTATTCCACGAAACATAATCTTTGTAGCAGTATAGTGAATATGTCGTTTTGCAGCTGAGGGAATCTTTTTTCTTTTTTCCAAAATAAGAAATGCAAAAACAACTGCTATTATGTAGCAGGCAATGGAAATCAGAATATCGTCCATATTGAAAAGAACTAATAATGCTGAAAGTAAACTCCAAACCGCGAAAGTTCCAACAAAAGCAAGCAATGTTGATCGATGGATAAGCAGAGCAAATACAAAAAGAAACACAACGTTGATTCCTAGTTCAGCCGGAACAACCCCGGCTGCTCGAGAAGCAAACGTTTCTCCTTCATTCAACGCGATAAACAGAAAAGCAATGACGATGGTTGAGGGAAGCGTTCCCAGGATTCCTCCTACTTTTGTTCCAAATTTTTCAGCTATTATCGTTATCAGAATAACAACGATTGCTGAAAGGAAAAAAGGAATAATGATCTGGAAAAGCGGCGAGAACATCTGAATGTGGCATAGTCTTTTCTTTTAAAACGCTTTGGTTTGAATTTTTTTTCAACCTAGTTTCTATCTTTGTTCTTTTTTTTGCTGGTTGATTTTCTTTTCCGCTAGGCTGTTTGTAATCCGAAAATACAAAAACACAAATAATAGTTCAAAACCAAATACCAAAAGAAAAATTCCAAAGGTTGAAAATATCTTCATCCATCCCTCGCTTGACCACAAATTCAAATGGAATATGTAGGCGATTGAGATAAAGAAGGGGATAAACATTCCTAAGATGACAATCAATAAGAGTTGGATGACATCCTGATTTTTTCCCATGATTCTGGTTAATTTTTGATGATGTTTAAAGTTATTGTTTTTTTTTAGCATCTTATCAAAAGAACTCTTCTTTTTCTCGCATCGTTCTTTTTAATCATGAAAACGAAATGATAAAAATAAGTAACATATATGTTTATGATGTAGGAAACCACAATGGCATGGATTCAAGTTATTGATGAAGAAGAGGCAACTGGATCATTAAAGGAAATATATGATGATATCTCAGAAAAAAGAGGGAAATTATCAAACATCATGAGAATACAAAGTCTTAATCCTGAGGCTATGAAAAAACATATGGATTTATATCTCACCCTTTTATTTAAAAAAACGAGTCTTTCTCGTGAAGATCGGGAATTATTGGCAGTAGTAGTTTCAAAAGAAAACAACTGCAAATATTGTATCAATCATCATGGAGAAGCATTATCATATCTTTGGAAAGATAAAGAGAAAGTAAATAATCTTATTCAAAACCCTGAAAAAATTAAATTATCTGAAAAACAAGAAACAATGGTACATTATGCTTCCCGATTAACGAAATCACCTTCTTTGGTAACCGAAGAGGATATCATTCAAATGAGATCTGCGGGTTTTTCTGATAAGGAAATCTTGGACATCAATCTTATCATCTGTTATTTCAATTTTGTGAATCGTATCGCTTTGGGGTTGGGAGTAAGTTTTTCAGCTGAGGAAATGAAAGGATACAACTATTAAACATAGATTATTCCAATTACTCGCTGTCTACAGTTTGTTTTTCTTTATTATTTCCTTCAATGTTTCAATTGATTCAGCTGGGTTATCTGCTTTTACAATAAAAGAACCTGAAACAAATAAATTCGCCCCAGCGTCATGAACCAAACCAATGCTCTTAGGAGTAATCCCCCCATCGACTTCTATATCTAAGGATGGTTTTCTTTTCCGTAGCTCTCTTATTTTCTCTGTCATTTCAGGTAGAAATGTACTCCCATAAAAACCAGGTTTCACCGTCATTATAAGCACTTGATCAATTTCATCTAACACTTCAAAAAGTACGTTTACTGGTGTCTCCGGGTTAATTACAAAACCAATCTTTTTGTTTTTTTGTTTCACCTGAGAAATGATTTTTTTCATATCAAAATCTGATTCATAATGAACAAGAACGGTATCGATTTTCTCGAGGTGTTTCTCAATCCATTCCTCTGGATGTTGCACCATCAAATGAGCTTCATAGGAACATGTTTCATTTGGGAGTTGAAAATCAAAGAACAATGAGGTATTTGGTACAAATTGATCATCCATGATATCAAGTTGTATGCAATCAACAAAATTGATGACCTTGTTGATGTTTTTTGAAAGTTCCTCTTGGTTTTTTGCTATCATCGCTGGGATTATTTTTTTATGAATAGTCATGAAAATCACATCATAATACAAAAAGACCTACATAAATGTACATAAAAAAAAGATGGTAAATCCTCTCTACGAATTTTTCATCTAACAAGTGTTCTTCACTTTTATTGA
>CAZVKY010000113.1:0-1786 GCA_964627915.1 uncultured Thermoplasmatales archaeon
AACAACTGATGATCACTTGATAACCATTAATGAACACATTGCAATTGATGATCTGGTTAGAGCAGTCTACACCTCACTTGAACGGTTAACTGGTGAAAAAAAATTTATTTTCATTGATTCTCTAACTACTATTACTCTTTATAAACCACTCTCAGAAACCATGCGTTTCTCAGAATTTCTGGTAAGTACCGTGAAAAAAGAGGAAAACATCACGCTTTTCTTTAATGTTGCAAAGGATTTATCGCAAAAAAAATTCATTAAAGATATCGCGTTTCGAGTTGACCAAGTGATAAATGTGGGATCAGCATGAATGAAGAACTACAGTTAAACCTTGAAAAAGAATTCGAAGATCTCCCAGATGGATGGATAATTCTTTTGGAGACTTCGGCAGAACATGCCTTACAACTTTCCCTATCAACCATTAAATACTTAATTGAAAAAAAGGGTTACATCGGAATCATCGTCTCAGCAAGTAGGCCCTATAAAAACCTGGTTCAATTATATGAAAAAAAACAAATCGACACCTCAAAAATCCTTTTTATCGACAGTATTTCAAAAAGTCAAAGTGTGGGACTAGAAGATGCTGGAAATGTCCTTTATCTAGATGCTGTTTCTGATCTTACCGGTATCTCTCTTGCGGTAAAGGGTAGTATGGATAAAATTCAGGGAGATAAATTCATTTTTATTGATTCCATTACTTCAATGTTAATTCATAATGAACCATCGATTTTTGCTCGTTTTATTCATGGAATATTAACCAAAATGCGTATCAGTGGAACCTCTGGTCTTCTGATTTCATTGGAAAAAGAAACTGATAAAGAGATCCGGGCTGAAATCGCTCAACTCTGTGATAAAGTAGTGAGGATTTAAATGAGTGCCGAAGTGAAAAATCAATTTAATATTTCTGATGTTGCTTCCTCCATAAAAAAGGATTTAAAACAAACAAAAGAAGAAAAACCTCAGAAACAAGATGATAAAAAACAGGAAACCGAACGGTTTCTGTTCACGGGTATCGAGGGATTTGACAGTCTGCTGAAAAAAGGAATTCCTAAAGGGATTAATATTCTCATCGAGGGTAATTCAGGATCAGGAAAAACCCTTTTTTCATTACAGATGCTAGCTCATCATGCATCTCAAGGAAAAAAATGTTTATATATTACCTTTGAGGAATCAAAAGATCAACTCATTAGTCATATGAAAGAATTTGGATGGGATCCTGAACCGCTTCTAAAAGAAGGAAATCTTGTCATCAAGCGATATCTTACTAGTGAAATTTATTATGAGGAAAACCGACAAACCACAGAAGTACAAGCAATGATGGCAAAAAACTCAAGTCATCTTCTCCTGGATTTAGAACCATTTATTATCGGTGAGGAAGGATTCAAACCAGATATTACGGTAATCGATTCACTTTCTGCAATCGCCTCAACATTTCAGGATAAACCAGGTGGATACCGGTTTTATCTTGAACGATTATTCCGTTTTTTCGAAGGACTAGGAAGCACAAATTTCTTAATCGCGGAACCAGGAGCAATGCCCACTCCATCAAAATGTGAACAATTTCTCTCAGATGGCATCATAGTATTATATAATGCACGAAGAGGAAATATCCGGGAAAATGCTATAGAGATTCTCAAACTTCGAGGAGCATCCCATGAGAAAAAAATCGTAGCCCTCAAGATCACAGATCAAGGTGTGATTGTCTATCCAGAACAAGAAGTCTTCGGGGAAATTGAACAATAAAAAAAAGTTCATTGAATCCATCCAGGTGAAATCTGAGCGGATA
>CAZVKY010000113.1:1886-3671 GCA_964627915.1 uncultured Thermoplasmatales archaeon
TATTTGTTGTCATAACTTTAGTTGCAATGTAAACAAGACTATATCCACTTGCGGTTGTTTTTCCCCCAATACCTGTAACATTGACCACGGTTAACGTCATATTTATATGTGTTTCAGAAGCACTAATTGAAAAAAACGGCATCGTTGACAAAAAACTACCCTGAGCCTGACTAATGATAACTGCACCCATCTCATATCGAAATGTTTGATCAACATAATGATTATTTCGGGAACGATATTCAATACCATTCAAATCAAAAGAAATATCTGAATCTCCATTGATATTTACAGAACATACACTATCAACAATCTCTAAAGAACCATATGATCTCTCCGAGAGTAAAAACGGTATTTTATCACTCCCAAGTGTGAATGGAGTAGTAATTGATTGATTCGAAGTTGACTGAGAAAACAATTGTAGATCAGTTGCGTATTTCAACTCAGCAAATTGCCCAGCTACTTCATTCATATGTTCCATTTCAATTTCTTCCATCCACTGAGGGACATACACCGTTTGAATAATAGCAAACACGGTGACAATTAAACCGATGATAAGGATTGCGGTGACAATACCTACGACTGCCGATTCATCTTTTTTAAATTTTTTTTTCAGTATCATTTTTATATCTTCTCTCCTCATTCAGTTCTTAGTTAATCATATTGGCTATACAAAGTGCTTACTTCATCTGCAGATAATGCTTTATCATAAATAATAATTTCATCAAGGTTTCCTGTAAAATAGGAACTACTTGCATCGCCCCCTAGAATTAAAGAATTTGTTGGAGTATTAGGTGTTCCCCATGTTGGGCCTACCTGTCCATCACTTTCGCCATTCATATAAATAATGATCTTATCATCACCTGCCTCAGAGTCCTCAAAAGTAAATACTACATGAGTCCAACTGTTTCTTGGAGCAGATGCTTGAGAATCAATATTAGCATATCCATTTACATGAACGCGTATTTCATCATTTCCAATGTATGAACAAGTGAATTGATAGGATCTAGTAAGAAACGTTCTCCATTGGACTGTTTCATCAGTTGGATATATCCAAAATGCAACACTATAATTATGGTCTAATGCAATCGAATTATCATAGGGTATGTTTACATACTCCTGTTGTGTGCCATCAAAATTGAGCCCGCTTTCATCCTTGCCTGTTGTCCATGTTGCACCATTTATCACTCCATTGTTTCCATTGATTGAATCAAATGCAATGGATCCAGTTCCCTCATCAAATTGCCAGTGTCCAATTGGATTGGAGGTTGAATCATCGGGTTTGGATCGATTATATTCTTCCTGTATCTTATTTAATTCTAATGCAGTATTATAAAGCGCAACTTGATCAATAATACCATCAAAACCAAAATAACCGTGACCAGTGTAATTCTCAGTTAATTGAGCACCGATTTGTAATGAACCATCAGTGTCTTTTATCGCATCAATGGTGAACGATTCCTCAACATCAAGCGCTCCATTGATATACACTTTTATTGATGATTCATCCCAGGTTCCAACAATATGATACCATTGATCAAGATTCAACTCTTCTGAACTTTCTATGGTAATACTATTCCCTGAATCATCATTACCTCCAAAAAGAATTGTCCGTCCATTATCCCAAAATTGCAACGTATATGCTTCATCTGAAAAATCATTCTGATTTCCCTTATGAACAATCCCTGCATAATCCTGATAACTATTGATTTTAACCCATGCTTCAACCGTTCCTTCAGTTGTTAAATCCAGATTATCATCATCAGGAACAGAAACATATTCATCTTG
>CAZVKY010000114.1:0-3635 GCA_964627915.1 uncultured Thermoplasmatales archaeon
TGCATCTGCAGTAAGATAGAGTTTTACAGATTCTCTTTGTTTACTATGAAATAAGAACTATTCTGTAAATACTTCAAAAGAATCTTGGATTAATCTCTTTTCGAATCCTTTACCGCCAATTTTATCTATTTCTGTTTGATTACAACTCTATCGTTTGATCGATACTTGTAGAGTTGATGTGGAAAGGAGATGATGAGATATGACCTGTTTTATTATATGCTATGATACAGAAAACAATGATGAAAAAATCCTTGATGTTATTCAATCCTACAAACCAAATGCTCAGATTTGTAAAAACACATGGGCCGTGGTCACTGATAATGTGGCAACAGATATCAGGGATAAATTAAAAAAAGTATTGAATCAAAATGATAGAATCTTTGTCATGAGATCTGGAGAGGAAGCTGGATGGGCGAATGTCTTATGTGAGAAGAGTTGGCTTCATCAGTATCTGATGAATGAATATTAGGTAAATGTTACCATGAAACATGAGGAATCTGTTTTTCATTTTCAAAATTTAACGATTTTTCTTCATCCTAGCGTGTATGATCCTAGTGAGGATACGTTTCTGTTATTGAATAGTTTAGATATTATTCCTTCGGATAGTGTTTTTGAGATTGGCACCGGTACCGGAATTATCACTTTAATGTGTGCGTTGACAGCAAAAAAAATTGTTTGCTCTGATATCAATCCTAACGCAGTTGAACTCGTTAAAAAAAACATATTGGTAAATACTGATCAATTGGAAAGTATAATTGATGTAAGACTTGGTGATCTTTTCAATGTGCTCAGAAAAGATGAGCAGTTTGATCTTATCATTTTCAATCCACCGTATCTTCCCACGGCTGAAAATGAATATGTTGATGATCATGGATGGTTTGATAAAGCAGTTGCTGGTGGAAAAAATGGGTTAGAAGTAATCATTTCTTTTCTTAGGAATCTATCTGATTATCTCACTGATAAAGGAAGAGCGTTTATCATACTCAGCTCAAATTCACCAAAAGATCTCTACGATCAAACATTGAACAAAAATGATTTATCAAGTAAGATTGTGGCAACGCAATCATTTTCCGATGAAACTATTGAGGTTCATCGTATCACCAAAAAAGAAGGAAATGCCTGATTCTAACGGGTGATGATTCCTCGTTTTTTCATTTTTTGATAGTGTTCAGGATGTTTTTTGAAATAGTTATGGATTGGTTCTAAGATTTGATTAAGATATCCAGCAGTTGCTTTTTTCAAATCAAGGGGATGAAGATCTTTTTGAAATGCTTCTGCAAGTTCCGGATAGGAGCTAAATTCTAGGTTTCCACCCCATTTCTCTGGTCTTTTAATGATGAATGATTCATCGTTCATCTCTGGGAATACCACATATTGACACATTTCAAGCACCGGGTTTCCCTTCACTTGTTTCTCAGGGCAATATGCTTTTTTGAGTTTCCTATTTACTTCATCAGGGCGATCATGAATGGAGATCATGGAATCGGGTTTGCTTTTACTCATCTTTGCCTCAGCTGGATCCATCCGTCCTCCTGCTTGAAGGCCAGTAAGAAGTGGTGTATGAATAGCAACAGGTGATTTTTTATCGATTTTTTTTGCGACATCTCTAGCTAGCATATGTGCATGTCGCTGATCGGTCCCACCATAGGCAACATCAAGATCTAGATAAAAAATATCAGCGACTTGCATGGCTGGATAAAACAGTTTTGAAAGATCTTTTTCTGCTTCTTCAGCACCTCGTCCCATGATATCCATGGCTCGTTTCACGCGGGCAACTGAAACTGCTTTTGAGGTTTTAAGCACCAGTTCCCAATAATTTGGATCACCAACATAATCACTAGCATAAACAAAATTGATTTTTTCAGTGTCTAATCCCATGGCTGCAAAACAATCTTCCATATATTTTCCACAGAGTTTGATGGCTTCGATGTCTCCACCGAGTTTATCATTGATATAAGCATGCCAATCAGCAAGAAGCACAGTAAAATCAAAACCGCTATTTAGAAAATCCTTGATTTTATTAGTGCAGATCTTCCAGCCGAGATGAACGGTTCCTGATGGTTCAAAACCAATGTATCCTTTGGGATGATTTTTATTGAGAACCGTTGTTAATTCTTCAGGTGTTACTACTTCAACGGTATGTTGTGTTATGGTTTCTAGCGTTGTCATATGAAAAAATGAATAGACCATCTTATTAATGGTTATTTCGCTTGTAAGCTATTGGTTTTTTACTTTCGCTCTAGTTTTTTGATCACTCGGTTAATGATTTCATCGGTGGCGCCAAGATAGTTTTCAGGGTTAAGCGCATGGTCAATGTCTTTTTGATTGAGCAATTGCTTCTTTTTGTTTACCTCTTGGAATACGTCTTTTAGTGTGCGTTGTTCTGCAGCGGCTTCTAGTGCGGTTTTTCGCATCAGTTCATGAGCTTCTCCTCTTCCTATTCCTTTTCGAACAAGGGTGGTCATTAATGATTCGGCCATGGGTAGCCCCTTGGAGATGTTCATGTTTTCTTTCATGCGTTGTGGAAAGACCTTCAGATTGGTGAACACATCTGTCATTTTGTAAAGAATCCAATCCGTGAGAATCATTGAATGTGGAATGATAAATCGTTCACTTGAGGAGTTACAGAGATCTCGTTCATGCCATTGAATCGCATTTTCAAAACCAGGAGTTAAAAAACTACGGACTATTCTTGCGAGTCCAGAAACTTGTTCGCTAGTAATCGGATTTTTTTTATGTGGCATGGTGGAAGATCCGACTTGTTTTTTCACATCAAATGATTCAGCCACTTCTCCGATTTCATCACGTTGTAAATTCCTGATTTCTGTGGCAAATTTTTCAAGACTAGTAGCAATATTAGCAAGCAGTCCAAGAAGTTCATTGTATCGATCACGGCAGACGATCTGAGTGGAAACATCTTCCACGCCGAGTCTGAGATCAGTAAGCATTGTTTGTTGTAGTTGGAGAGCATGATTTCCTAGTGCTGCACCGGTTCCGACTGCTCCTGAGAGTTTTCCTATGAACAATCTGCTTTTGAGCTCATGCATGCGTTCTAGATGCCGGTCGACTTCCATGGCATAACCAGCCATTTTCAGTCCAAAAGTGATTGGGATGGTATGTTGTCCATGGGTTCTTCCTAGCATCACTGTATGTCGGTGTTTTTTTACAAGTTTTAAGAGTGCTGCTCGGAGTTTTTTGAGTTGTTTGCTGATAAGAGCCGTTGCTTCCATGAATTGTAAGGCATTAGCAGTGTCAACAATATCATAGCTTGTTGCACCGAGATGGATGTATTTACCTGCATCATCGTCACAGACTTCAGCAAGGGCCTTGGTGACCGCCATGATGTCATGTTTTGTTTCTTTTTCAATTTCTTTTACCCGGCTGACTTTAACTGTATCAGTGTTTGCTTTTTTGGTGATTTCAACTGCTGCTTTTTCTGGAATGTTTCCAACTGCTGCATGGGCTCGAGCAAGTGCTGCTTCAACGGTGAGTAAATACTGCAGTCGTTGTTGTTCTCCAAAAATGGTTTTGATTTCACTTCTTCCATATCGATAATCAAGTGGACAGACTGGATCCATTATCATATTCCCACCCTGAAATAGACTTATGATTAATGTTCTTTTCCGATTTAAAAA
>CAZVKY010000115.1:0-3486 GCA_964627915.1 uncultured Thermoplasmatales archaeon
GATATAATTAAATTTATTTATTTAAAATAATTAAAAATTATAATAAACCCATAATCCATTCACATTTTTTAGTAAGGGAAGTGGAGAAGTGGGATGAGGATGGGATGGTGAGGAAAGATGGATTAAAAAATATCTTTCAAATCCCAAATCTCCACAATAATATTTAAATGAAATTATAATTTATATAGTTTTTGCCAATACATCTTGTTTTTCCAGGATAAAAGCTCTATAAAAAGTTAATAATACAATTTTTTTTCAAAAGCAACAAAATAAGCACTATGTAATTTGTTTCTTTTTCGTGTTGTTTGATTGCATCATGATTGAGAGCACTGTTTTCATGATGAGCATGATGATAAAAAGTGTTCCCATGACCAAAACAATGGTTGATCCCGGTGGAAAATTAAACATCAAAGAAAGCATTGATCCCGTGAAACTAGTAGCAACACCAAAGACAATGGCAAGCCCTATCATCTGTTTTAGACTTTGCACCAAAAGTCCAGCCATCGCTGCAGGGATAGTAAGCATCGCAATCACTAAAACTACACCAACTACTTTGATGAGAACCACGGTGGTGAAAGCAACAAGAAGCAATAACACGAGATTTAACAGTGGTACATTGATACCACTGATACGAGCGAATTGTTCATCAAAGGAAAGAATCTGTAAATCTTTGAAAAAAATACTACTTATCACCAAAATAATAATCACTAAAGCACCCATCAGATAAAGATCAGAAAGCTGAATAAGAAGAATATTTCCAAAAAGAATACTCACTGGATCCTGCACCACAATAACACTGTTATCAACGAGGTTCAGCAACAGGACACCAAGTGCCATTCCTATTACCCAGAGCACTCCAATGGTTGAATCCTCCCGAAGCCTGGATTTGACTAGTGGGATACTCATGATCACTGCAGTAAACACCGCAAACAATAATGCTCCAATCAGGGGATCAAACCATATCCATCCCATGCTATATTGCAGATAATAGGCCAGTCCAATACCACCAAAAGTGGTATGAGCGATCCCCCCACTGAGAAACACTAATCGTTTGACCACGATAAAGCTGCCAATGATTCCACAGGAAAAACTGGCAAGCAGTGCTGCAAGAAACATTCGTTGAACGAATGGAAGCATCAGAAGATTAAATAATGAGTTCATGATGAATGCTCCTTTTCTTTGTTATCAGTTTTTTTCTCATGATCAACAAAAACTCGATGTGGCACTCCATGGGCAATAAGTTCAACCGGGCAGCTATATGCTTTTTCGATCATCTCTTTGGAGATGTAGCGGTCATCATCATGGGTGAATAAATATCGATTTAGACAGGATACTCGATTGACATAGGATGAGAGAACCCCGATATCATGGGTGACTAAGACAATGGTGATCTTTTTGTTTATCTCTTTGAGGAATTGATAAATAGTTTCTTGCATGTCTTTATCTACACTAGCAGTGGGTTCATCAAGCAACAATATCTTTGGATTTCCGGCTAAAGCTCTGGCGATAAATACCCGTTGCCGTTGCCCACCGGATAGTTCACTAATATGACGATGTTTGTAATCAAGTAGTTCCACAGTTTCTAAAGCATGTTCAGCTGCCTTTTTATCTTGTTCAGTATACCATGGTGACACTCCCCGTATAGAGCGCCTTCCCATGAGCACCACATCCCAAACTGAGATGGGAAACCGATGGTCAAATTCAGCATATTGAGCGACATAACCAATATATTTCCTTCCTTTTTGAGGCGGTTTTCCAAAAATTTGAATATGTCCTTTTTGGATGGATATAAGTCCAAGAATTGCTTTAAGAAGAGTTGATTTTCCCCCACCATTTGGGCCAATGATTCCAAAAAAATCTTTCTGTCGAATTTGAAAGGTTACATCCTCAATAATGGTGTCTCCATTGTATCCTGCGGAAACGGAATCAACATCAATGGCAACTGGTGATTTCTCACTCATTTCACCCATCTTCCAAAACATTTTTACTTTTTGTTATTTCATAGATGGCTTTACTATTTAGAAATTACGAATATCCTTGAACTAAGGCCTCAGCTAGGTTTGTAAGTGTTTGTTGGTAATCAGTCATTAACGGATTTGCAAAGGCTACCTTGCCATTGATCTCTGTGGCAATGGTTTCTGCACTGGAAGTATCAAACTGTGGTGACACAAAGATGACGCTGATGCTTTCATTTTGAGCTTGATCGATAATTGCAGCAATTCCAGCTGGTCCTGGTTTTTTACCGTCTTCTTCAATCGCCATCATGTTCAGCTGATACGTATCACCAAAGTATCCCCAGGCTGGATGATAGACCATAAATGAATTTCCCTGATAGGGTTCTAACATGGCACTGATATTTTGATGGAGGGAATCAAGATGCGCAGAATAATTCATATAATTTGCATAATAGTGCTGTTGATGGTCTGGATCGATTTCAATGAGTCCTTCATAGACTATTTCAGCCATTTTTTTCATGTTTGCTGGTGATGTCCAAACATGTGGATCGGTTCCCTCATGATGGTGATCGTTGTTTTCCTCATGGTTTTCGTTCTGTCCATAATGTTCATCAAAGGAGAGAACATTGATGTTTTCTGAGCAATCAAATACGTTTAGATCTGGATTTTGTTCAATGATTGTACTCATATATGTTAACTCGAATTCAACTCCGGATCCTACGGTGAAATAAGCTGAAGCGGTGGCCACCTTTGTCATTTGATGGGGAGTTGGTTCAAAGGAATGTGGGCTTTCACCTGCCGGTACTAGAACAGTAACATCTACGAATTCACCACCAATTGAGTTTACCATTTCCTCTTGGGGGACGATAGTAACTAACACTGAAACCGTGTTTTCATTCTCATTATTATCCACACAGCCACTGAACCATACAACTAATCCAATGATTGCTATCAGTAACAGCGTCTTTATTTTGTTGAAATGATTAGATTTCATTCTTTTTTCCTCCTATTTTTTGCAGAGTAATCGTTGTATCCAGGGGCATTGTCTTAAATCAGAACATGTTGGTTTGTGATTTGTGTTATAGCTACAGCAAGATGAAGAGGCCTTGCTATCAGTGGTTTTTATTTTGTTAAAAAGGGTTTGACTCATTGATTGATCGAGTTGTTCTGCTTCTACACATGCTTGCCGGTGAGATAAGCCAAGTTTTTTTTGCAGGAATGCTTCAAGGACATGATGTCTTTTCATATCTTTTTCTACGATTTTTTCTGCTTTTTTGTTTAGTTTTAATCCTTCTCTATGAAAATATGTTCCATAACCAAGTGCTTGCAGACGATGCATTTTCTGAAAGGCACAGACTTTAGTCACACCAAGTTTTTTTGATAACTTTACAGGACCGATTGGATGGGCGGATCCATTGAGTAGATACATAATTCTAATGTATTCTCGATCTCGGTTTGTCAGCGCACTCATAAAGTTAGTTTATACTTAACTACTATATAAATATAACTCAAATTGAATTTCTCGGTAACT
>CAZVKY010000116.1:0-3448 GCA_964627915.1 uncultured Thermoplasmatales archaeon
CTTTTTTTTGATTTCAAAGAGAACTAAAAATATACAACAATCTTTTTCAAAGAGTAAGATATGCGCAGACGAGGTTAATCAATAAAAGATTACATAATAGGTGATATCATCATAAAAAAATATTTTTTAAAAACTAAAGCTTGTACGAGACTATCGTTTATTTTACTATTGACATTTTTAATAATTGGTACGGTTAATGTCGTTTTTTCAGATGATGAACATATGGATATGTTGCTGATTTCTTCGGTTTCAGCATGTGACCCAGAAAATGTTTGTACGAGTACTGATATTGCATTTCCTCGAAGTAAAATGGTCCAAGACCGCGAGATGACCATCCAGGAAATTGTGTTTACTCATCCTGGTGACAACGATTCATGTCCACTTAAAATAGATAATCTGAAAGTATCATCCTGGGCATCAAGTTATCCTGGGGATGCGCCGGTGGCGTATGCTGCGTATCTTGATGATGGTGATGGAATTTTTAATATTAATACAGATGAAAAAATAGATGATGAGTATGTTTATGATTTTTCAGAAACCGTGATACTTGGAGATGATGATAATAGTCAATGCTTGGAGGTTCTACCTGGTACTTCGGAACGTGTTTTTATTAGATTTAGATCCATTACTGATGTAGGAGCGGGTGAAACGGTTAGAATTCAAGTTAATGCAACAGATATAGTAAATTTTTACGATATTGAGGAAGGTTCATATGTTAGTTCTGAATTTACTTCAGGTGAGGGAACCGAGATTGCTTTTAACATGTTTTATACCGAAAACCGATCTGATGTCCATTCAGTTTCAATAAACGATACAAATGATAATGGTATTGTTGACGAAATGATTATCAAAACGAGGTTTCCCATCCCGGATTCAGAGTATGATACATTAGATTATGTATCATTTCATCCTAATGAGGGAGAATTTGATGATGAACTCCGTGTTACCTATAAAGATGAGCATGTGAATATAGATTCAATAGATTATTTTGTAAACTTCACAGGATCCCTTGGAACATCTTATGCACATTTAAAAATCGTTTTAGATGAAGAAGATCCAACACTACAAACCGATACCTCAGCTGAAGATTTTGAAGTATCCTATCAATCAGATGGAGATGAAGATACATACCCATTAAATATATGCTGTGAGGGTGTTTCAGAGCTAGGTTTCTATTATTTACCCGTTGAATACTTCACCCTTATCCCACTCGATGAAGCACATCCAATCATTGTAGACAGCACCGTTTCCGATACCATCATAACCGCTGAGGATATTGATTCAACATTTGTTGTAACCTATGAATTTAGTGAGACGATGGATCAAACCGTATTACCCGCCTATGATTTTGATCCCGATGTTAATGATCCAGATGTTTTACTCCTGGTAACCGATCAAGAATGGACTGATGAATCAACATATCAAATAAGTTATAGTGTCGAAGAAGGAGAGGTTTACTATGAAGATGTTGATGTCCGATGTTTAACACAGAATTGCTTTGATTTAGAAGGAAATCAGATGAACAAATTTTATTCTAATTCTGATGCCTTTATGGTTGATATGAAACCACCAAGTTTTTCAGATTTACCAGATGGTTCAGTTAATCCTGGACAAGATTACACGGTTAGAGTCACCATTAATGATGAAAATGATATCGGGGGTGTGATTCTTCACTATCAGATTGATGAAAATTGGAATACGAAATCAATGGAATACGACCTTGGAAATGATCAATACTATGCAATGGTAACCATCCCTGAAATCACAACAGATTTCCATTACAAGATTTCCGCATTTGATATCTATGAAAACAATGCAGAAACAACTATCCAAGAATTAAGCATAGAAGAAAATGAACACGGTGAAGAGGACGATGACGATACTGACGATGATGGATTACCTGACACCGTAGAACAAGATCTTGGATCTGATCACAATGATAGTGATGATGTAACAACCACAAATAACATGCCTGGATATTTGGTAGACACTGATGATGATGGCAACCCAGATACCTATGTTGATGAAACAACAGAAAACAAGATAAACATCACCATCAATGAAAACGGTGAATATGAAATCGATGTAGATTTTGATGGCACTATTGATTACATTTATAATGTTACAACAGGGACAGCATATGAACAAGAAAATGAACAACAAAAAACAGAGGATTCTACACCTGGATTCACTACTTCTTTTGTCTTCATCGCCATCGCAGCATTGGCCCTAGTATTTCTAATCTTCATACGTAGACCACGATTCTAAACAAAAAAAAACAAACACTTTTTTTTCTTTTTCCCTTTTCTTTATTCATCTACCATTATGATACAGATAAAAAGAATAGAAAAAAAGAACGAAAGGGGGCATAAGAGGATGAAATGGGGGCAAAAAAACAAATAATCTTAATCAGCTTTTTTATGACGAGCAAGATATCGTGCACGCTGAGCAACAATACTAAGTTTTGCAATCGCTCGGATTTCTAAAGCTTCTTGTTTATTTGACACTTGTCCAACGATTATCATATCAACCAAATACTATGTTCTCATCCGTGTTTATAAACCATTATTGTACAGTTCTTACCAACCCTCTTTACAGTTCTTATCAAAAAAATAATTATACATGAATAAAAAAGAAAATAGATGTTTTGTTACATCCAGGAATCTAGACCTGTTTGCTCTGTTTCACCAATCTTAGGCAGACCAAACGCACCCTGAATATAGTTCTCAACCATCTCCTTATACCAATCCAGATCAATCTGAGCCTTATCGTCCAACAAATCCACTGGATACATATAATCAATAGGTTTCACGCCGCTCTTCGATGGATTAGCAATACCAGGCAATGGATTTTTGGTGACCACAAACCGATATTTGGTCCGTGAGCGAATCCGTTTCCCCATCAGTTTTTCCAATGCAGCAGCACGTTTCCCAAACGTAGACAAACCTCCATCCTGATTCCGTTTATATTTACTAGCAGGTTTCACACTCTGAATAAGGGTTAGATCCTCAATATCAACTTTTGAAAAATCTAGAGATGACACTACCTTCTGGGTATGTCTTCGAATACTCTCCCGAACAGACAAACGAGCCTCTTCCTCATCAACCCATGTAGGGATATCCTTTAACACCGTAAGCATGATTTCTTTCAATGCCTTTCGAGCAACATTTGCTTTATCTGATCCCTTGAAATTATTGCCCTTGGTATTCATCTGCACCAGACCATTTTGTTCATCAAAGATCAAATAATTCTTATGTTTCACAAACACCATGGCATCATGATACTCGGGTTCTAGTTCAAACTCAGCATAATTTAGTTCCTGTTGCCATCGACTGTTACATTCCTCAATTGCAGCAACCGCTTGATCTGGAGAGGTCAACCAATCAATGTCCTCATCTAATCCAGATTGAATTCCAAGTGCTTTAGCAAAATTAGGAAGCTTAGCCAC
>CAZVKY010000117.1:0-3448 GCA_964627915.1 uncultured Thermoplasmatales archaeon
TTAAAATTGGTTAAAACAGGTAAATTCCGATGAGAAGACCGGCGATGAAACTGATGCTAATATCGATGATGAATCCCATTTTTTCTTTCTTATTTATGTAATTCCATCCTGTGCTGCCATGTTTTGCAAGTGTTTTAGTTCTTTAGTAAGTAATTCTTGTATCTCTTCTTTTTTTGTTTGTGAAAGTTGAAATATTAGTTTTCGTAATTGTAGCATGAGAGAGATGATTTCTGATTGATCCTCGTTGATGATTTCAGAGAGCATATTGCGGAATTGACTGATTTTTTCTTCCATTTCTTGTGCATGTTTTCTGATATTTGCAAGTTGAGTGAGTCCTTTTTTTGTTGGTTCATAGACGGTTTTTGATCGTTGGCCGATTTTTTTGATTTGAATAAGATTCTCTTTTTCGAGTGAGTTCAGCAGTGGATATAGTGTTCCTTTACTTGGTGTCCATGTTCCCTCTGTTTTTTTGGTTATTTCTTTGAGAAGATCATATCCAGACTTTGGTTTTTTTCGAAGACTATGTATGATGTAAATGGCTAGAATTCCTCGCTGTTTTCCTGATTTTGTTTGAAAACTGAAAATGGCACTCATTGTTTTTTTAATAGATGTTTTCAGTATTTATATATTTCGATGTCGGACGGTTCGGAACCGAAATATTTATATATTTGCCATAAATAATATATAGGATAGTATTAAAAAACAACATAGATTACGCTCACAATCGTTACAGGGGACAAGAAAAGAGCATGCTAGATAAAATCGGAATGCAGGTGCAAAAACATCCAACACTCATCATTCTTTTTTCTATTCTTGTCACCGTTGCCTTTGCAGTTAACATTCCCAGTATGAACATGAACACCTCAACTGGGGATTTCATGCCTGATTCTGAAATTGCAAATGCAAATAGTCGTATCTCAGAATATTTTGGAAAAAACCAGGATGTCGTCATGGTTCTCACTGAGTATCAGAACTCTCAGTCTCTTCTCTCATCAGATGCAATTAGAGATCTTCATTCATTGTCTCAGGATCTAGCAGAAACTGATGGTATTCAAGGATTAATAAGTTTCACCAATTTTGTGGAAATGATTCTTGGGATGGAGTATAACAGAAGCATTGAAAACAGCACCGATGAACAGATTCAGATGGTGATCTCTGATATTTTATCCAATCCTTCTTTTGAAGAAATAACATTGCTAGATAGTGATGATCCCAATGAAAAGATTGATTACAAACGATTTCCTCGATTATCTAAAGGAAAATCCTTTCAGAGTGCAGATATCAAAAATGCATATGTTCAGCAGCGTGATGAAACCATCACGTTTACCATTGAAGTTTATGATCTATCCGGCTTAGATGAGCAATTAACCAAACCCTTTTTTCCATTAAATGTCATGGAATGGTCTCTTTCATTTTCCAATCAAATAGGCCCACAGCAATTACAGGATATCAAGTATCGAATCGCGGCTCATTTAGAACCAAAACATGAGCTTTGGACCGTTGGAGAAGGTGTTTTTTCAAATCTCAAAGAATTTTTTTCTCTGATCAAACAAAGAGAACTTCGTCATGCCTATAATACATCTGTTGCATTGTGGATGAGTCCACCTGGTATTGATGTTTCTTTTCCTATTGAACTCTCCTCGGCTGAGTTAACATTTGATAAACAGCAAAACAAGATCAGTTGGACGGTGAATAAAACAGAACTGGGAACCTATGGTATTGCACCAGTCAGTGATGGTTTTGGTCTTCCTGCTCGTTTGGGTAATTTTTCTGCTTCATTTCAATACTATCAACTTCCATTGTTCCGTCTTCCTTGGCTTCGGATTAACACAGAAATGCAAACACTAAATAATGCCATGGAAAAGATGCAGCATCGTCCTTTTTTATCAAAAATATCAGATAGTCTTCTCAGCTCTTTTTCTTCTTTTTCCTGGGAGGATTTCGATGATATAGGCTCGATGCTTTCATCTAATGAAAACACCATTGATGAGATTTCTTTAACCGTTCTTGAATCCTGGTGGACCACTGGTGATGTCGCACCGGATAATAAAGGGTCAGAAGAAACCCTTTATCTTAAACCAGCATTTGTCGATGAATTGAAAACATCAACGCTTACCTTTCTACCAAAACAGTTTGATTTCAACAAAAATAATAATGTTCAACAAACACTAATGATGGCCTTTATCAATGGCAGTATTCCCGGCGATGAGCGAAAAGATATTGTTAAATCGTTTAACGCAAAAATAGATGATCTTCAACCAACAATTGATTTCAAGTTGAAAACAGCGGGTAACACTCAGTTATCCATTGAAATCGATGAGGTGGCGATGGAATCAAATAAGATTATTATGCCATCTATTTTTATTGCTATTCTTATTCTATTGTTCATTACCTTTCGAAAACTTAGTTACATGGTTTTACCGTTAATTGGGCTTTCTCTTTCTCTTATTTGGGTTTTTGGAAGCATGGTGTTACTGGGGATTAATTTCAATATGATGTATGTAGCATTGGTTCCCTTAATGCTTGGACTGGGGGTGGATTACTCAGTTCATATGTTTCATAATTACCGAGCTGAATTAAAGGATGGAAAATCTGTTAAAGAATCAATCGTTGCATCGATTCAAGAGATTGGAACCGCGCTTTTCTTAGCAACCATTACCACCGTGATTGCTTTTCTTTCATTTTTAACAGCAACCATTAAACCTATTCAGGATTTAGGGCTTCTTTCCGCGTTGGGTATTATTTTTACGTTTATCATCACGCTTACCTTTCTTTCAGCGATTCGTTATGTTATTGATAGAAAATGGAAACCAAAAAAACCAAAGAATGGTAGGTTTTCTCTTGAGCAATCGTTACAAAAACTTTCCCGGATTTTAATTCATCATTCAAAAACCGTTATCCTTATCGCGGTGGTCGTATCAACAATAATGGGTGTAGCTGCTTTGCAGGTTAAAACCTCTTTTGATATAGCAAATATGCTTCCGGAGGATAATCCAACAATAGCGGTGTTTGATGAAATCGCAAATCAATTTCCCTCATCAGGTATGAATCAGGAATATGTGCTTATTGAAGGATCAATTGCTACTTCTGAAATTCTATCAGGTATTAAAAAAACCATGCATAATATCCATGGGAATGATTATGTTGCCATTAGACCCAGTGGTGAACCTAAGATTGAATCTGTTGTTTCTATTATTGATGATGCCGTTGAACAAAATAAGAGCATCACATCTGTTTTTCATTTAGATCAAGACAACATTCCATCAACAGATAATGATGCCTATCAGTTGTTATCATATCTTTTTGATCATGATCAGTTCAAAGATGAAATACGAAATGTACTTCATCAGGATGATAGTGTTTTTGATGCCACGGTTATTCGGGTGTATACCAATGATGAGGCAGCATCAGCTGCTGCTGAGGATGCAAGTGGAAAAGGTCATCGATT
>CAZVKY010000118.1:0-3413 GCA_964627915.1 uncultured Thermoplasmatales archaeon
GTATATTATTTATCCTCTCTGACTTAGCCATACAATCAATATTCATATTCATTTTTGAATGTAAAAACGTTTCCCGAAAAAACAATCTCAGACTTAAAAACGCTACCTTTTATCTCACCTCTCAAGCAAAATGTGCAAAACGTTGTCAGTTCCCCCACCTTTTTTTTAGCAAAACCTGTCAGGTGAATTACGTGCAAACGGTGTCAGTTGAACCTCATCCTAACAGCCATCGTTTGTCATTCAAACCAGTCAGATGAAAAGGAAATGCTAAGCAAAAAATTTAGCGGTGAAACATATCAGGTGAAAATAACATTATTTACCAAATATGTTGATGCTTAATATTGAAAAAGAGATTATCTCATTTGCATAGTTCAATGCTCTTTTTTTGTTTAATACAACTAGAGATGATATCAAATGATACTAATTTCTATTGATGCTCTGTTCTCGGAAGTCTATCCTCAATTCTACAAAACTATTTAAATAGCAACGCATCATAGTAGTACTGGTAATGGAACAATGGAAGATCTTGAAATAAAGCTACCAGAAAATTTAAAAAATGAAAAAACGCGTCTGCAAAAACAGATCGTGGAACTTATTGTTTTTGAGGAAAAACGTAAAAAACTGTTAAAATTTATTGATGAGATCATGAAGGATGCGGAGAATCTTGATGATACGGAACTGGTGGAACTGGGTAGGAAGATCAAAAAAGGTAGATTTAATAAACTCAATAGTTAGGTTTTCTTGATGAAGCTTGTGGTCGATACAAATATTCTTTTTTCCTTTTTTAATGCATAATCAACAGCCAGAGATATTTCAACTAGATATCATATATTGTTATATTCACCAGCGTTTTCATTAAAAGAACTAGATAAATATAAAGATGTGATCATGAAACGTTTTTCTCTTACAGAGATGCAATATGGTTTAATGATGAAATTTTTACAAACTGTGATTAATTTTGTTGAAGAAAAAGAATATGAATCCTTCCTTCCAAAAGCAAAAAGAGTTTCACCAGATCCAGATGATATAGATTTTTTTGCGCTATCCTTTTCATTAAACTGTCAACTTTGGTCCAATGATGCGCTCCTTAAAAATCAATCTGCGATGGATGTTTTATCTACAAAGGATTTGGTTGAGAAATTTGATGTATAACAATAAGGTTTCATTGTTTTATCCGTCAACTGATAACTGAATATGTGTAGGTGAACCTAAAAAGGTCTTATTGCTCAAATCGGTTTGAGGTTATCCAGAAACCAAAAGAAAACAATGTTGCAACATTTACGATACAATCCACTATTTCTCATATATCAACATCAGCAGATTTAACAGGAGAAAAAAAAATTTATTTCAGCACTATTGCTATCACTCACAGTCAATCCATCAAAAAACCCCTCATGAAACGCAGAAGTTATCATCCATCATTTTATTAAACTCGTTAGTTTGAATTTGCAGAACCTGTCAGGTGAATTACGTGCAAAGGATGTTAGGTGACAGTAACTAAATCAATCAAAAAAATAAGAGGAACAGAGATGTTTTTACAGGCACTATTGAACATATCTAATAGATTCTATCAACAAGATTGATAACCACTGTCCGATGCATCAATTATAGGTAAGTATCAAAAATATTCAGTGTTGTACTTAACGACCCTTTTGGCTCCCCTAAATATCGTTCACATTCCATCATCAGGCGGTTATCTATCTCATTTCTTACTCTTTTAAGAGTATTCGTATCAGTAAATGAGAGAACATCGTTTATGTTTTCATGAATAGATGTTTTTGAGAACCATAACAGACTATAGAGGTCACAAAGGTCTTTGATTTTCTTATGATGTGACTGGCCTCTAGACGGAAATGACTGCATCTTCATAGCGGTAAGAAGTGGTCTTGTTGGTATGAACAAATCATCTGAAATCAATGGTATTTGTACTTGATTTTTCTCATCCTGATAGATTTTTTCGATGAGTGGTACTTCAAAAAAACAATTTGGATGAAGATCATATAAACTGGGTGGATATGAATTGACAAGAATATCAACGTAGAGAACAAACAAATCGGGTGTTTGATGATGTTGACTTGTTTTTTGTTCATTGATTTGTATTTCTTTTTTATATCTGAATCCCTCTGGTTGAAATCCATGTGATTCTAACAAGTCTATTGTTTTGAAAAGCGTTGTTGATTCAAGTTCGCTTTTCGTCATCATCGGAGAAAGAAAAAAACCAATATCGATATCTTGTGAGCCAATGTAATCTCGTTTCTTCTTTTGTTTAAAGATTTCATTTATGGTAAAATAGACTGCCCATCCTCCGCAGAGACACACGGGAAAATCGATGATATCAGTTAGTGTTTTCAGGGTTTCTAATGAAATAGTGGTAAATCGATCATCATATAAGGTCATGATACCACCGTTTGATGAGAAGATCTGCAGCATCAACTGCAACACCTCCTTCCATGAGAAGATCAGAGATCAATTGAGGTTTAGAAACAAGAGAAAAACCCTGTTTTTTAAAAGTGTCTTTGATGATATGAGGATCTGAGATGAGAACTCGCGTGTTTCCGGGTCCAACCAATCCATTTGAAAGAAAGGTATGATGCCAGTAGTTGAGATCATCATTGAGAATATATAGATCAGTACGAGTTGGAAAAAGGTATCTATGAATGATTTTATCTGCTTGATATGTGGTGAGTGCATAGGATTTTGATGTGTTTTTGATAATCTCAAGGGGATCTTTTTGAACGTGATATTCAGCATAACGGGGAGGGATACGAATAGAAATCCAGTGATTAAAAAGCCCGATCACATCAATAACTCTTGTTTTTTTAATAAGATCCATGGATTCCAATTTTTTAAGATATGAACCAACCCATTGTTCCGAACAGTCAGCTTTTTGATGGATACGGTATGCGGTAAGATTCCCATTTGGTGCAAGTAAAAGAGTTCGGATGATTCGTTCTCGTTTCTCACCCTTCATAAATACTAAGTAATATATTATTATATATAAATGTTTGCTTAGCAAAGGTTTTTGTCATAGTTTATATAATTTTGCTGAGTATGTGATACACCATTATTATTCCTCCCTATTCCTTCTTTTTCAAAAATTTTTAAACCCCCTCACCAGTATTCACACGCAAAAGTCATCATTCCTTAGAACTCTTTTTTTGCAGAACTTGTCAGGTGAATTACGCGCGAAAGGTGTCTGGTGACAATCATCTCAACGACCATACCAACAGCCATTATTCGCATAAAAAACTTGTCAGACAGTTCTCCTCCGTTTCGTTTTATTCCTGAATTATTTCGGAAATATTTCGGAAATATGTAATATGCGCCTTTTGTAAACCCTCTTTTTTGTATGAGCCCGTTATCAACTAAATCCTTAAGGGTCAATAATTTCGGGTATTGGTCCGATACCCCAA
>CAZVKY010000119.1:0-3386 GCA_964627915.1 uncultured Thermoplasmatales archaeon
TTAAGATATCTAGATATGTTTACCACCGACCCATGATACAAACCAAGCAAATATGATAACTCATCGATAAATAATTACCTATTCCTTTGAATATGTAAAAGAATCAGTCAAGCATTTTTACGGTAATGGAATCATTCAACGTAATCAATGCCCCGCGACCTCTTTTTCCCATACTACAATTCACTACCAGGCTTTGTTCATCAGCAGTATACCCCGGTCTTTCATGGATATGACCTGAAATCACCAATCGAGGATGAAAGCTTTTAACAATCCGTTGCACTGCTTTACTTCCTGCATGTTTTCCGAGGAAAACGGTGTCTTGAAACCCGTACGGTGGCACATGGGTGATAAGCACATCAACTCCCTCAAAAGATTGTTTCAATTGCTCATCAGTTAGAATCAACTCAGTTTCCCCATCATCAACCCCATTAATCCCAGCAAAGCTCATTCCTTGAACGTTTATCTGATTCTTATGCATATTGATCGCATGACTTTTCTTTATTCCTTCCCAGACATCGGCAGTATCAATATTACCTGGAAGGCTCAATACATTTCCAGGTAATTGATCGAGTAAAAGCGTGGCCATATCACCTGGACCGAACTGAGTAATATCACCAGCTACAACCGTGATATCAGGGTGATTATGTTCAATGACTTCAACAGCCTCATTCAACCGGTGTTGCGCGCCATGAATATCCGCCGTTGCATAAATCTTCATTTGACCAATACCTTCATCTATTCCTAGATTTAGAAAATATTTTTTAAGTAATCAAAGTTTTTCTCAAAGGTTTCAGCTTGCCGTTGAATGATTTTTTCCGCATCGTTAATATCCATATCATCTACGATTTCAGCATAACTTACAAATCTACCTAACCATAGCGTCTTCAATGTGTCTAAAAGCATGTATTTTTTTTCATCATCATCAATGGATTTGTATGCTGCAGCATAATGAAACACAATCTTTGACCAGAGATCAGCATCAAACTGATGACCATCATTAAGCACATCTTCGATGGAATGAATCAATTGCTCTGGGAGAAATTCCTTCATCTGCTCTTTATTGTTTTTAAATTCCGTAGTAAATGACTGTTTCATATCTTTAATATTCACATTAACAGGGATTGGTTTCTGACTGAAACATTCCCGATGATATTTTGATTTAAAAGAAACGGGATTGCTCTTCCAATACGATTCATAATATTTCGCTAGTTCAAACATACTACTAGTAACTTTTCGAAACATAGGAATCAAAAACTTCTCAGGTTCAAGATAATGCAATGTTGATTCATGAATCTTTAATGAAAACAATCCCTCTTTTACATATAATCCTTCAGCAGCAGCCGTGGTCACAATGAAAATATCAATGCCAAAATCAGGAGGGAACAATGGATGCTTCCGCAGAATCTCATAAAGATTCTTTGAAAGAGCAAACTCACCTGCAATCGGCTGACGAACATCAATACCATACAATGTCCGAGTGAACGGATACACAAGGTTATTTGTTATCACTCCATCATTTTTATCACGGATATAATAGGGAACAGTAAGATCCGATCGACCATAGACCACCGGATTAGCAATGGTTTGAATCCAACCCGGTTTAATACTTAATAAATCCCCATCCATAAGCACCACACACTTAGCATCAGCTTGATGAGCGATTTCAAAAATAGTCATTACACCTGCACCCTTCCCACCATTGGTGATATCCTTAGTCACAATGGTATCAATGGTGCTATATGGCTGAAATAAATTGATTGCTTCTGAGGTATTATCAGAGGATTCAGCTTCCGAGACCACAATAGCAAGATTGTGATCAGGGAAATATCGATATAATCCTTCATTGATCACATTCAACACGTTTAAAATCGTAGCTTCAACATTTTTACACAGGACGCCAACCATGATGTCCACTGGTTTTATCTGTTCACATTGTGCAACGACTTTAGGATCCAATGTTAATTCTTTATTCCATTCCTGATACATGTGTTTTCCTCACCTATTCTTTATTTTATTCTTCATTATCAATAATAACTACGTCTAAGAGTTGTTCACGAATTTTTTTACGAGCAGAAATCGTTCGTAACCAATCGGGAATACGGGAACCAACTGGATTATTAATATAGTTTTCACCTGAAACCATAATTTGTCTGCTGAATTCCTCAACCATGTTTTCTTCCAAATGACGATCATACCGAAGATTGTTAAAATGGGCATCCGCATGATATTTCCGAATATAATCCTGAGCATACCGTTGATACAACACCCGTAACGAAAGAAGAAAATCAGGAGAAATACGAACCTTATCTTCCTCGATAAGCACCCGCAGCAGGGTTTCTAAAATATCACCACTCATTTTGATGAGACCTTGATCCTCATTTCCAATTTTTTGGTGTTTATGATCATAAAAACCTAAATCGGTCTGACAGATACGTTTGGTAATCACATTCCGATACATTTCAGCCATAATCCCAATCTCAAGCCCCCAATTCCCTGGGATATCCACATCCCGAGCAAGATCACTAGTTAAGGCAAACTCACCAGATAAAGGATAACGAAATGATGAAAGAAAACGAACAAAATCAAGTTCCGCTCCATGTTTTTCAATCAATGCTTCTAATAAAGGATGAAGAAACAACCGCACAACACGACCATACATAATCCCTTTTTCCGTGTTAACCCGAGCGTAAAAACCCTTGTTGAATTTAAAATCAAGCTCAGGTTCAACCAAAGGATACAGTAATTTTGTGGGAATCATTTCATCATACAACATGATATCGGCATCATGCAAAGTAACTGCATAAGATCTGAGAGCAGCAATACCTAATGCAAGCCAGACATCCCTTCCCTTTCCCTGATATTTTAATAAATCAATGCCCTCACTTTTCAGTTCAATAAGCAATTTTTCCACTTTTGGTCCATTACACCACATGATTAAATGTGGGACATCTAGATCAGAAAAAAACCGTTTAACATGATTGAATTCCTTCTGATTATGAGCTGCAAGAGGAATGATTATTTCTTTTAAATATGTGCATTTATTCAATCCTTTTTTAATAGTAACCAGCGCTTCACTATTAATTTCCCGATAAAGCATGGGCATAACAAGTGAAACCGGACGCTCAACAACTGCATCACTTACTGTTTTCATCAGCACTTTTTTATCCAGATTAAATTCATGCAGCGTTGCAATCTTTTCTTGTTTTATATCCATACATCATCCACTCGTTTTTTTATAATTTCCTCATCGCTTTCAATGACAAATGAACGATTTTCCTTTGATGTGATCCATCTAATCACGATTGAGAATCCCAACCAGAGAATATCCATTTAATTGGACAATAGTATTCCCCAATAAAAGATTATTGGAAGAGAACAATAGGACA
>CAZVKY010000120.1:0-3344 GCA_964627915.1 uncultured Thermoplasmatales archaeon
GAGTTTTATGAACAAAAAGTTATGTATCTAAGGATCCTAAAACGCAAAAAACCAGTTATAATAATATAGTTTAAAATAGTTCAAAAGCTTAGAAAATCAGGATAAAATCCGAGCAAATAATTGTAAAATTGATCAATACAAGTAGGATTGTTGATGATAAGACCAAAAATATAGTTATTTTAAAAGATCAAGCCGTTTTTTAAGGATGCAACTTTTGCATAACACATTGGTTGTTGGCTCACCACATTCTTTACAATGCTGCAATGGTATCGGAGGATGATGTTGAATCAATGATTCCTTGATATTATCATAACTTTTCAAAATACTATGGCGGGTGCCTGGATTACGATTCTCAAGATCAAAGATGATATCTCGATAAATCCCTCGGAATGCATCTGTTGAATAGGGGCAGACACCTTGGTGATAATCAATATGTTTCAATAATGCATATAATGCGTTTTCTTTCTCTGGAATCGTTCGCAATGGCATCATCCGGGGAACTAAACCAGGTTGAACTTTCAGATGAGGGCCTAATCGAGCCAGTTTCTCTGTGTCAGCATTGACAAAATTCATCAATATAGATTGAGCCATATCATCTAAATTATGACCTGTGACGAGTTTATCAAGAGAAAGTTCTTTTGCTAAACTATTCAGACAAAAACGGCGGAACACACCGCAATATCCACAAGCTCCTAATGCATCATTTTTTTTCTTGATGATTGTATCTTGTTTCATGCCGATTGCTTCTTGAAATGTAATCACGTGATGATTGATATCTAATTTCTTACTGTTTTTCCGAGCAAGAGCAATGCTTTTATCTCGATAGCTTTGTATTCCTTCATCAACACTAATTGCAATGAGTTCTACTTTTCTTCTTTTTCCAAATATTTTTTTCATTAGATGGAGCGCAACAAGACTATCCTTTCCCCCTGAAACAGCGATACCAAAACGAGTATCAGAAACGGTCTTACCCTGTTTTTTAATTTCTTTTTTCACCCGTTTTTCAAGGGAATAAAAGAAATGATCCTTACAAAGATGGGTTCCATTATACCTCATAAAGATAACAGCTGGTTTTCTGCATTTACTACAAGATATCATATGATTAAACAGTGCAAAACAACTCGTGGGATAAAAGAGTTTAGGATACAGTTGCTCTTTTGTGGTTTCCAAGGGTATGTTATTGTGAAAAGTGGCAACATTAATACATGAGAATCTAATACCCTGCCATCCATTTGTTGAAACACGTTGTTTCCATGGGGGAATAGTATGGTAATCGTATTAGACGGTCAACATTTAAGCATAGAACAACTTGTTAAGATTGCTAGAGATAATGAACAAATAAAGCTTCATGAAACCGCGGTAAACAATATTAAAAAATGCCGGGAAATGCTTGAGAAAAAAATCAAAGCAAAAGAAATCATGTATGGGGTGAACACCGGTATCGGTGAGTTTTCTGAAGTAGTGTTAACTGATGAACAAGTAAAGGAATTTCAAAGATACTTGATTTATAATCATTCCGCAGGTATTGGTGATCCTGCCCCTGTTGAATATGTCCGAGCGGCCATGGTGGCTCGTATCAATGTGCATGCTCATGGACAATCTGGTTGCAGACTGCAGATTACTCAAACATTGGTTGACATGGTCAACAAGGGTGTTACTCCTTTTGTTTGTCAAAAGGGATCAGTGGGTGCCTGTGGTGATCTTGCACCTATGTCTCAGATTGCATTAGTGTTACTTGGTGAAGGAAAAGCATATTACAACGGGGAATTATTTGATGGGAAAACTGCTATGCAAAAAGCTAAGATTCCTGTTCCGGGGCTGAAAGCTCGTGATGGGTTAGCAGTTATCAATGGGTCAAATCTTCTCACCGCGATGAGTGCCCTTTTTTTGTATGATGCATTATGTTGGTTGAAACAAGCTGAGATTGCAGCAGCGATGAGTCTTGAGGCGTTGAAAGCAAACATGAAACCATATTCGGCAAAATTACATCAAGCACGAGGTTTCTCTGGAGCGATAGTCTCAGCGAAAAATATCAACAAGCTCATCAAAGGAGGGGATCTTCAGAAAGAACACATTAAAACCAAGGTGCAGGATGCTTATTCCATGCGATCTACTCCACAAGTAATTGGGGCAGCTCGGGATGCATTGGCCTATGCGAGATCTCAGGTTGAAATAGAGTTAAATGGTGTTGGGGATAACCCCGTGTTTTTCCCAGATGAAGATCTGCAGTTGTCTGGAGCAAATTTTCAGGGAACACCGGTTTCTCTTCCAATGGATATGGCTGGAGCAGCGATTACCATGGTGAGCGTGATGTCTGAAAGAAGAATGAACCGGTTGAATAATCCTGCGTTAAGTGAAGGGCTTCCTGCTTTTCTTACAAAAGGAGCTGGAATGTTCTCTGGATTGATGCTTAGTCAATATACTGCAGATATGCAAATCGTTGAACAACGGATTCTTTCTGCTCCCGCATCTATTCAATCAATTCCTGCTGCTGCCGATCAGGAAGATTTTGTTTCCATGGGGATGAACACGGCGATAAAGAATTTTCAAATCTTAGATAATGCCTATGGTGTTCTTGGTATTGAGTTGATGGCTGCAGCTCAGGCATTGGATTTCAGGGAGTATACGTTTGGTAAAGGAGTGCAAAAGGCAAAGGAAATCATTCGGAATCATGTGAAGTTTCTTGATGTCGACCGACCATTATATCCAGATCATACAACGATGCAGAAACTAGTGAAATCAAAAGAAATCCTCACTGCGGTGGAGAAAACAATTGGTCCTTTACATGATTAAAAAATTAATGTATTTTATATGATGAGTTGATCAGTACTGATTTCAAAAGCAATAGTTGGATGTTCTAAATCAAAGGTCTTAATGGTTTTTGGATGTAGTTCACCGAAGAATCCGATTTCCTGGTTTTGATTTGTTAATGCAGCACAGCGACCAGGGATAAATGCTGGATGATTTTTTTCCTTTATTTCATAATCTATTCCGATTTCACGCATGATTGCTTCGGCGATTGATTTGCTCTCGGTAAAATTTGCTTTTGCACTGATCTTTATTCCAGAGAGATTTGTTTTGTTTTTAAACGTTTCATCAACGATTATCCCTAGTTCAAAGACTTGTTGGGGTAGTGAATGATGTTTGTTTTCGGCGAGTAATTTCAATAGTGATGGAAGAAGACTAACTCTGAGGCAGGAGTATTCTTCACCAATGGGGTTTTTGATCTGCACATGATTTGTTTGATTTAGTCCCATATGATTAAATTCATCTTTTTCATTTGAAATAGTGAATGTGGTCACTTCATTGAAGCCTAGTCCAATCATGATGGTCTGAAGGGTGTC
>CAZVKY010000121.1:0-3324 GCA_964627915.1 uncultured Thermoplasmatales archaeon
ATAAAAAAACAATAAAACGCTAAACTATCCTCATCCCTTCGCCTCATCTCAACAAAGTATAAGATCTACTACCAATCATTTTTTACCTATTCTTTTTTCTGTGACTGTAAAAACACGACTAAATCAACCAAGGAAGAAAACCCATTTGCTTTGTTCTGATGTCGATTAAGAAAAACAAAATCCATCCCTGTTCGCTCTGCAAACAACTGATCAGTCTTTCGATCACCCACATAAAGAAAACGAGTCACCGTTGATACCGAAAAAAGCTTTGTAAACAAATGCGGATGTGGTTTCATCCGTTCAATATCCTCTAATCCATCACCCCGACCAATCCCAAATGAAAATAAATCATCATAGCCAAATTCCTCAATAAAAAAATCAACAACCACCTGAGGAGAATTACTTACAATACCAAGCTCAAAAACATCAGTGATATCATACAATCGGCTTATATCAGGAAATGGTCCAATGACCCGATCTTTCATCGCGTTTAGTTTTTCCTCTGTATACAATCGATTACGCACTGGCCACAGCACTTCAGCATCAATACCAATTTTTTCACTGATCTTTCGGAAATGAGGCACATGCGTTGAATACAAAAACTCAGCAAATGATTTGATATCAACATCAAAATAAGCAAGTGTTTTCTCTGCAGCATTTTGCAACCAGGAAGTATCTGATTCTGAATCAAGTAACACCCCATCAAGATCAAAGACAACCGCACGATTTATACTCATCACAAACAACTACTCACATTCAATACACTTGTCTCATATGAATCTTTTCTCTCAAAAAAAACGGGGATAATACTAATCCGATTCTTAATATCAAAAATAAGTAGTTAGGCATCACTTTTTTGTCAGAGCTTTGTTAAACAACCTTAAACAATACATATGAGTTAATATATTATCATAAAAGAAGATAATTATTAACAAAAAGTTATTTTTTATTGATAAAAATGAATCAAAATGTTTTTAAGTAAGGGCGATTATGATAAAACATGGTCAAATCAAAAAAAACAATCCTTATAGGAACCGCAATCATATTCATAGTAACGCTTCTTCTTTTCGCTGGATGCACAGATCAACAGAATCAAACACAGGATAACTCAGATACAGAAAACGATACCAATACCACCACATCAATCTTGGCAACCGTAAACGGTGAAGAAATCACCTCAGAAGAGGTAACCGCCATGCAACAATCCTATGCTCAACAAGGTCAACAAATATCTGAAGAAAACGCACTTGAAGAATTAATAAACCAAGAGGTACTCTCTCAACATTATCTCCAGGAAAAATATATGCCAACGGATACTGAGGTAGAAGAAGAAATAGACACCATACTTCTCCAATATAATATGACCCTGGAAGAGTTGAATCAACAACTTGCACAAAGTGGCATGACCTATGAAGATTTTTATCAAGATATCAAAGAAGATCTAGCCAGAAAAAATTGTTTAAGTGATGCAGTTGATGATTATGGTATAACTGATGAAGATGCAGAACAACAAATAAACATGATGCTTCAACAATATAATATGACCCTGGAACAGCTGCAACAACAACTCGCTCAAAGTGGCATGACCTATGAAGATTATCTGCAACAATTAAAAGAGCAACTAGTTCAAGAATCCTTAGTTGAAGATCTCAGAGAAGAAGCAGATATACAATACAACAACTAAAACAAATCATAATCAAAAAAACTAACTCTTTTTTTCCTTTTTTTTGAATCAACATAGTGATATATATTCTCTTTTAGAATACCAAGTGTATACCCTTAAAGACTCGACCAAATAGAAAAAAAGGAGTGGATTATTAATATCCACCAATCTTTAGGCTTGGATCGCCAAACAAAATATAGGATTGAGCAACCTGCACATCCACCCAGCTATCCTCAAGAACTATTTGATCAGTAGAATCCCAATCCACTGGATACGTATCTAGATACCAAGTTATCGCATTTTTTAACACATCACCCGCATGATTAATCTCTTCAACACCAATCTGTCGGAACAGTTCTACTTCCAGTTCATTAATACCACCAGTAAAACTCGATTTATCCTCCTTGGTATGACCCAGAGCGGTCGCTCCATAGGTAACAATACTTCCACTATTTTCTAACCGGGTCATCTTCCAACCCCATGATTCAGGTACCCATTCATTCCGCCAGATTTTTCCTCTCCTGGAAAAATAATCAAAACCATCCTCAAGAAATCCCTTCAGAATATTTAACAAATGAACATCAAATTGAGAGTTATGACACCCGCTGACCACACAAACCGGATACCTCTCATTATTTTTTAATTGATTCATATCCTGATTCTGTAGACCAATGACAAACTTATGATCATTGGGTGGATGATTCCCCCACGTATTCGGGTTACCATGACCCACAAAATACACAAACCCATATCCTTGATTAAGTTCATCGACCACATCATCTGGACCGGAAAAACCGTTTTCAGATAAAAACAATCGCGTTGGCGAATACGCACTCATATAATCCAATGCTTGATTTGCATATTCCTCCCCTTCGATTCCAACCCAATCCGGATTATCAATTTCAAGATAGGTATCACCTGCAATCGCTAGCATCCTGTTAAACCATGAAGCCTGAAAATCACCCGTCTCATATTCAATGATCTTATTTACCACATCAGTGACCTGAAACGCGTTACGACAAGGAAGTCTTCCCACGGCAATATCTGGATACAGATCAATATCTTTATCAACAGGAGTTTCCCCATGAATCCATTCACTAAACAAGGCATCATCATCCTGATCCCAACTGGAGAAGTGCCCCTGATCATCATAAATATCAGCAAAATACAGATCAGAAACAAAATGTGGTTCCCAGCCATTATCCATATTCACATAACGAACTGGTAGATACCATTGATTTGATTGACCCTTTCGACCACCAACAAGAAGCACATATGAAATATCATAGGTTTCCATTGCATATTTAATGTAATATTTCATTTTTTCAGCATCATCCCTACCATCAGCAGCCGCTGATGAGGACAGCACCGTAGTAAGCGTAACTAATTTTGTTTGCATACCCACAGTATTTTTATGAGCAACAAGTGGACTGAGATCATCACTAAACACATCAGGTGTAATGATAAGTAATTGATATGAATCAATTGATTGCTTTTGCTCTTTTAAAACAGGTAATTGAAAAGAAGAAGCAATGCCTCCACTAAACAAAAACAGACTCATAATCCCCAGCGCAAGTAATTTCTGTGTATTCATCATCTTTTAAAATCCCCTAACAATTTCTTTAAAAAATATAATATCTCTTTTTATTAATAAATGTTTA
>CAZVKY010000122.1:0-3265 GCA_964627915.1 uncultured Thermoplasmatales archaeon
CTAGGGTTATGTTGCTTGCATACTGTTGGTGATATTTAAAACATTCTATTTATTTTGGCTAACAACATGTGTTACAAAAAGCGTTTTAAGTTTTTCGATATCAACAACAACTTACAGCTATATCAACTTTTACAAAAACTACAAATTATATGTGACTGTATTGTAATGTAAAGGAGTTGAAAAAACATGGACTACCCAAATCGAAGTTTATATAGTGATTGTCTTCTCGCACAACTGAAGCATGAGATAGCTTACGACCGAATGAACACTATTAATGGATGGATGCGTTAGGATGTTACCTGATGAGGAACTGGTAGAGTTTCAAGATGAGAATGGAGATTTCTTCCAAACTGGCAACGAACAGGCGGCTCGGATAACTCGTGCATTCAAACAGAGAGCGCCAATTCTACAGGCTCGGATACTGAAAGGTGGAGCCAGAATTCCTATTTTAAACAAACAGCCATCAAATATGGTTATTGTTGGACATCAGCCTTTGTATCATCCACCGCTTACTCATCGGCCAGTTAGACGAATTATCAGGGTCAATTATGTTGGGGGCAATTGGTAATGATTTATCAGTTAATTGATGCCAGAAGCGGAAAAGCAGTCTACGAAAGTGATGATGAAACAGAAGTTTTTAGGCAAGCACTTCTACGCTATGGTCGGAACAATTCACTCGCGTACGACATCATAGAAATCCAACAAGACAATGCCCCAATATATGACCGCGTATTGAGAAATGCCGGTAGTGGTCGTAGGAGTAGTCGGATTTATCATCCTTCAATTTATCGCAAACATTAGATTCCACAAATGGTCCGTGGGAAAACGTGCAAGAAAATATCTTGCCTCCATAATATCACCATCGGGTAGGGTTCTTTTTCTTCCCTACCCCACTTCTTCTAGTTAAATCAATAGAAACGCTATTGTAATCTAAAACAAAGTTGTCCTAATATTATGGGTTCAATTAAAATCAAATCGCTTAGACTATCGAAAAAAAAATTTAAAACAATAGATGTAAGCCAAGTAGTATCATACCAAACGCGAGTAACGTAGTAGCTATAACCGTTGTAATATCATTGAAGTTGAACTTGATAGTAGTTTGTTTTTGGAGCTGTTTCTTTTTGATGAGTTTTTGTAAATCTTCTGAAAACCACTGCCATCCTTTTTCTGCTCTATCTCGTTGTATCATTCTCGCATCACAAAATCAATCAATGCTTCTTCCAATCCACAATCTGAGCAGATTTTCGTCTTGTTATCACGCCTGCTTAATGCAGGGAAGTCAGTCGTCCATTTCCCACATCTCGGACACTTCCACTTTTCCATTCAATCACCCACTTCTACCAATAATCCTTCTTCGTATGTGTTGATGTTTTCCCAATTCTTTTTTGACACTTTCCAAATCTTGTTTTTGCCAATCTGTTGCCTGAGATGATTGATGTTAAAACAGCCCCATTCAGCACAATCCGGCATACTGTATAATCGTGCGTAACCGAATCTGTTGCCGTTTTCTTCTATCTCTGTAACAAACCACAAGTCACCGTAGAAGTCTTCCCAGACTTCAATGACCGATTCTCCCTTTCCATGAACTTTCCAAATCATTTATCTCACCCGAATCGTATACCCAAAGTCGTCACGAAAAAATTTGTTCTTTTTACTCTTTATCAAATATTCCACCTATTAACAAAAAATATGGAGTCATTACATGTAATATAGTAAAAAATTACAAAAGGTAGGCCCATTCGTTGTACAGTTAGAGGGCTGATTTGTACATTTTCTTAATCTATAAACATAACCTCTCTTTTATCGAATCAATAGAGGGAGAGTATGAAAAAGGATTGATATATGATAGGGATGTGTGCCGAGGGTTTTGAAGAAAATTAGCGAAATTTTTATGCCAAGAAGAGTGAAAATGGTCTTTGGGGTTTGATGATGATATGCTTTACCGGAGGAATTTGTTACTTTTTGATGAGCTGGCATATACTGATGTTGAATGGTGTTTTGATGGTTTGTATGCCGCTGAAAATGAATAGGAATGAATATTGTCAGTCAGGAAGGTTTGGTTTCGATTGATGGATGGGTATCTCAGATGAATTGAAATGGGTGATGATAGTGGTTTTTGTGAAAGAAGATTGGTTTTGAATAATGCTGATTGTTATCTTTGGTAAAAGTAACAATTTAGGCTGTTGAAAAATTAGTTGTTTTCTTTGGTTTATTGCGTTTCAGCAGCGGTTACTGCTGAATTACTATACTTTTACTGTGTTCATGGATCATAGAATGGTGGAGAACCACCATTTAGTGATCCGTTGTTGTCATATGTTCATAGTTTTCACTCTTTTATTGGAAGAGAATTCCTCTTCTTTTCGCTTTTTTTTACATCCATTTTCTTATGAATGATTTGATGCTTCGTGGTGAACAACCTGTTTTACTATTGAGATATGCGATGAGCAGCATTCCAATACTGATGATATATGTAGCGAGTTTGAGTTGGGTTATTCCTTTGATATTCAGCCGTTTTAAATCGAGATATGTTTTTAACCGGGAAAAGAATCGTTCCACGCTGACTCTTTTCCGGTATTTTTCTCGGAACCATGTGGGATATTGTGGTTTTATCCGTGTTTTACTGACTTTGATGATCGGTTTTACCGTATCACGGAGTAGTGCTTGCCTAATCTTGGATGAATCATATCCTTTATCCGCAAGAAAGGATACAATTCGAAACCGTGAATCATAAGATTTTACCTGAGTGTATAACGGAGTGAATGCTTGTGAATCATGCACATTTGCTCTGGTGAAAAAGAATGCTAAGGGAAGTTCTGTTTTGGTGTCAACGATCACATGGATCTTATAACCATAAACATAATCTTCTTTGATATGATCCCATCCCCAACTTGCTTGTTTATCATCTAGTTTTGCTTCAATGATGGATCCATCAATGGCAATGCAGTGTCTGCTGAGGAAATGCTGGTTGATGAGTTGTTGAACGATTTGATTGAATAATTCTTCGAAAAGTGGTTCACCGATCCTTTCGAGAAAATGGGAAAATGTTCCAATATCGGGTGTCTTGGAGAAGCCTAAATATCGTCTCCAAAAACCTTCTTTTTCAAGGAATGCTTGGAAATCACGGTATGATTCCAAGCGGAGGAACATAAGAATAAAACAGAGGAATAACCCGGTTGGTGATTGTGGCGGTCTTCCAGGTTTACCTTTTTCGGTATTGTCCTAATTTATACCACATAATTAATATATGATAAATACCATCCACAAT
>CAZVKY010000123.1:0-3259 GCA_964627915.1 uncultured Thermoplasmatales archaeon
TTGATAATTCACCTGAATACCTTGCAGAAGTAGATGGTAAGACCGAAGAAATACTGGCTGTTAATCAACAGATGGCTGACGCCTTTGATGTTTCAAAAGATGATTTCATTGGAAAAAAATGGTCTGAGTTACTCCCCCCTAAGGTGTTTAAACATCGATATGAAATCGGTAAAAAGGTTTTAACAGAGAATAAAACAGAAATCTTTGTAGATCAACGAGGAAAAAAATACTTTAGAAACATATTCACACCTATTGAATATCCGAATGGAAAACGTAATCTACAGATTCTTTCCCAGGATATCACTGAAACACAAAAAACAAAACAAGCTCTTATTGAACAAGAGGAACAACTACGAGCAATCACTACATCAGCAAAAGATGCTATCATTCTCATGGATGATGAAGGTCGCGTTCAATTCTGGAATCCAGCAGCTGAAACGATCTTTGGGTATACTAAAGAAGAAATCATAGGAAAAAATGTTCATCTTCTCATAGCAAATGATTCATCAGAAGATCGATTTAAGAAAGGATTCCAACAATTCAAAAAAACAGGTACTGGACCAGTAATTGGAAAAAACCTAGAATTAATGGCAACAACAAAACAGGGAGCACAAATTTTTATTGAACTCTCCGTATCAACGATCAAACTTAAGAATAGATGGCATGCCATTGGTATTGCTCGTGATATCACAGAACGAAGACATATGCAGGAAGTCCTTCGAAAAAGCAGGGATCGATTAGAGGAAACCGTTCAACAACGAACTGCTGAATTGCAAGAATCCGAACAAAAATATCGACAGCTTTTTGAATCTGCACCGGTGGGTATTGCCATCGTCGATTTACATAGCCATGTCTTTGATATGAATTCAACGATGAAACAGATCACTGGATTCAAACCAAGGAAAGATGATAAATTCGATTTTCAACAACAATATGTTTCAACAAAGGATAGAACATATCTCAGAAACAAACTTGCCAAACATGATTGCTTACACAATGTTGAACTCCCTCTCAAAAGGAAAAATGGTGAGATCTATACTGCGCTATTGGACATTCAGAAAACCAAAATTTCAGGTGAAGAACGGTTTTTGGTCATTCAACGAGATATTTCAAAACTGAAACAAATTCAACAGGATATCAATAAAACAAAAAACTATTTACAAAATATCATCAACAGTGCAAAAGAATGCATCATCGCAATTGATTCCTCTCAACATATCACCCTTTGGAATACCACTGCAGAACAACTCACTGGTTTATCTGCTGAGCAAGTGGTCGGAAAATCAATACATACCATACCCGTTTTTGAATCGACGCAATCATTTTCAGATGCCCTTAAAAATCTGGGGAAAGGCTATGGTCATTCACCAGAGGAAATCATAGTTACCTCTAACACTGGAACCGTTAGCATTGTTCTTTTTTCAGCTTCACCAATCATTTACCGTGATGATCAGGATCAATTAATGGGAATCCTCTTTGTGGGAACAGATGTTAGCAAGGATTCACAGAGACGGGGAAAACTAATAGATAAGACTAGCTATTTATTGCTTCATTCAACATCAACAGAAGCAGTTGATAAATTTATTTCATTACAACTGGGTGGATATCATGGAGTCTGCTTCACTAGAAACTCTCTGGCAGTATTAAGAAAAGAGTTCTCACCAACCTCACCAGAGATTCATCTGTATCAGGAACTATTGCATAACATTGATACATCAGATCCACCATTACAGATTATTACACGCATCATTGAACAAACCCTTGCATCACATAAAAAAACCGTGTTTTTACTGGATCGAATGGATTATTTGTTCATTCGTTTTTCGTTTCAAGATATCTTACGACTGATCTATCAGATAACTCCCTTAATCAATCATCATCAAGCAATTCTTCTCTTGCGTATTAATCCTCAGTTACTTGATGAACAACAACTGCAGTATCTTAAAGAAGAACTCTTTTTAGTTCCTACGGAGAAAGTAGAACCAATTGAACTGGATGAACATTTGTATCAGATTTTACAATTCATTCAGAAACTTAACAATAAAAATATTGTTGTCTCCTATCAAAAAGTTGGAAAACAATTCTCTATTTCAAAGGTTACGACCAAAAAACGATTAGATGAATTACAAAAACAAGGATTGATAACCATTCGGATCAAAGGACGAATGAAATCCGTTCATCTTACCAAAAAAGCTCAGTTATTACTGAAGCAAGATCAATCTATCTAACAAGGATGTCATAGTGTATTTTTTGGAAAAAAAAGAAAGAAGTGTATTAGGCATACAGTCGATCAAGTATGGGGATTATTCGACCGCCACAAAAAGGGCATTGGCTTTTCCGTCGGAAAAAGCGACTTTTGCATTGGGTGCAGATAAAATCATCCATTGTTTATCACCACCACGAAAGTCAGCTTCAAGCTTTATAAATATGCCGTTTATTAAATCGTTTAATGCCGAGAGAGTGTGAAATGGTTTTCAATATCATTCAAACAATCATCAAAAAAAAACAAAAAAATAAAAAAAAGACGAGTCAAAAAATGACTCTATTAGACATTCATCCAATGACTGGTATCTATATCGATATTCCCCAGGCAAACATGGAAGAACCCACAAAACAGGTTCGAGATGGCATGTTTTCTAGCAATGGAGGAATATAAATATATAATCCAACAAAACCGATCATAATCCCAATCTGACGTTGTAATAACACCTGAGTTGGAGCATTTGTTAATCCATCACCCCAAATCACTGTTGTGCCAAATCCTGTGGGATAATTCCACATGCTCACTAATTTTTTGATCTGCACCCGACCATGATATCGAGCTAACAATTCTCTACCCTGACCGATACTAAAAATGGGGTCTCCAGGTAAAACATTAAGTAAATCCCTATCAAAGATGCGATCCAGGCCTTTTTTGTTATCAAATAAATCAAGAAGTTTCTCCAATAAAGAATCCCGGTTTTTCAATGTTTTTAGTTCATCCATGAGATCGATTAACTTGTTTAGCTCATCTGTATTCAGTGAAAGTGTTTGTGTACCAAAGCGTCCATTATCTGTAACCATGCCCACCTCAATTGGTATGGTGGTTTCTTCTGGTTCAGTCATATTAGCACTACCCACGGGTGTAAAGGAAAGCCCGATGAACAGTGCGATTATTATTATTATTATTATTACGATACTTTTTCTTATGGTCATAATACTCACGTATCCCCGACGATAATATTATATTACAAATATATTTAAATCTTTCCCTATTAAT
>CAZVKY010000124.1:0-3177 GCA_964627915.1 uncultured Thermoplasmatales archaeon
GATGAATTCAAAAAATACATCAAAAAATTTGGTGAGGTTCCTCCATTAAATGGATGCATTCCAGAAAGAGCTCGGTTAATCAAAGAAGTAAAAAAATTAAAAAAAGAAAATGAAAATTAGTTGATTGATTCGTTGGTTTCGCACTCTTCATGAAGATAATCTTGAGCTTGGGTACTTTGCACGCCAAATTTTTCCATGAGTTCTTTTAGAATCCGTTGTTTTAGTTCATCTTCCTTTTCTTGGAGTTGTTTCATAACCTGTTGCTCGATTTGATTCTTAGTACTTGTTTTCTTTTCAATGAATTTAACAAGATGCTCATGAACGTCTTTTTGTGATTGATGCACATAGTTAGTTGCAGTTCTAGATTTAGGAGACCATCCAAAGATTTTGTTTAACTGCGCTTCTGTCATATGATTAGCAAGTTCAGTTGCTCGTGCATGACGGAGAGAGTGGATTGAATAATGTTTTTTAATTCCTGATTTTTTAAGGATTCTTTGAAAACGGTTCTGCATTGAACTATACATATACTTCTTTCCATAATGTGAAACAAAGAGCGGTGCATTAATATCATCAGGAGTTGGATGGAGTTCAAGATAAGGTTTCAAGTAACAATCCCATGCTTCAAGGAGAAGAACATCGCGTTGACCAGTTTTCCCATCGACTGAAAGGCATTTTTGTGTACTTCCATTTACTTGTACATCAGAGATATCACCAATCTTTGTATTGTTGATTTCACCAAGTCTGCAACCAGTCTGATAGAATGTCATAATCATTGCACGGTCACGAAGAGTAACGAATTCCTTCTTTTTCATGGAAAGACTGTTGTTCAAATCTTTGTGACAACAATCTACAAGTTTCATGATTTCTTCTTTTGTTGGAGTATCTTTCCGCTGTTTTCGTTTGTAGCTTTTATTGAGACGTGGTTTCAATCGTTTTACAATATTTGGTTTTTCATCTCCTGTGTTGTAGTACCATTTGAAGAATTTGATGATTTGCTGTTCAAATTGTGCAATAGAATAATCAGAGTATTTTCTTTTTTTTCTTGGTGCTTTGATGATTCCGTTTTTTAATTTTTCAAAATAGTTGATAACATCGAGTTCTGTAATTTCAGCAATTGATTTGTTATCAAGAGCATCTAAAAATTTCGTTATGATGAAACGGTCATGCTCACGAGAAGTGAATTTATTTCCCATATTTGATTCGATGAGATACTTCTCAATGATATCATTGTTATTCATTGAGTTAAAAGGAGGAGATTCCGTTAAATGATTGTTGTGTGTGAGGGGAGTATTAAATGATGTTTTATCCGCGTTGTAAAGGGTTTTTAAAAACGTTTCGTTTGTAAGCCAAAGAGGCACTGAACGGGAGTATCTTAGGCTTATTACCACACTCGATCTAGATCAAGTTCTCCTGAAACTTTCTGTTTTTTTCCCTTCTTTGCTTTTACCGTATTAATAGCCTCTTGGATTTCATCGGTTTTATGCCCAATTCGATATTCACAGGTTGCAACAGCAAGTTCCCCTCTTGTTTTTTCCACGAGACTTCGAGCAACATCTTGTTTTCGTTTGATGGGGATAAGCCCAGAGGGATAATCAAATCGGATGATGGATTCATAGATATCCTCCATGATGCCAAGATATCGTTTGGCTTCTTCTGGTTCTCCCTCAAGAATTGAATCCAGGGTTTTTCGACGTAATTCACCTACCACATCGCAAAGACCTTGAAGATAAGAGGTATATGAAGTATGCAAGTCATCAGGATCAGGGAGATCTTTTTCCTGCATAAGTTGATAGAAACAATTTGCTTCAACATATTCCTGACTAGCGTTTTCCACATAGCCAGCAAATGTTAAATCTGGGTAGGATTTTGTGACCTGATAGAGTTCCCCTAAGGTGGATCCTGCTTTTCGAATAGAGGTTTCTGCTTCATGATATTGATGTTGATGGATTTGATGAATGGCTTTTCTACAGTTAATGATAATGTTTCGGGAGTATCGAATTGATTTTTCTCTTGTTTGATCCTTATCATCGATATAGGTTTCGATTTTATCGATGATTGGTTCTAACCCCTTCATCGCTCTTCCCAGGTTGTTTACCCTAATTATAATTTTCTATTTATTCCATCATTTTTTTGTTGACCCAATGATCTGGTGTTTCATCATTGAGTACTTTCATCACTTGATCGGCACACACGGTTCCTGCACGAATTTGTCCTTCCTTTGTATTTGCACCAAGATGTGGAGAAAAAACAATATTTGGTAAGGCAAGTAATGGACTATCCTTCGGTGGTTCTTCTTCAAAAACATCAACTGCTGCACCAGCGATTTTTTCATCTTTAAGAATGTTGTAGAGGGCTTCTTCGTCAACGGTGCCTCCTCTGGCACAATTGATTAAGTATGCTGTTGGTTTCATCAATGAAAGCATTTTTTTATTAACAATGTGATGGGTGTTATCATTATGTGGGATATGTAAGGAGATGTAATCAGCTTCTTCCATCAGATTTTCAAGGTTTTCCCGTTTTTCAACTCCCTTTTTTTGCATGTCTTCTTTTGAGATAAAAGGATCAAAACCAACTACATTCATTTCAAAACCTTGAGCAAGTTCCCCGGTTTTTATACCAATGTTACCACAGCCGATAAGCCCAAGTGTTTTGCCATGAAGCTCTGTTCCTTTTAACTGTTTTTTAATCCATTCACCGTTTTTTATGCTATCGTCTGCTTTGGTTAGATGTCTGGAAAGGGAAAGCATATGAGAAATCGCGAGTTCTGCTACACTTATAGTGGCTCCTGTTGGTGCATTGACTACTTTGATTCCCTGCTCAGCGGCAGTTTTAATATCGATGTTGTCGACACCGATACCAGCGCGACCAATGACCTTCAAGTTTCCCTTAGCTCCCGCTTTCACCAAATTTTCTCTTAGTTTTGTTCTACTTCGGATCATGATGCCATCATAGTTTGGTAGCTCGGTTAATAATGTATCTGGATCAAGTTCTTCATAGGTAACCTCATGACCTGCATTTTTAAAAGCATCGATTGCTTCTTCAGCCATTTTATCATTAACAAGTATCTTCATAGATAACCCCTTAGACAGGTATACAAAGCGCTATAAAAACATTTACGCTAAATGATCTAATCGAAAATCAATACCAAGGTATTCAGCTTCCTCTCCTAATTCTTCT
>CAZVKY010000125.1:0-3013 GCA_964627915.1 uncultured Thermoplasmatales archaeon
TTTTTAAATAAACTCTTATTATGTATATAATAAGGTGAGGAAAGAAACATGAATGTAGATAAATTTGATAATGCTGTTGAAATAGCTCCAAATGTATGGTGGCTGGGTTACAATCATGAAGAAATATGGGCACGGACAAATGCATACCTTTTGGTTGAAGGTGATGAAGCTGCATTGTTTGATCCAGGTAGTAAAATTGATTTTGAACAAGTAAAAAACAAAGTTCAGGATGTTATCCCTCTTGATCATCTGAAATATATTATTTTACATCACCAAGACCCTGATCTTTGTGGTTCCACACCAGAATTCGAAAAATTAACCGATCTCTTTGTAGTAAACACCGAAAGAGCAGCGATATTCAACCGTCATTATGGCATACGGTCTTTTTCAGATACCATTGACCATGATAATCAAACCATAACCTTTACCTCCGGTCGGAAACTCAGGTTTTATCTCACGCCTTATTGTCATTCACCAATGGCCATGGTCACCTATGATGAACAAAATAAGATTCTTTTTTCCAGTGATCTTTTCGGAGCGTTCAATCTAGTTTGGCGGTTGTATGTTGATGAAATTGGTGATGAAAAATATGTAACGGCGATGAAACAGTTTATGGAACCTTTTATGGCATCGAATGAAGCAGTAATGCATTTTGTCAATAAAATGGAACCGTTAGATATTGAAATGATTTGTCCGCAACATGGTTCAATTATTAGAAATAATGTTCAATGGTGGTTTGATCAGTTGAAAAACATGGAGTTTGGTAAAGCCATCACAGAAGGGAAAACTGGTTTGGAATTACCCATTGATTCCTTTTAGATGCTAATAGTTTAATCTCATTCTGTTACTAATGTATCAATTTTATCTCTGACTTCATCATGGGATCCTTTCTTTTTATTACTAGAATCTAAACTATGGATTGGAAGAGAAATGAAAAATGTTGATCCTTTTCCACGTCCTTCACTTTCAGCCCAAATCGTTCCACCCAGCCTCTCAACAATTTTTTTACTTATCGCTAAACCTAAACCAGTGCTATCAAAACCCTTACGGGGTTTCAATTGTTTTGAGAATTTATCAAAAATACTGGATATATGCTCTTTTTCTATTCCACGTCCAAAATCTTTGACTGATACCAATAAGGAATCATCGACAATTTCTGAGGAAAGAATGATACGTTGCTCATCGTTCTCAGAGGTATATTTCATCGCATTTGACAATAGATTTTCAAATACTTGGTTAAGTAAAAATATATCTGTATCAATCAGTTGGTTTTTAGGTATCCTATTTTCAATCTTGAAATCATATTTCTCTATTCTCTGTTGGTTATGTGAAATTGTCTCTTCTACCATGTCATGCAGATTTGTTTTTTCGATCTGTATGCTCTGTTCAAGATTATCAAATCGAGCAAGGTTCAATGTATCATAAATAATAGATTTAATCTGTTGAACGCTATGATATACTGTTTGAACTATTTTTTTTAATTGTTCATCCTTGATTTTTTTCTCAAGGATGGGTAAAAGATTCAACGGAGCAGTCAATGGGTTTTTTAGATCATGGCTGAGAATATGAATAAATTCATCTTTTTGTTCTAATAATTGTTCCAGATCATCTTTTGCCCGGGTGAGTTCTTTGTTGAGTTGTTTGGTTTTCATTTCGGCTTTTTTTCGTTTAGTTATATCCAATGAATATTCAATCATTTCCACCAGTTTCCCATCCTTATTAAAGATGGGATATGCATGAACTTCAACATTGCGTTTAGATCCGTTTTTGTCATAATGAACATGTTCAACGGTTACTGGTTTCCCTGTTTTTTTCACCTGTTCCAATGGACAGATATGATCTTTACTTCCGCAGGGCTTGTCTCTGTGATGAGTGAGCTGATAACAGGTTGATTTATCATCTAATCGATCAAGTTTCGCCGCAGAATTAGCTAACTTTATTTTATAATTCGTAACATCGATTACATAGAAAGGATGTTTCAAGGAATCAATCACAGTATGCAGGAAATCACTATGTTCCTCTAAGGTTTTATTGAGTTTTTTGATTTCCTTGTTTTCATTCATAGCAGTAATTGTTCTCCCTGTTAAGAAAAGGGTTATTGCTACAAATAAACCTCCAAAAAGATAAACCAGCGACATGAGAACTAGGTGTATGAATTCATTTGTGAAAATCAAAAATGAAATAAAATAACTAACAATGAAAAAAGCCATCAATAGGAGAATAGCATTCCATTCCTTTTTTAATGCGATTGGGATGTGTCTCCGTATTTCCACTGTTTTTTTCAGACCATATGAGAGAAGAATGATTCCGATTCCTATTGAAAATAATGAGAATTGAATTACAAATTCGATGTATGCTCACCATCCAAAGCAAAAAAGAATTAAACCGTTTATAAATTTAAACTTTGTTATTTCTGAAAAGATAATGTCAAGTTAATTAGATGTTTATATTATTGAGTATTTATCGTTTTAATATCTGTTCTATATGTTCAATCAATTTTTCCGCTGTCACTGGTTTTTCAAGGTATCCATCACCAAAGATTTTTCCTGCTTTTCTATCAAATGTATTCGCGAGCCCAGAAATGAAAATAAGGGGTATATCTGCCCATTTGGGATTATCCCTGATTTTTTCATGAACTTCCCATCCATCCATTTTCGGCATCAAAATATCCAGCAGGATTACATCCGGCAGATCCCCTTGCCGTAAGCGTTTCAGACATTCATCCCCTGATTTTACTCCAATGACTTGATAATTATCTTTTTTTTCTTCGAGGCATTCTTTAATAGAAAAAAGCTGCTGTTCATCATCATCAATATACATGATTTTCTTAACCATGCTTTTGTCCCCTTTATACAATAAATAACATATGATGAATTATTAATTCTTTTCGATATTTTCAAAAAAATATGTTGGATTCTCATGTGTTATTGAGCATGTTCAAAAGATACTGAATTATAATTATTCATTTATTTTTTTAGATTTTCTTCTTCTATGTTTTTTTATCAGTTTTTCA
>CAZVKY010000126.1:0-2903 GCA_964627915.1 uncultured Thermoplasmatales archaeon
CCCTATCTTAAACTTTTTTTCTTTTGTCATAAACTTCCTTTGCCTCCTTTGAAACTTAATATATGCCCTTAAATTAAAATAGGTGATTGAGCCTTGCCTCATAAATATATAAGGTTTCAACATATAAATATTTGGGAAACAATCGTTAATTATCAAAGCGATAAAGAACTTTAATACCTAGCAAAAAAACATCATTTTTTTAACATTGTCAGTCGATTGGCACAACAAATAATTTATTTCATGTTTAAACATCCATAGAATGGTTTTACCGATAAAAAAATAATGAAAGGGGTAGATTAACTTTCGCTCTTGGTTACACAGTACAATATTAATTTTTGTTTCTGTTTTTTTAAATGTTCATTTGAGATATGAACGTATCACCAATTCTGACCGTATGGATTAAACAACAATATCTTTTGGGATGCTGTGTTTTGGTTACCCGCACCATCATACACTACCGCATCCAAAACAAATAATCCATTCCAACCTTTTAGGTTACAATTCCAACCAAATGGATCTTTATTCATTGCGGTAATTAATTTCCCATCAACATAGTATTCTACCTGGGAGATAATCCCCTCATCAATGACCGTAACATCTACATCAATACCACCAACAACAACAGCCTTATTTAGTGGTAAAATCCGATGATCAAACAGATACAATCCCGCAGCAGGTTTTTCAAAAGTGATTTCAGGATCGATATTATCTGCAACAATACTATCTTCACAGATATCATCACCTACAGAAACAGTGACTATGATTTCACCATTTAAGGGAGTACATTCTACATCATTAATCGTCCAGGTTGCTATCAGTCCATTAAAAGATTCAGCGGTAATGTTTGTTCCAAGTCCAAATCCAGAGAGATCTGCTGTGATGTCTTGTTGTTCAATTGAGAAAACCTGTGTTTGAGAAATAGTTGCAATGATCTCAATATCATCATTATTTTTAACAAAATAATTTGAAGCAAGAGTAGTATCCATTATTTCTACATTTGTTATATACGTACCCGCATTTGCATTGTTAATAGTAATCAATGCCGTATCATAATCAATATTACCCGATTTATCAGATGCTTCCGCTTTAAAGAGATATTCTCCATCGGCGAGTGTGTTTGTATCCCAATGACAATCACCATGTTCTGCATCCAAATTATTCGTAAACACACCATTGATCCGATGCCATGAATCACTATTTACCGATTTATAGTAAAGATATATCGGAATCCCCTGACCTCTGGGATATCCATCATCAATGGCATACCATTTCACTGTCGTAACACCATTTACTATACTATTTTCTTTTGGTGTTATTAATTGAATAATAGGTGGATCATTATCAAAACTTCCAACAAAGATCGTTGTTGAATCAGTATCAATAAAACCATCATTATCAGTTACGGTAAGCAATACTTCAACTTCATAACTTTCATGTTCTTTGGGAACAAACGAAAAAGAAGGATTTTCTCCATAGATTTTCTCACCTGTTTCAAACTCCCAGGTCCAATTAACGATATTACCATCAGGATCAGAACTCTTTGTTCCATCTAACATAATAGTAAAATCATTATTACATTCAGCATAATATGGTCCATTTGCATCAGCCGTTGGTGGCTGTAAATCAAAAATACATAATCGAGATAAAGCAAATTCACTCCAACTCACATAATCCTTTGTTTCATCAATATAAAAGATGATTGTATCAATTCTTTTCCCACCAACCACTTGAACTACATCACCATCATTACCACCACCAAGTGATTCAACACCCGTTAAATGATATGATTCAACTAGATTATCATGTAAGAATAAATCTATATCACATTGTTCACCTTCACCACCCTCATTTGCAAAAAGAGATCGAATTTCAAATTTATTGAGATAAACCGGATAATCAAAGACAACTTTAATATGTTCCAATCCATCGATACTATCCACTTCATCATTTTCATTGGTTTCAATACCAAGACCACGCGTGCCTCGATGAGTGAAATCAATATCACTGGTATCCTCAAAACCATACACATCGCCACATCCTTCAAGAATACTGATGTGATGTTTCTGTAGATTTACCAAAGCATCATTCTGTGACCAAAAAGAGGTATCATCATCAACACCGTTAAAATCATCCTCTTTAAGAAAACTTACACATTCAAGGTGTGGTTGCTGAATTAGAATATACAGAGCTGGTGCTTCATCATAGGTTTCATCCCCATAGGTAAAGGTGAAATCACCTTCTACATTAAAATCCGATGAAATATCTGCATTTGGTATAAGAATATGTTTTACCTTGTCTTCATCAGAATCTGAAGTGACCGAAAAACTATCTGTTTCAAGAGAACACGTATTAAATTCAATATTTTCTATGGTAGTAGTCATTGCTAATTCTGGTGCAGATCGTGCAACAATAGCAATATTACCAAAACTAGGACCAACCACATAAGAACATAACGGATTGTTATTATTCATATCTTCAACAAAAAGTTTTGCAGTCTCAATTGAAGCAACATATTCGAGTCTGAAATGATATGTTGTGTCACTTTCCCAGGTCCATCCACCAGCAAACCAACCATTTTGTCCACTAGTTGTATCAGAGTCAACTCCTACTGAAGCACGAAATCCTCCAGCTCCACCATGTCTTGTTTTTGCAAACCATGATTCAGAAAACGATGGCCAACCATCATACAGAGTGGAATCAATATCTGCTGTTGATGTAGTCGATATAAAAACAATGGATGTTAAACTCAACATCATTATCAATAAATATACAAAAAATATATGTAAAATTCTTTTCTTTTTCATTCTCCTTACTGCCTCCTTTTTTTGAAATGAAAACGAACCAATCAATTCGCTCCCTAGATGAAATAAAAGAAAACGTTATTGTCTCCTTATTTCTGCCCA
>CAZVKY010000127.1:0-2885 GCA_964627915.1 uncultured Thermoplasmatales archaeon
CGATAAACGGTGGCATGTTTACTTCCTTTCAGAAGTTTACCTATTGCTTTTTTTGTAATGTCTATATTGATGATGTCACCGATGATTGATATGGTATGTCCATAAATTGAGATTTTAGATTCTGTAAGTTCTTCTATGAGTTGTTTTGTTTTTCCGTTTTTTCCAATGACTCTACTTTTAATCCGGTGTAGATGTGATTTTTTCTTTCCCACAAAATCATAGATATCAAACAAATAAAATTCCATGTTATCTTTAAAAAGCATCATTGCTTTCTCTGGTGAGAATCCGCGACCTATTGCACGGATGATATTTTCGACTTTAAATATCATAAGGGGATCTTCAGTATCTTCATCATTGATTTCTATTTCTCCAAGATCGGATTTAATGATGATATTTAATTTTGATTTTTTTTCGATTTTTTTTTTGATCTCTCCATTCTTTCCTATGAGCACTCCAACTCGTTCTAAAGGAATTCTAACATATTTCATCTTATTTTTCCTCTTTTGCTACTATGTTATTGTAAATATCTTCTTCATTGACATTGATTTTATATTTTTTAAAGTGGGATGTAATCGTATGTATGTCTCGTTTTAAGAACTCATTTGCTCTTGGATGATCGGTGAGAACACCTTGACCGAGATCGATGATATATGGCTTTTGATTGTGCATAAGGATGTTGAATTCACTAAGATCGCTATGAACAAGATTTGCTTTTGAATACATCGTTTTGATAAACTTGATAAGTTCTTTGAATATTTCTTCAGGATTGTCTAAACGCACATTCTTTAACAGTGGCGCAGGTTCATATGTGTTTCCGATGTATTGCATAATGAGTACATTGTTTATTTTTGCTATTGGCTCTGGACATCTTATACCGATGTGTTTTAGTTTTTCTAAATTTTTGTATTCCTTTGAGGTCCAGGCATAGATAATATCTCTTCTTGATTTGTGAAATGATTGAAAGCGAGGGTCTCCCTGTATGTAATGAGTCATATGTTTGAATGTTGCAGTTGAGATTCGATAAATTTTTACTGCTACCTGTTTGTGATCAGGAGTGACTGCTAAGAAAACATTTCCTTCCTTCCCTGTTGATATTGGAAAATCAATGTAGTCAAGTATCTTGTTTGATATGCATTTTTCTAGTGTTAGTAGGGTTGATTTGTCAAATACTTCATCTGATGTTTTCCGGTCGATTCCTATTCTATCTATGGTCTTCTGCATTTCTCTATCAAGTTTTTTCGATTGCTTCTTGTTTAAAAAATGGTCCTTATCTGTCATGTAATGCCTCGGGTAATAGATTTTTTTGTTGTAGCGCATAGAATTGAGTTTTGGTGTATCGGTATATAACATCTGCTTTAATGTTTTGGAATTTCCATGGTTTAACAATGAGAAGGTCTCCTCGTCGTATCCGAAAGAATCTTTTCATTTTTCCAGGTATTCTTGCCATTCTTATGGTATCATCTTCACATAAAACACGTATTCTTAATCCACCCATGAGTTGTTCTGCGATGCCAAATTGTTCCTCTTTTTCTTTATCTGGAAGACGTATTTTTAAATCGTTTTCAAGATTGTTAAGTTTTTTTTTCAGATCATTTTTGTCCATAATGTATCCTTTCTATTCGTTTTTCTTTTTTTAAAATTGTTTACAGATAAAGTTTTTGTTTTTTTCCCTAATTCTACAGATTGAGTGTATCGGATATGTTTTGGAGAGATTTTAGTGATAATAAGAGAAAATCATCTAGTGTTATTCCAATGTCAGTGCATAGCTGTATTTTTTTTCTATCGCATCCTTTGGCAAAGGATGTATCTTTTATTTTTCTTTTTAGCGTTTGTAAACGCACTTCTTCCAATGTTTTATGGGGCATCACTAGGGCTGTTGCAATGATGAGACCGGATACAGCATCTGCAGCGAGAAGTCCTTTATCTATACTGGTTGTTGGAACATAATCAGTGTGTGTGTAATTGTGTGCTTTTATAGCATTAATTGCTTTTTCAGGCAGTAATCCGTTTAGAAGTTGAGCAGAGACATTTGCATGTTTCTGAGGATTTCCCTCAGTGTATTCATAATCAAGGTCATGGAGTAATCCTACTTGCCCCCAAAGTTTGGTGTTTTTACTTAATTGTTTTGCAGTAGCTTTCATTATTGCTTCAACCGCATAAGAATGCTTGAGAAGATTTTTATTTTTAAGATATCTGTTGAGTAGTAATAATGCTTCGTTTCTATCAATCATATTGATGAGGACAATAGATTCCTATTGCTTTTAACATTTTTGTTTTTAAGCTTTTTCTTTGATTTTTTTACAGTATTGTAAATTGGCATGTTCACTTTTGAAAATTTGTTTAGCATTTGCATTTTTTTAAAATTTTTTTTAAAGAAAAATTTTTATATTCAATGATAGTTAAAATTAATGATAAAGAGATGCGCACAAAAGATTTCCAACATAAATATGTAATTACACTTGCTGTTATTTTTTGCTTATGTTTTTCAGGTTTACCTGTGTATTCAATGTCATTTGAATCTGGGGATGATTTTGTTTTTTCTCAGATGGATTGTTCACCGGATCTATCAAAAACTCAAAAGGTTTTGTATAATGATACACTTGATCAATATCAAATACTTAACAATGGTGGGATTGCTGCAGGCTATCCAGATTTACTTGCTCAAGGTTTTAAACCATCCAAGAATTGTTTAACCAGAATCGAAATTATGCTCAATAAGATTGAAGATACAACTAATAATCTAACAATCACGATTAGAAACGATTTGAATGGCTCTGATCTAACTTCGATAACGCTCGAATCAAAGAGTATTCCGGAGAGTAGAGATTGGGTTGTTTGTGATTTTCCGGATATAAACGTCAATGTTGATGAAACATATTATATTA
>CAZVKY010000128.1:0-2847 GCA_964627915.1 uncultured Thermoplasmatales archaeon
CTCCGGCAATAGCAGTATGACACTCTGGACAGGTTCCCTTCTCCGTAAGATTTTTTGAAACCATAAAACCAGATCGAGTGATGAGTAGTTTTCCACAGTGAGGACAAAACGTGGTCTCACCAGCGCCACGGTTTCCCTGATAAATATAATCTAACCCTGCTTTTTTTCCAATGTCAACAGCTTTTTCCAACATGGATACAGAGGTAGGCGGACTATCAGTGAGTTTATAGGTAGGATAAAAACCAGTTACATGCCATGGAATCGTGGTATCAATACCCGCAATAAACTGAGCGATTTTTGTAAGCGTTTTTGTATCATCATTATACCCTGGGATAATAAGTGTGGTAATCTCTACCCAGATTCCTAGATCATAATAGGTTTTGATGGCATCAAGAATGGGTTGAAGATGCGCACCACAGACTTTCGTGTAAAATTCATCAGTCATTCCCTTGAGATCAATGTTTGCTGCATCCAACACGGGAGCGATTTTTTCTATTGCTTCTTTTTCAATATAGCCATTGGTCACAAACACATTTTTTAATCCATTCTTTTGAGCCAAGGTAGCGATATCAAATGCGTATTCAAAATAAATGGTTGGTTCCGTATATGTATAAGCAATACTTTTTGATCCACTGTTTTTTGCATTTTTTACGATTTCCTCAGCATTAACCTCTCTAACGGGAAAGCTACTTGGTCCGGATTGAGAAATATCAGCATTCTGACAATGTAAACAATGCATATTACAACCAACAGTTGCAATAGAAAACGCCGTGGAGCCTGGGTAAAAATGAAACAATGGTTTTTTTTCAATAGGGTCAACACTTTGCGCAATAGGATTATTATAAACAAGGGAGTAAAGTCGTCCTTCACTATTTTTTCTTACCTTGCAAAGACCAGTTTTTCCTTCTGCAATCACACAATGATGCGGACAAAGCCTGCAACGAATCTTCGTATCATTTATTTTTTTATAAAAAAATGCTTCTTTCATGACTGATTCATCATCTTTGTTAAGGCTTTATAAGCTTTTTGACGAATGGGTTTAGCAATCGTTATTTCATGTTGCTCTTTAAGTAAAGCTTGATGAACATCAGATAAACTGATGTTGCTCATCCCTTCACAATGGGTGTTTACTGGATAAAACATCTTATCAGGGTTATCCTTTTGTAATCGGTAGACAAAATTATCTTCAGTTCCCACAATAAACTCAGTGGTTTCACTTTTTTTTGCATACTGAGCCATATGGCCGGTTCCACCAATAAAATCAGCTAGATCCCTTACTGGTTTCGGACATTCCGGATGAACAATGACTTCTGCATTAGGATGCTTTTTTTGTAAGTCTTTAATGTGGTCAGGATCAATTTGTTGATGCACATAACAATAGCCATCCCAAAGAATGATTTGTTTCTCAGTTTGTTCAGCGATATAGGACCCTAAATTTTTATCTGGTACAAATAATACCGTATCCTCTTTTGTGCTGTTGACAATGTCAACTGCGTTGGATGAGGTACAACAAATATCAGATTCTGCTTTCACTTCTGCTGAACTGTTCACATAACTGACCACCGCAGCATCAGGATACTTCTTTTTTTGCTGTTTGAGTTTTTTCACGGTTGCCATATCCGCAAGACCACAACCCGCATCTAGATGTGGTAACAACACCTTTTTTTCAGGGTTAAGGATATGAGCGGTTTCAGCCATAAAGCTCACTCCGCAGAACACAATGAGATCTGCATCAGTATCCACTGCTTTTTTACTGAGGGCAAGGGAATCGCCCGTGAAATCAGCGGTATCCTGAATAAGTCCATCCTGATAGACATGAGCGAGAAGAATCGCATTTTTTTCTTTTTTTAACTGATCGATTTCTTTAACCAGGGCTTGATTATTCATATCATCAACTTTTCTATCATGCTTGTAATCTCTGGTGTAATTCTTTTCCCCATTTAAATTATCGGTCTTGAATGCTATCCACGGTAAAAAAAGATTGAAAGAAAACATATAATCATCCATCATTGTGTGCTTGTTCAAGATGTTTTTCCAATTCATGAAACCAAACATCAACACAAGATTTCATCGTCTCTTTTAATTGTTGAAGATTGCTACAACCATAAAGATGAAAATAGCCACCATTTTCTAGGATGTGAGGTGATTTTTCACAGATCCCGCTAAACATCAATTTTTGCAATGATCGATAGATTGTGCTTCTGTTTTTCTGCATTTTTTTTGATAGATCCTCCACTGTTGACGGACCTTTTTGTTTTAATATGCTGTAGATCTTTATATCTGATTTATTTAAATCTGCAAGACAATGAAGGAGTTCTTTGCAGGTTGATTTTTTAGTAATAGATACTGATTTCATACCGCATCACAAATTTATGTGGTTTCTAGCATATAATGGTTGTGTTTTTTTAAATCACAATCGAATCATATATAAATCACCAATAAAAGGTTTTTAAATTGCTTTGTTATATTGGATGATGCTTCTAGGTGTCTTACATGCTTGAACCACATTCAAATGAAGAAAAAGATTACATTAGGTATCTTATCAAGAAATATATTCCTGGATTAAAAAGTCAGGGAAAAGAACTACCAACCATTATGTTTGACAATGAAATATATGAGGAAGAATAAAAAAAGATTTTTATCCCCCCCTCTCTCAGATATTTTAAAAATTATCAGCATAAAAAACGTTTTTAATTTCTCTGCAACATCATATCAATCTCATCAACAACAGTATCATATGAATTATTTTGATCATTATTTTTCTCATCTTCCATCCGATGATGCAATGGTAACGTGAAAAAGAAGGTTGATCCTTCCTCCGAATTATTACTTTCAGCCCAAATAGAT
>CAZVKY010000129.1:0-2805 GCA_964627915.1 uncultured Thermoplasmatales archaeon
AAAACAATAATTGAGGTGAGAAAATGAAAAAAAGTATTACAATTATTTTACTGTCTATATTAACGAGTCTAATGATACTATTTCCCACAGTTTCAATAGCCCAAGATCTTATTGACCAATCAGACGATATTAACACAGAAACGACGGCGATGAATAATCTGAATATGAATGTTTCAATCGAAAAACCAAATGGTTTTGTCTATGTGTTTGATATCCCACTTGCACCGTTACCTCCAATGATGCCATTCAAAGCCATCATTATTGGTCCTGTTACCGTTTCGGTTTCTGTTGATTCAGAAACAGTTGATACCGTAGAATTCTATGTTGATAATCAAATGAAACATAGTACCAGTACAAGTCCCTATGAATGGACATGGAATGAAGGATTACGACCTCCACCAATTCATAATCTAAAGGTTATCGCGTATAGTGGTGAAGACAGTGAGATGGATGAAATACGTGTCTTATACATCAACCCGTTTTAACCAGATTAACCTGTTATTTTGATAAAAAAACAATTGATTACCATTCTTTTGGTTTCGCAATAACATCCTGAATCTGCATATCCATCAAATATTTACTATTCGTTCCAGTAACCAAAAGAACCGTATCAGCCCCATAACCGGTTCCTGCAATACTAAGCACTGGCCCTTCAGATATTAAACCTGCATCAGCGGCCATAGCAACGATTTCAACAGAAACCTTAGTTCCCTGACCAAACAAGCGAAGGGTATCAGCAATCATTGTAGTAGTGGTAACTGTTCCCTGCTTTTTCCGATAATAATCATTCCAGGTATGAAAAATCATTGGACCAGTAAAAATAGATACATCCTTTTGTTTTATTTTCTTTCTATTTTCCTCAGTAAGTTCCTGTTCACCAGGTTTTTTAAATCCTGTGGAATGAGTCACTGCCACAATCTTTATATCCTCCGGAAATAAATCCGCTGCTAACACCCCGGTTTCACCACGAGTCGTTGCAACAACTACTTCTGAAACATCATGATCAACTGCATACTTTTTTGCATGCTGTAGTACTTCTTTTGTTTCCAAATGAGTTGTATCAATCATATTGATTTTCCACCATGTATAAACAAAAAAACTCAACTTATTTAAACCCAACTCATCATCGATCTACCGGATTTTCAACAAGCTTATCAACCAGTAACAAGTTCATAAATCATCATGAAACTTAAAAATCATTTATTCATAGTAACTTTCTTACTCCTTGTCACTTCCTTATTTTTATCTGGTTGTAACGAGCAGCAAACAACAGATCAACCATCAAATACACCAACCCTTCTCCTTGATACATTTAACAACAAAACATGCAGTCATACCAACAGTACCACGTTCACCTTTAACACCACCACAACCGTTACCCGTATTACACTTTGGTATCACTGGAGCAAATATGAAACAACTCTCTCATACAAAATCTATGAAAACACTACTATTGAACTAATGAATGGAACACTCACAAGAGAAGAAAACTGTGATCTCGTGGAAAGTATGTGGTGTAATGCAACAACAACACTAAATCAAACCTTCCAACCTGGAACATATCAATTACTCGTACCCAATAATCAAATCGGGATGAACAATGAAAGCAATCATGAGGGATTCATCAAAATCTATGGAATAAAAACATAACTATTCAGCTTCTGCTTTTTTCATTTCCTCTTCCATCATTTTCTCCAGTTTTTTATCAATACCAAGTTCATGAGCGATATCCTGCATATCAGCAATGATTTTCTCCCAAAGCACTTGTTGGCTCAAAGCAAAATCCCACATATCAAGTTTTTTTGCTCCTTCTGCATCTTTGAATTCATCCATGAACTTTTTTTTATCCTCATCATTCATTTATAACACCACAGTAACCGATTCTTAGGATTTCTTCTGCATCGCCCGTAGTTGTTTAATCCGAGCAATCTTTGACATTTGATCAAGCATTTCTTCCCAGATTGCTTCCTGATCAATGGCGAAAAACCACATATCAAGTTTTGTATCAATATCAACATCTTTGAAATCCTTCAGAAATGCATCTTTATCTTTTTCGTCCACAACTAATCCCTGCTATAATCAATTACCAAAGAGGTTTTATGTTTTTTGCTTTCAGGAAACACAAATGATATCAATCTTTCGGTTTGGTGATAATAAAACCCTTATGTTTCTTCCGCCATTCAGCCCACAGTTTCAGCAACGGTGGTAGAATAAGAATAGTAGTAAGCAGTGAATAAATAATGGTAATAAAAGAAATCAACCCAAATTGCTGCTGTGGTGTAATTGGAGCAAGCATCAAAATACCAAAACCAGCAACCGTTGTTGCTGCTGAAGCAAGCAAAGCTCCCCCCGTATGACTCACCGTTGAAGAAACTGCTTCTTCAATATCACCGGTTTTATCAGCGATCAACCGAAACCGTTGCACCGCATGAATGGCATAGGTTACCCCCAGTCCAATCGTAATTGAGGTGATCATCACCGTCATAATATTAAGATCTAGTCCAATCACATACATGGTTCCCAGAATCCAGCTAATGGATAACAGCACTGGAAGAAGTGTTAGCAGACTCAGCACTAGATTCCTAAAAACAATAAGAAGTACAATCGCTGCAAGCACAATACAGATCATGGTTGAATTAATCTGACTTTCTGTTAAAGATTGAGCCGTATCATACATCAATGTTTCCATCCCTGTAATAGTAACCTGAACAGTGTTAAGACCTGTGATATCATTTGTTAACTGATCATATAATCGATGACCTTTTCCACTTGCATCCTCAGCAGCAGCTGATGCTGCCTCATCAT
>CAZVKY010000130.1:0-2775 GCA_964627915.1 uncultured Thermoplasmatales archaeon
ATCACCTGGATCTTGTTATTTGTTGGATTTGGATCAGCGGGCTGACTCTCAATAATTTCTATTGAAACCTGTATGCTATTAAACACGGTATCAAACATTTCCTCAGTTGCCTGCTGAAAATCATTATAATTACTCACATTACGCACCCAACCCGGGACAAAACGACCTGGTTCACCATATGATCCAGGTTCAGGCCATACAATATAATCCTTCATCCACGGTGAATACGTATCTGCATACGGGCCAAGTGACATCGCTAAAATCTCATCTTCACCACTCTGAAAATGAGCAATATTTAACAGCCGATCTCTAGCCTCTTGAGCTGAGATTTTTGCTTCATCAACATGACCGCCACCACCATCACCCGTATCCGTTGTGCTTCCGCCATCACAAGCAATATTTGCATATCCATCAGTCAGTAACACAACGATTTGTCTTGCAAAATCACCACCATTCAATGGATTATTAGAAGAATAAATAAGCTCATCAGCTGCAAGATTCAATCCACATGCTGTTGCGGTCCAACCTTTAAAGAATGGCATCGCCAGAATATCTGAACTAATATCATTATGATTATCCTCCGTTACCACAATTGGACTATCCGCAAATACCTCAGCCCACGCTGGTGTATCCGGATTACTTGGTCCATAGGGTTCAGGTCTGCAACAAAAATTAATAACGGTTAATTCCACGGATCCATCATGCGGAAACACATCTGCATTTTGTATTGCATTTGCCATTCCTTCCTTCATCAGATTATAATTTGATCCTCCAACACTCCCTGATGAATCAAACAACAGCGCCATCTGGGTTTTCGCTGTTTCACCTTCGATTTCATCAACAGTTGCATTAATGGTTAACTGAGGTATTATTCCACTACTAAAATCAAAATCAGATAAATCCCAGATACCCGTGGTATGATTATACTCACCTACATTGGTATAACAATCATAATACTGCATGCTCTCTGGAAAATCGATTTGTAACTGAATATCAGTTGCATTAATTAAGCCCATGGGATTAGTTACCTGCACCGTAAGAGCAATGGGTTCACCGATCTGTGGAGTGGTATTGTTCACTGTTGCAAACACCGAAACATCACTTACTGCTTGCAGATCAAGAGTTCCATAAAACGCTATCGCATTTGCCTCTGGATCCACTGCGGTAATATCAGCAGTGATATAATCACTATCCTCATATTCGAAGGGATACACAACGCGTTCACCAATATTCCATACGCCATTTGCTTGAGCTTGAGCTGAAAGATAGTTTTTTGCAATCAAATTCTCCGTTTTCCCTCCAATGGCAATAGAAATTTTAGTATCTAGACTCACTGGTTCTCCACCACGATGCTCTAAAACAATATTTGTTCCCTCCACGGTTCCCACAATCTCAGTGATCACTGATTCTGAAGGACCATCATCAGAAAGCACTGTAATATAGATAACAGATAATGCAGCGACTGCTATTCCCAACAATAAAATTGAACCAATGACGACACTTACTCCTTGATCATTCAAACGACGAGATGTATATTTCATAAGCAAAAACCATTTTTATTTAACACTACATATTTTTCATTTATCATATTTAAATGTTACTCTTCTATCCATCCTGGTGCGACCTGAGCGAAAATCTTTACTTTTTTAACCGATAAATTTTTGATTGGATTGGTAAATGAAAGAATCACTTGATCCTCAGCATAGGTAAAATTATAATTAAAACCAGAAAACAAAAAACCCTGCAAACTACTGTTAAAGGCAATACCCCATGCATTAGGATACCGAGTATTCACCGTGATATTAGATACATTGGTAAACACCGTCACATTAGAAGACTGATATTCGGTATGCACTGGATAGGTACCAAAACCAGCAGCAGAGGTTTTTCCTATGGTTGACGTGATATTCACCATGGTAAATGTAATGTTTTCACCATAGGTTGTGACAATAAATGTTGGTTTCGCTAGAATCATATTAGCTTCATACTGACTTAAGATTAGACAACCACTCTCATAGGCATAGGTTTGATCAACAAAATAAGAGTTCTGTGAACGATACTCAATGGTTCCAAGATTAATCGAGGTATTACCGGTTTCATTACTCTGAATACGGATATCACAGACATCTGAAAAAATATCAAGTTTTCCAAACGTTCGACCGACTCCAAAAATCGGGATTTCCTCATTACCCAAGGTCACAAAATTTGACATCGCCGTTGGTTCCTCAAGTGCGGTTTGCACATCTAAAGAGTATTTCAACTGAGAAAACTGATTAGAAACCTGATCCATATGAGCTGCCTCTTTTTCTTCCAGCCACTGAGGAACATAGACATTATTGATCATCACTGTTACTGCAACCACTAGACCAATCAACAACACCGTAATTACTACTCCTACCACGGCATGATCATCATTTCTCATTTTTCTTTTTTTACTGTTTCTTCTCATATTATCTATCCTCCAAAATATTCACAACGAGCATCTGCTATCTCCGGAGCAAGCTCTGGAGATGCAGCGATAGTATCATTCCACCCAATACTATAAAACTCATAGAAACCAGAACCATTATCAAACGTGAAATCCCATTGGATGGATTCACCAGTACTATTTCCAAGATAGGTCCATGATTCAAAATCCATCTCTTCACTTGGACCCAACGAAAGCACCGGTTCAGGTTCAACATATCTTCTTACAACAATGTTTCTTAACCGTCCAGCATCCTGCTGCACCCAAAGACCACACTGACCAGCATTTTCATTATCATCAGAAACATC
>CAZVKY010000131.1:0-2691 GCA_964627915.1 uncultured Thermoplasmatales archaeon
AAATACTTTTATAGTAGTTTTTACAAATAATATATTGAAGGGTGTAACAAGAGATGAATCGTATCGTAAATAACCACAGATAAAACGATATAATCTTGAAAAAAATAGATTAGTTCTCTACACTCCCTTCCCACAAGTGGGGAGATACCTTTTCTTATTTTAATCGCATCCCATCCTCTCTTTTTTAGGGGTGTTTCCCCATTTTGCCTCCCTTTTTTAATCTCTAACCGTTTTTATCTTATAACAACGTGAACATTTGTACCGCTGCTCAAATTTTCCTCCGCCAACATTTCTGGGACCACCAAGTTTTTTCCAATTATGAAGTCCAAACAAACATTTAAGGTTCATAGCAAACCAATCATCTGGACTAAGACAAAAACAATATTTAACCTCTTTGTTCATCGCCATGTCCAACCAAGAAAATTACCACAAGAAATAAATAGGAAACGGGTTTCACACAGCTCCTGAAAAATGCGAAAAAAAATGAAAAAAGAACACATCGCCCTGTGCTGCATCTCACTTGCATGGTTTCTCATTCTATCCGGACGATACAGTATTTCAAATCTTCTTCCAAAAATCACTCAGGAACTGCAATTCAGTTGGACAGAAGCAGGTGTTGCGTTAACAGCCATGTGGCTCTTTTATGCATTATTACAATTCCCATCAGGTATTTTTTCAGATATCAAAGGAAGGAAAATCAGCATAATCCTGGCGATGATCATTTTTTCAATTTCTTATTTTATCGTTGGTTTTTCCATTCATTTTTTCATGTTTTTCCTTGCATTAATTCTACTAGGAGCAGGGACCGGTGGATATCCCTCTGTTGGCATATCCATGATCACCGATATTTTCAAAGAAAAAAGAGGAAAAGCATTAGGCATCCGATCATCAGCAGGATCACTTGCCTACATCGTCCCCATGATCGCAGCAATCATTGCAAATTATTATGATTGGCGGAGTTTCTTTTTCCTCTGGGGAGGTATCAGTCTAGTTAGTATCTACTTGTTTTTCAGAGGAACACAGGAATCAACTAGCCTTCCAACAACGGTTTCAGTGAGAGAACGAGTCGTTGATGGCATCAGCATATTCAAAAAACCACAAATACAAATTATTTTCATCGTGAATCTACTCATTGCTATCACCTGGATTAGTTACATGTCATTTTTCCAACCATATCTTATCGTAGGAAAAGAAGGATTCAATGGTTTTTTAGCAGGAATTGCACTAGGAATACTAGGAATCGGTGGTTTTATTTTTAAACCATTTATCGGTTCATTATCGGATCGATATAACAAAAAAATAATCATTTTGATTCTTTCACTATCAACGGGCCTAGCTACTCTTGCATTGGTATTTACAAATTCAATTATCGTTATCTTTCTCATTTGTCCTGCTCTCTCACTGTCAACCGCTATTTTCCCCGTTATCTCCTCACATTTAATGGATCAATGGGATGAAAAAGGACGAGCAGGAAAACTTGGATTCTACAGATCAATGCTGATTCTACTAGCAAGCCCTTCTTCATCAGTCATTGGTTTTCTTGCAGATAAATACACCTTTGACATACCATTTATTGGACTTGCTATCGTTTTTTTCATCGCTGCATTGGTTCTCCTTTTTAATATTATTATCGAAAGGAAGAGAAAAAAGTAATACGTATCCAAAAAATGAACATATTAGTATCTACAACCTATCTATTACGATGTTTCAGCATCTATAATTGATTTTACTTTTTCATAGTTCTTTGGTGTACAAAAAACAGCGATATGTTCAGCAAAATTTCCGTTCACTAAAATCATGTATCTCTTGGGTCGATAACGAACTTTTTTAATATGTTTCCAATTAATTCTGATATCTTGTCTTGTTTGTGCAAGCATTCCAGCACCAGCAACACCAGGTTTTCTAGAAAAAATTCCTAGTATTATCGCTAATGAATTGATTATGTTGTTCTTCTTCGCCTGCTTTTTCTGTGTATAACACCTAATCCCCTTGGTATCTATGACAAAACCCACCGCATAGTTTCCCCTATAAAGAACCATGATGACAATATACGTCAATATGAAAAGAAGTCCTATAAGAGATAAAGAGTAAAATAAATACCTGATTTCATTTGTTATCAAAACGAGAATGATGATAAGAATACCAAATGGTAATCCAATTGCTAAACCCAACTGTTTTAAAATTAAAGGATTTCGAAATATTGGGACCTCTATTTCCCATTTCATTTTTTCTGGAATATTCTTTTTTTCTACCATGGATATCATCCCCCAAATACAGAATGAGTTTTTACTACAATAATCAATCTTAAGCTAATATGTATTATGCAAGAAAATTTGTCCATATATTTTCTAAGGGCATCTCGTTTTTGATAATGATCGCTAATCAATTGTTAAAAATTTAAAGAGATAAAATACATGAATTTATTAGAATAATAATCTGATTTTCATTTACTGATGAAATCAATTATAATCCAGGTTACAACTTAAAACTCATTGTATCCAGTCAGTCGTCTAAAAAACATCTCTATATCGATGGTTTCATAACTTAAAAAATAATCAGCAGCTTACCTCATAATAATCCTCAAATTTATATCCATGATCATTACCAAATCATGTAACCTGCTATCAATTAAAATAATGTAAAGATGTTCTTTTATCATTACTCGCAACTTACATATTCACCTGCGAAAAA
>CAZVKY010000132.1:0-2663 GCA_964627915.1 uncultured Thermoplasmatales archaeon
TTCTAACTCCGTTTACCAGGGTTATACTCAAAATAGATTTTTAAATTCTTTTTTTAAAAATAAAGAGAATGCCGAAAGCATAAAATACTATAAAATATATTGAGATATAATGGATAAAGTAGAGTACTAAAATATGAATTATAACAATATTTCTTCATTGGAGTCTGATCTCTTACAAACGATATCAAAACATTCTATCATTATTTTTGGTGTCAAAGAAATCAAACGCTTAACCAATTGGAATAACCACCGCATCCATAACATTTTACAATCACTCATACAAAAAAAACTTATCATCCGAATAAAAAGAAATCAATACGTTCTCACTGACAACATTTCTGAACATATCTACACCATTGCAACAGAGACCATCACCCCTTCATACATCAGCTTTTGGACGGCTCTTTCCTACTATGGATATACTGAACAACAACTCACCACCATACAAATCGTTACCACCAAACAAAAAAAACCAATGAAACTCTCCTCATTCACTATACAACCAACGACTTTTCAACCAAAACGATTCTATGGATACCACAAAAACCAGGAGAACATTACTATTGCAACACCAGAAAAAACTTTTATTGATTCACTCTACCAATTAGAAAAATGCGGTGGATTAGATGAATACTGCAAAAGCCTGCAAAACGCTTGGAACAGGATCAACCAACAAAAACTAGTAACCAATTTACTTTGCTTTCAAAATAAATCACTTATCTCCCGAATTGGATACATAATAGATCATCTTTCACTCCCTAAAACAAAAAACTTAAAAAAACTTGAAAAACACAAATCACAAACACCAGTAAAACTCAATCCCAACACTACAAAAAAAGGATCATACAACAAAAAATGGAATCTTCTTATCAACCATCAAATCAAAAAGGAAACAATCATATGATTTCAACAACAGAACTCAAAAACATAGCACAACAAACAGGTTTAACACTGTATCAGCAAGAAAAAGATTACCTGCTTAAACTCTTTCTCTACAATTATTACACTACCTTTAATGATGCAGTATTCAAAGGTGGAACATGCCTAAAATATGTCTATGGATTACCACGATTCAGTGAAGATCTCGATTTCAATATTTCAATACCCTCTGAAAAATTTCAAAAACAAACACACTCAGTAATCAAAACAATAAAACAAACTGGATTAACTCCATATCTTCTAAAAGAAGAACGATTCACCCATGCCTATACCTGTGAAATTGGAATACATGGACCATTATACAAAGGAACAGAACTCAGCCGAAACAAAATACGAATCGATGCAGGTAAACGCATTGGAACATTGCTACCAACAACATGGAAAATCATCAAATCCGAATATCCAGAAACAAAAAACCATTTCTTGGTACACACGATGAATGAGGAAGAACTCCTTGTCGAAAAAATCATCGCAATGATGAACCGAGATAAAGGACGAGATCTTTATGATATCTGGTTTTTATTAGAGAAAGGAACCAAGCTAAACAAAGAACTCTTCCAACAAAAAACAACCACACCATTTACCAATGATAACTTACCAACACAAAAAACGTATCAAAGAGATATAACAAAACTCACTAATCAAGTAATACCCTATGATCAAATTGTAAAAACCGTGAAACAAAAATTAAAAATCCTTCAAGAATAACAAAGGAAAAAATGAGTCATACTGATATAATCATCTAAAAAATGAATTAGATATTGAAGCTTTCTCATTCAATAAGTTTTTTTTGTTGTTCACTCCACTTTTTATTTTCCGTTTTTTTCAACCATTTGACATATTGATCAATGAATTCAAGACGTTGTTGAAAATTATCCTTTTTCTGTTTATCCAATTCCTCTAGATCAATTTCTGGTATTTTCATCGTATATATCTCTTAAATAATTCTCTTGTTTTAAGTTTTTGGTTAAACTGTTGTAATACATCATAATTTAGATGATTTTCAAAGAATCGATACAAGAAACGTGCATCTTCAATATCCTTTTGACTTCCAAGATAGAGTTTATATGGAATTTCCAGTTCTAACGGTGAAATATAAAGAACATACTCATTAATCAACACTTTTTTTCTCTCAGATAATGTCCAGTCATCTAGTTTTGATTTTGGAAATTTTAGTTCAACATTTGGGATAAACTCATTTTTTCTTGAGAACCGAAGTGGTATGTTATCTGATAAATATACATCGTAGGCTTCTTTTGGATCATTGGTGTTAATACATTCATAATTCCTCTTTACCTCATCCCAGAATTTTTTAAACGTGTCAAAATCTTTTTTTTCAATAAATACATCGATAGAACTCCGATTTCTTCCAAAAAGGATTGCAACATATCCACTTATAATCACATATTTAAAATAGTTATCAAGTATTTTCACAAATTTTTTTACAAATTTATCCAATTCTGACAGCTCTTTATCATTGAGCTTAATGAGATCCTCACTATACCCTAATTTTATGATTACACATGTATCCTGAACTATTGTTTAACTTCTTTGCCATACATCATTATAGCACCCTAGGATCGGTAGAATACGACTCTATTGATCATTAATACTATCAGAAAAAATCATATGATTCCTTTTAATCTTTTCATTCTAAAAAATTAGGACCTACAATGTATCAAGTAAATCCTTTATTGCTTTCCTTACGGCTTCATCAGAAGATA
>CAZVKY010000133.1:0-2645 GCA_964627915.1 uncultured Thermoplasmatales archaeon
CTAGGGTTATGTTGCTTGCATACTGTTGGTGATATTTAAAACATTCTATTTATTTAACGGAATATGTTTCGAAAAAATGGTAAAATAATGGGTATTTAAAGCTCTAATCTTTATATTCATTCGTTAAAAGAAATTTATTCTTTTTTTTGAAGCATTTGCAATGTTTGTTTCATTGATTCATACCATTGGTCAAGACAATGCTCTGCCTCTTTTCTTACTCTTGCAGAAGGTTGTGGTTCATATACATGATAATATCCACCCTGCTTGAGCGTTTTGGTTTTCTTTTTACAGATTCGGCAAGCAGTTAATTTTTGTAATGATCGATAAATAGTGCTTCGCTCTTTTTGTAAAAGGGTAGCTAATTCATCAGTTCGGATAGATCCACATTGTTTTAACGTGTTATAGACTTTAATGTCTAGTTTGTTGAGATCGAACACACATTTAATAGCTTCATCGCATTTCATTGAGCCTTTATCTTTAACCACTTTCATTGCAGGAACATATTTGTATCACCCTATTTAATGGTTGTGTAAAATTTATGCACAAACGTTATATACTATAAACACCATAAACTAAAAACAATGGCAGAAGACATAGACACCATTAGAAAGAAAAAACTGGAACAACTAAAAAAACAATATATGAATGGAGGAAAACAAATGGAAAATATGCCAAATGAACCAGTAGAAATGAATGATACTGATATGAATGATCACATAAACAAATACAAAACCGTAGTTGTTGACTGTTGGGCTCCCTGGTGCGGACCCTGCCGCATGATTCACCCAATAATCGATGAACTTGCCAAAGAACTACAAGGAAAAATTGTGTTCGGCAAACTAAACGTAGATAACAATCAACAAACCGCACAAAAATATGGAATCATGAGCATCCCATCACTCTTAGTATTCAAAGATGGAAAACTAGTAGATCAAATCGTAGGAGCAATGCCAAAACCAGCACTAAAAGCAAAACTTGAACCATACATAGAATAAAAAATCAAACGGGCAAAAAGAATGAAACAAACAAACAAACTCAAAATAGTACTGATCATCGGAATGCTTGTCACCATCAGTATGATCTCAGGATGTACCAATTCAGACAATACCAATGAAACACAAGATAATGACAATAACATGAATGGTTCAGATAACGGTGAAAATTTTACATTTGCCCTTCTTGATGGATCAACAGGGGAACTGAAAGACTATCGAGGAAAAATCATCATCCTTGATTTATGGGCTACATGGTGTACTCCTTGCCAATACCAAATGATTGAATTGAAAAAAGCATATGAGAATTATTCACGAGATGATCTAGAGATTTTATCTATCAATGTTGAACCAGGGGAAAAGATAACAGACATCCAAGATTTTATGAATCTATATGCAGATGCAGGATATTCTCTTAATTGGGTGTTTGGAAACGAAATCGATAACACTGACAAATATAAAGAAACACCGACGAGTGGTATTCCTTCCATCTGTTTCTTCGATCGAGATGGAGAAATCATCTACAAACATACTGGTGTCATGCTCTACGATGAAATCCCTGACGGCTGGCAAGGAGATGCAGCCCTATTGAAAGATAAAATCGATGAATTTATTAAATAAATATTAATTTATCGAAAAAATCTAAGGAGAAAAAGTGAGATGAATAAAAAAATCATAACACCACTCATCATTGTTATCCTATTAACGCTTATCACTTCAACCGCCATTGCTGATGATATCAACGTCGATATCACCCCCCAGAAACCGCAAGCGATGGGTACCATCGATCTGACCGTAAGTATAACTAATCAGGCAATTACGAATCCAGAAGGAGTATACGTTATCATCCAAGAATGTAATGCTAACAACGGAATATGTTATACAAAAGAAAATACCTCGATGTCGAAGGACTCAGAAGATGTTTACTCTGCAAATATAAATCTGAATCACGATGATGCAACATATCTCCAATATACCATAAAAATTCAAACCGCAACAGGATGGAACACCTACCAAGAAAACACAAAACTTAATTATCAATCATCTTCAAACGGAAACGGCGGAGATACCAATGGTGGCAATGACTCACCAGGCTTTGAATTCATTATCATCGCATTATCAATAATATTTATAACAATGATGATGTATAAACGAAAGCGATAAAGCTTATGAAACTGCAAATTAAACGACTCTTTTCACAAATACTACTCTTATTTTCGGCAAATCTCGGACCACTTGGATTAAAAACCGGATTTTGCTATCCATTCTTTTATTGCAATTCGTGTCCCGCTTCAACATCAGCTTGCCCCCTAAGAGCCCTTGAAGTTGGTGTTTTTCAAAATAGTTTTAAGTGGAAGCTCATAGCATTCCCCTTACTTATCATAAGTTTTTTTGGGGTGCTCACCGGCAGAGCTATCTGTGGATGGGCCTGCCCTATTGGTCTTTTACAACGAGCAACTTCACCAATTGCACGTAAACTCAAAAGATCTCCACTTATCAACAAAATAAGTAACCGATCACTCCATTTAAAGCTCATTTACATCAAATATTTCGTTCTAATCGGATTAGTGTTTGCTACAACCATGCTCTTAGGATTTATGTTCACTGATATCTGCCCCATTGGTTTTCTCACAGGAACCATTCCAACATTAC
>CAZVKY010000134.1:0-2640 GCA_964627915.1 uncultured Thermoplasmatales archaeon
CTCAAAATAAAGTGATCATCTTGGTATGGCAATTTTCCACTAATTACTAAAAATACAATATTGTTTTGGATCTTCATGGTCCTTTAATTGTAGTTTATATAATTTCCCGTGTTTTATTTTTAATTAAGCCAAATAAAACAAGTCATTTATTTTATGCCAATCAAAATTATTATTTGTTTTGATTATTATTTGTTTTGATTAATATCTTTTTTTACAAAACAAAAAAACAAAAAAAAAAATACTTTTAAAAAATGAAAAGTTCCAGACAAAGTGTCAGAGAAGTTCGTCAAAATCACATTCATGCTCTTAGAGCAGCAGGTAAAACTGGTCATGCTGATTTCTTAGAAAAAGTCAACCAGCCCAAAAATCTTAAGAAACTTGCTCTTAATAAGGTTTCACAAAAAGAAACTCGTTCGGTCCACACCAAAAAGTCGAAAGATTGTGGTAAATGCAAGAACAAGTGCCAATGCAAGGTAAAGATTAGTCAAAAGACTTTCACTCATTGTGACGGAACTTCCCGTTCACTTGTTATTGACAAGCCGGGTTACTATGTCTTCTGTTCTGATGTAGATGTTGCTTATCTTGAAGATGATGTGGCCGCCATCACCATTGCCTCGTCCCACGTGGTCCTTGATTTCAAGCACCACTATTTGAATTTGACCAATCCTTCTAAGGATCCCGAAAACTTCCTCAGAACCTACGGTGTTCGTGTAGCCCGAGGCGTCAATGACGTTACCATTACCGGTGATTCGGAAGCTCTGGGTAAGGTTAGAAACTTTGCTTACCGCGGTGTATGGGTGGAAGGTGATACTGTTGATATTAACATATCTAACTTGTTAATCACTTCTGATGCCCAAAACCCCGGTGTTGTTGATGGTGTATTTTTCCTCTGGTGGGGTGCTGTGGGTCTTTCTGTTTCCGATACGGAAGATTTTGCAGTCACAGAGAGAATCACCAAAAATCTGTCTGTTGATAATGTGACGTGCACGAATCAGGTGATTGGTAGTGTAGTATCTTATGCCGAGAATGTTCAAATTCAAAACTCAAAGTTCAACACCAACTGTATTTATGGTCTTTGGATTGGATGGGATCTCCAAATTGCGGTTGTAACTGGCCTAGAACCAGATGCAGACCAAGTCAGACAATGGATTAAGAATCTCTATGTTGAGAATGTTGAAGCATCTGATAATGGGTTTATTGCCCCGGCTCCTGTTATACCTCCTGTTCAAATTTCGTTTCCTCCCGACCCTCCCCTTTTTATTACGGGAGTGGTTGATACGTCAACTGGTATGGAAACTAACAGAGTTTACAGCGGTAAAATTTCGAATGTGCGATGCAATAGAAATTTTCATGACATTCCGGAATCATTTAGTGAAAATGAGGGTATTATTCTTTTTGGAACCTTGAGATTTACACAAAAGGGACATGATGATGATGCTTGTGAATATATGGTCTTTGAAAATTGTCAGTATAATGATAATCGATCTGTTGGAGGTGGCGGAGTCAGCACAGTTGAAGGATTTCATTTGTCAGGAAGTATTGGAAATCTTCGACCCAACAAGGGATGGGTAATGAGAAATTGTCAATTTAATGGAAACAGAGCCACTGGCTTTGTTTCCAGTGGTGTAATAGGGTTTACTTCAGTTTACACTCAATCCTTGAATATGGAAAATTGTGAGTGTTCCGAAAATTTTGCTGAAGTTGAAAACACGCCACTTCCCTTTATTGTCAACGGATATTACCTTGAAGGTTACCAATCTGACCCTGATCAAACTAATCAAGGATACGTTTTGAATAATTGTGTGGCTAGTAGAAATAGAAATAATGCTGGATCATGCGACGGATTCTTTATCAGCAATGCTGTGGGTGTTCCTGGTAACCCCAATATTTCTCGTGGTTACAGATTTGAAAATTGTACATCTATCCAGAATGTTTCTACTTATGAAGGGGTTGCAGGAAATGGATATCATGTTTTTGGCGTGAAACAACCTAATGTTATCTTGATCACGGATCAACCTGGTCTTGGACCTTTCGTTGCTTCAAAAACCCAAGCTGGACCATTGATTGTAGGCACTACCACTGCTCTTGGTGTTGCAACTGTTCCTGCCGGTGCATGTAGCACTGTAACTAATGTTAATGGAAAAATTGGTGTTATCGATTGGGCAGCATGCGATCTATTTTCAGGTGAGAGAATTATAAATATCAGAGATGGAGGAGGAGTTGGAGCAGTCATTGCTGATGATGGTAGTGTTGGTTTCGCCGGGTTTGGTGGATCGGCTGCAGCAAATATTCCACAAGTGGTCATTAATGCAGAAGATGGTCAACTTCTTTTAGATGCATTGGCCATCAATCCTAACATTCAACTTACCATTCAATTGGCTGACAATTTTTCAGATGATTTCACAACCGATGTCCTGTTTCAGAATTGTGCTGCCATTGGAAATGGAAATATCAACGCCATCGATCTCTCTGCCGGATTCCATGCAGAAGGAACTTTTGTCCCGGAATCTTGCAGCAAGATTGTTTCCGAACATTGTGTTGCTCTTTCCAACATTGGTCATGGTTGGTTGAATTCTCTGTCCAAGGACTGCATTGTCAAGTTTTGTGAAGCCGACAACAACGAGGTATCCGGTTTTACTG
>CAZVKY010000135.1:0-2611 GCA_964627915.1 uncultured Thermoplasmatales archaeon
CTATTAAATAGCAGAACACCATTCCCAGCAGCCTAATGACTATTGATGATCTAATTCTAAGCATCATCCTTGTTACTTATACCATACTCATGGTCTTTGTCACCAAATATCTCTATCATTACATGATCAAAAAAGGAATCACTGCAAAAGATTCACTTTATTACAACCGAAAATTCGTCCATATTCTTGCTGGTGGAATCGTCACTCTTTTCATCCCCTTTTATTCCACACCTATCATCCCACTGCTCGCAGGAATTCTTCTTACTTTGATCACCCTTTTTACTCATACCAAAGGAAACAAACTCTACTGGTTTCAAACCGATAAAAATTACAATGATGTCAGCTTCTGCTTCATGTGGGGTGTATCAATTTTTGCTCTTTGGATACTTCTCGGGTATTCACAACGCTGGATAGCAATTATCCCCGCAGCATACATGGCCTTTGGCGATGGCATCACAGGAATCGTCCGCAATGCATTCTACAACCGACGATCAAAACATCCCATAGGAAACATATTCATGGGTCTTGTCTGCATTCCCATTGGATATGTGTATGCAGGATTTGCAGCTCTCTCGCTAGCAGGTGTTCTCTCAGCCATTACTGCTTCAATTACTGAAAGATTTGAGTTCGGACCAATCGATGATAACATTCTTATTACCATCTCATCAGCACTAGTTCTCTATCTATCCAGTATCATCATACTCTAAATAGGTAGAAAGATCAATCCTTTTGATGTCCCTTGGCATCATCACTAGTTTCGCTTTTTTTATCTTTTGAAAATTCTTCTTTTACCTGTTTAGCCTTTTTTGTAGCTTTTTTCACATGATTCAACCACACCGTCCGCTGAGGGAATGGAATAGTAACCTGTTGCTTTCTAAACCGAGCATCGATTTCCAAGCGAATATCACTTAATACTTTCCATTGATTCAACACCTCATCAATCCAGACATACATCAGAAAATCAAGACTAGAATCACCAAATCCTACAAAACGCACCTGAGGGTCATACCCAGGTTCATCAACCACATGCTCATGTTCCTTAGCAGATTGATACATGATATATTTCACTTTTTCAAGATCAGAACCATAGGCTACTCCTACTTCGATTTTTTTCCGAATTCGATTATCTGGTTTCACAATATTAATGATCTTCTGATTAGCAATCGTATTATTAGGAAGAATGATGAGTTCATGATCAAAAATACTATATAGTTTCGTGGATCGCATCCCCACGTTTTCCACCCGACAGTATTCACCACCTTCAAGAAAAATTAGATCACCAATCTTAAACGGCCGGTCCAACAACAAATGAATCCCACTGAAAAAATTAGAAAGCGTGTCTTGAGCAGCAAATGCAATCACAAGACCCATCACCCCTGCACCAGCAAGAAGCGCGGTCACCTGAATACCAATTGCATTCAACGCAAAAATAGACCCACCAATGAGAATTATGGCAATCCCAATTTTACGAAACACCGGACGAAGCACCGATCCAAACATACTAGTTTTTCCCCCCTTCACCTTGGTGATCTCATCAAGAATCTCAATAAAAATACGATACGCCAAATAAACACCAATCACAGCATATAAAAAATAGATGATCTGGGTAATTGAAGCACGTAAACCAAGATTAATATCTAACTCAAAAATAGACTGCACTGCTCCATACATAATGATAATAATCAATATCGGCAACCGAATGATTTCAATCAATGCATCATCTAATAATGTCTTAGTTTTCTTCGCAATTTCAATAAGAATTCCTTTAATAAAAATATAAACCGCATAAGCAATCATCGCCCATAACAACAGATTCAACACAAACGCACCATATTGATTATTAAACGGAGCAGGTAATGGATTTTCAAACATGCCAAGAATTAACTTATTACCCGCACCCTGAAAATTTCCAGTCACTACTACACTCACATTCTTCATCATAGTAAATGAAGTTGTCTTATTCAACGGACGAAACACAAAACGAACCGTCCCATGCCGATTTTCCCTATCTGGAAACGCAGGAACAGAAACAGATAACCCCACAATCCTATAAGGATTCTCTTCATCCAACACAAAATATGAGGGAGATACCTGTTGATTCCAGGATTCAAAACCACTTGCTGAAACTGTTACTACATAATCAATAGATCCATTCCGATACACCGTCCAATTAAAAACATCGGAGGATTCAATTTCAATCTTTTTCTCATAGGTATCATCCTCACCAATCAATGGCTCTGAAGCAAAAACCTGATTACCACAGATAACACTATTTGACAACACTACTAAAAAAAGAACAGCAATAACTGTTTTGTTAAAGTAAAACTGATTACTCATAAAAAACCAAAAACACCATCGCCCTATAAAAAGATTTAAGAAAATAATTCAATCTAACCTCCCTTTTCAAAAAATCAGTACAAAACCCTCTTTTTACAAATATAACGAGGAAGAATAAAGAAAAAAAAGATGCAGGGGAAGGGATTTGAACCCTCGGACTCCTTCGAGACAGGATGTCTCATCGAACCCTTATTTCCTGTTGATCTTAAGTCCTGCGCCGTTGGCCATGCTTGGCTACCCCTGCAACATGAAAAATAAACAGGTAACAGGTAAT
>CAZVKY010000136.1:0-2566 GCA_964627915.1 uncultured Thermoplasmatales archaeon
CACGATTGGAAATACTTCTGCTGAAAAAATTAACAATATTGCCAGGATTCCTGCTCAGCACCACCATGTTAAATTTTTCTTTTTTACATAGATCGGTTATATCTGCGGCAACATCAACCAGGACCGGTTTGAAGAGGCATTGGATGTGGTGACCTTCAATACCCTGGTTTATAAGCTGCTGCCTGACCTCTTCCAGGGCATTTTTGCGTTCGTCCTGCTGATGTTGAAGAAACCAGGCATTTTGGGCCACTTTTTTCATGATCGGGCTGTCCCGGATATCCATTTCCGGCACCGGCGCATAGGCATGGAACAGGGTGACTTCAACCCCGCGCCGGTTTGAATACCGCTGTTTCACAAAATCAACGGATTTTTGGTCGCTGGGGGTAAAATTATAGGGAATTAAAATTTTAACAGACATTTTTGAGCTCCTTTCCAAAAAATGGTAAAGTTGGCCGCTGCCCCCTTTGAAAATAAAAATAAAATCAGGTTGAAAAAACCGGCAGGTTCAGGTCAAAGCTGGTTGAAAAAATGCAGCATACAGGTGTTTCAACATGAGAATAACTGAATAATACCAGATTATCTGTTTTATGGCAATTACATTTATACATATTAAACCGTGCTGATTGGCAAAGATCAGCCGCCGTGTCACGGTAAATTCATTCTAACCATCAATCGCACATGCAAAGCAGCTATTACGAGTCATTTTCAAATAATCGAAGACAGCACGAATGTTTTTATTCATCCGTCTCATTTTTTGAGCGACACTACTTCCCGGTTTTTTTTTGATGAGTCCAATAGCAAAACGTCTGATCCTGGACATATTTTCAGGGCCGTGCCCCTTTCTTATGCGACTACGATCTTCATCATAATTCCAATCAATCACGTAATGACAACTGTTTTCAATGCACCAGTGACCTCGATTATCTTGTAGAATTTGTGCAGCATCAGCCTCATCCCGTGTTTTGCTTGTTATGCCATAGGCTTTTTCTGTTGATACTTTGCCGCTTTTCTGATTGACCACATTTCGCTCTATCATGAAAGCCTGTCCCACATGCGGGAATGACAAATAGTCATTAAGATCAACAGTAATCCAAATTTTTCGAGTTTCAATTCGACCATGACCGTCATTGACTGTCATATTGTCAGGTTTCTGATCTACATGATTAAAATAAAAACTGATGTCATCAAGTAATTGCTTTTGATTGCCTTTTACTGTGAAATGATAGTGAGCACCTTTTTGTTCAACAAGCCATTTTGCAAAGTCGCGTTGTGTTAATAAAGCATCGGCTGTGATCGTTTTACCATTAATATTTAAATCGCTTAAAAGAGGAATCGCAATTTTGATTTCATTGGTCTGTTTTTCCTCATCACTGCCCTTTATCGGCAGAGTGCCAACTTTTTTTGGGTGTAGCATTGTCCGCTCTGATGGCCGACAGCACTCATAATATGAGTTTGACGTCCCTGTTCACTAATGGCATTGCACATGGTTTTTCCATCGATAGCAAGGGATTCATCAACAGTACCGTATGCTTCATTCCATGCATGCAGTGCTTGATTTAACTCTGTTGGGTCCACCCTCATAAGAACACGACGAATAGTGCCCTCACTGGGCACAAGGTATTTCTTTTTTTTGCAGCGGCACCCAAACCTCGATCGGGCAATTGGGCTAAGATCTTGGACCCAATCAGCAATAGCCTTATATCCACACATGCCACATAAAACCGCCCCCACTGCCATAGATAAAACCGCCTCTAATTTGTGTTGCCTGGCTTGTTCTCTTCGCGGGTCAGTAATACCTTTAAAAAAAGAGGGTAATGACTTCATGTGCTCTGCGCGTAATTTCATCCTTGGTCCTCCTGTTTGGTAACGTGGATTTAATTCTGAACAAGATAATAGGGTGCGGGCACTGCGTTGAATGGGTTGGATAAACACCATCTTAGGATTCCTGACAGTATTGCTGTACCCGGTTCGAGTGCGCCGATAACCCTTGGTATAGCCTGTAAAAAGCCAGTTTGCAGCCTTGTAAATTGTTCCATTGAATCGTGTCGGATCAACGAAAGTTTCCAGGAGTAACAAAGGATAATCAAAACGCTCCATCCAATCCTTTTGTATTCGTTTCCGGCACAAAGACAAAATTTTCGAAGCCATATTTTTTTGATGATTATCAGGTAGAATCAGAAATCTCGAATTGTTGGCAATCAGGTTTAATCGATCATATTTATATCGATAATTCCAGCCTATCCAATTATCTCTTGCATGGCATTTCAGCGCTGCTGCAGAAAAAACCAACAAGGCTTGCCATTTTTTTTGATACGTTGCCACATACCAAATGGTATTCCCTATTTTAGGAAGTGAACCAAGATAGTGGTGGGCCTGCATTTTTTTTTGGAAAAGGGATTCTTCGGAACGAGAAACTGGCCGAACTATAATCTTCTTGAAATCCACTCAATATGCCTCCGCAAATTATTTCAATAATTGCTTTTTGACATATTTTTCAGGTTTTGTCCACTTCTAAATGCAATTCTTTGATATTTTTATTAATAGTTCACAGTATGAAATCACCCTG
>CAZVKY010000137.1:0-2531 GCA_964627915.1 uncultured Thermoplasmatales archaeon
GTCGAGATTCTTCATCTCTCTCCTAACTCGATAAAACCTTTCCTCATCAACACGTCCATTACTCAAAAGTTCTCTGGAAACTCTCTTCTTAATTTCCTCAGAGGTTATCTCGCTTACTCCTTCATCTCTTAGATTATTCAGAATTTTTTCAACTATCTTTGATTTCTTTTTTATCATTCTTTGATTATTTTTTCCTCTAATTAATTGATACATTTCCTTTTCAATATTTGGTTTTAGTTCTTTTAAATCATTGTGAATTCTTTTGTAAGGTAACATAAACATACGATTATTTTTTGCATAAAGGGCTTGACAAATTGCTTTCATAACATCCCAATACTCAAAACCAAATTGAAATTCATTTCTAAATCCATGATTTTTCCAATAAAACAAATTTTCTTTTATGGAATAAATTTGAGAATCAAAAACATCTTTCATAATTTTTTTAGGATAACTTTCAACTATTTTTTTCCATTTAGTTAAAAGTTTATTTGGGTCATAAACTGCAACTGAATCCACAATTTTATGTTTGATAAAATGTTGCAGTTCTAAAAAATTAGCAGAAGATTTGTAAAAACTATTGACTTTTTCTTCCATCTTTTTTTTAGAGATAAATGTAAAATCTGCCCTTCTTTCTAAAACATTAAATTGCTCTTCTACTTCTATTTCAGGGTTTTCCTCATTTTTGAAAACCTCAAAATTCTTTCTAAGAATTTTAACGATTTTGTTTTCATCTTTATCATTTTTCATAATTACTACAAAATCTAAATCAGAGCCAGGAGTATCCATCCCAACAATAGAAGAGCCATTATTGAAAACTGCTAAAACTTCGGATTCTTTTGAAAGAACCTCTTTTATTCTGTCGCAAACCTCTTTGTATTTCATTTTATTTTTTCAGTTTTCCAGATTTAATAAACTTATCTAAAACATTTGACAATTTTTCGCAAAAAGAGATTATCTCTTCTTTTGAGATGCTTTTAGCATTAGCAAGATAATGAAAAAATTCAGTTCCTTGATATTTTTTAGGAGTGCCTTTTGGTTTTGCAACGATATGAAAATGTACATGATTAAATCCTGTGCCTTCTGCAATTTGCATCACATATTCTTTTTCACAATTAGAAACTTTATGTAGTGCTTTTGGAATTCTTGGAAAAATCTCTCCGAATTCTTTCATTTCATTTGGAGTTAATTCGTGTAATGCACCCACATGACGATTAGGTAAAAAAATTAGCCACCCTTTTAGTCCGCAAGGATAAGCGTGTTCAATTCTCCAATATTTTCCTTTGTAAATTGGTTTAGCAGGAGAAATTCTTTTTTCTCCTTTGTTAGACATGCAACTTCTACAAGATTTTAAATATTTCATTTTTCCTCTTTTCCAAAATAAAAAGATTGTGTCTTAAATAGTTTTGTATTTGTCTTAGCCCTCCTCTCGATTTAATAATCCTGAAACGAAGTTTCAGCTATTTTTCGGCTTTCCCGCCTGGGGGGGATGGAATAACTAAAATTAATCTTGCGTAGAGTTTTTTGCGTAGCAAAAAATTTCGTTGAACATCGCGATTATCTGAAGTTTCACGAAGTGAAATTTGGGGATTTTTCGCAGGAAAATTCCAGATAATCGCTGTTATGTCTTCCGAGGGCTTTAGCCCGAGAGCCTGCAAGGCGTGACAAGAAATTCTAAAAGAATTTCGTAGAGTTAAAATCACTTTTATAGGTGGGTAATTTATCTGACGCGCGCGTTTTTGAAAAACAAAAATAAAAAAAGAAAGAAATAAAAATTATTTAGAAAATTGAAAATGTTTATTCATGATTTTCAAAATTTCTTCTCTTGGAATAGAAGTATCAAATCTTACAGTAAAAAAATCTTCTGATTCTTCTGCTGATAAATGAACTTTTAATTTTGGGTTTAGATAAAGAAAAATATATCCTCTATCTTCAAGAGTCGCATCTATATTTGCCCTTATAGATTCATCTTTAAAACCAAAATCTATTAAGCAATCTATTATTGACTCCCAGTGTCCTTCATTTTCATCTATTTTGAAATTATCCAATCTTCCTTCTGGATAGCTCTCACTACTCATTCCCAAAATTTTCGGTTTCATCTTGTTTTATTTCTCCAATTTTTATAATTATTTTATTTTTCAAACTAAACATTCCACCTCTTTGCCGAGGATTTTCAATTTCCTTAGAAGATTTTTCTTGTTCAATTCTAAATAAAACTGCTTCATCTCTTTTATTATAATAAAGTTTAATCAGATGCGTTGGATGTAAGGTAAAATCTCCAATCTTATGCAATTCTATTGCAGTATGTTCTCCAATAATTATATTTTTATCAGAATCCCACCAATCTATATCATGAAATATTTTAAGTACATCAAATTTTTCTTTTCCAATTTTTATTATTTGCCCTTTATTGAATTTCATATTTTTTATTATATTTTGAAGTTTATTTGTTTTTCTAAAAAATAAAAAGGGCTCCCGAAGGAGCCAAAATAAATTATTGTTTAGGATTTGCGAAGTTCTTCTAAGATTTTTTT
>CAZVKY010000138.1:0-2512 GCA_964627915.1 uncultured Thermoplasmatales archaeon
AATTATGAGTTTTGGGGCAGTGGTCACAGTTTTTCTATTGATGTCAGCTGGTATTGCATTGCCAAAAGCACATAGTCAACCACTTATGGATGCTATTCATGAGGTTGAGGAAATAGAGTATGGATTCAATGATCAAAAGTGTTCAGGGATAGTTTCCAACCCGGAGCCGAATGGATTAATTGATTTATTAAGACAATTGATTGAGTTAATTATTCAGTTTATACAGAATCTTATCAATATTATTTTTGATTTGTTGGGAATTGTTGAACTTATACAATATCTCATTAATCTGATTATGATTTTGGTTGACGCGATTATGGGATTGATTAATACTATTCTTGATATCTTCACACCAAATGCTGTAAAACTGGTCAATGTATAAGTTATCATATTTATCCATAAAAAGGGAGTATATCATTGTTGCAAAATTCAGGGACAACTTCAGAATAATTTTGAACGATTAACCGTTTTGATGATGCATAACAAAAATTAGACCGGTTCCCCCCCGAGTGGGGTGTGGTATTGCAGAAAGAATTGAGAGTATGCCGGGGAAGTGGAGGCTGAAGGGATCATAAGGGCTTTGCACTTATCTCACTTCAAAAGACTTTGCAAACCCTTCTCAAAAGAGGTTTTTTACTTTCTTTTACATCCTTTTTTGATTTTATATCTGTTTAAAATAAAATTTTAACATATTACTTAGTCGCTGAAGCGATTTTAAGCGAAGGATAACCAAAAGGTTGCCATGATTCAATTGTTTTATAATCATAAACACTTAATGACCAGGGATGGGAATTTAAATATTGAATTATTGAGCTTGACCATAATTCACCAAATGTTTCTGCTCCATCCACATAAGCCTTATATGCATTTTGATGAATTTCACCACCCAATCCTTGAGTACAAAAAACACCAGGATAAATCCAACTCAAACAAGTCATACCAATACTAGCGATTCCGCCTCCTTTTGGATTAACAATGAAACTCCAACCGAGACTGGTATGATCTACTTGAAATTTACAGGTATTACAGGCATTTATGGTTATGATCGGAAGTTTCTTTTCATTTCTCAGACTATTTACGTGATAGGTTCTATACCATTCAACAGGTATCCATTGATTTCTTCCTTTATTGGGATGTGTTCGATAACTATTCGATCCAGCATGTCCCTCAAAAAAAACAAAACCAGCTCCATTCTCCATTTCATTGCTGATATCTTCAGCATGTTTTAACTGACCATTACTTCCCCAAAGTTTAGTAGATGAAAAAGAGGACATAATCTGAATTATGGCATCATTTATTTTTTCTCCCTCGGATATCCCAGCAATATCCTCTGTGAATGTATCTCCACCAATGGCGATGACATGTTGGAACCATGAAGACTCATAGGATTTATCTGTTACATATTGAATTGTTTTATTGACAACAGTAGATACATCATTTTCTGATGTACAAGCGAGTCGACCAAGATGTACATCGGGGTATAAATCTAATTCATCAACTGGAGAATGGCTAAAAAGTTTATATTCTCCATATAAGCCATTGTTGTTTGAATCCCAGCTACAAAACGAACCTTTTTCATCATAAATATCTGCATAATATAAATCACTGATGAAATTTTTTTCACCCATGATAACAGATCTAATATCATCCACGTGCACCATTCGACAAGGGATTTGATGATATCCGCCCACTAATAGAACATTGGATATTTCCCACTGTTCGATGGCATTCTTAATAAAATACTTAATGTCTTCTTGAGTGTCTCTACCTATTTTTGGGATTTCGCTTAAATTGACGAGGTAATTTAAATCAGATAACTGTGACAATGGTTGTAATTCATCGGAAAAATTAGATGGTGAAATGATTAAGGTTTCATATTTCTTCTTTGGTGGTAATTGTTCATCCGGTAATTTGTATTTTATAGAGTAGTCTACGGAATCAATCCATGTGATGCTCTGCTTGGTAATATCATATTGGGCGGGATAAATCACTATACTCAGATACAACACTCTTTTATCTTTTAGAATTCCAGTTCCACATCGATATTCGACTGGTTCTTTTTTCCTCAATTTTGATCTATCAAATAGGTTAAATAAGGAAAATATAGTAGATTGAAAATCGGAGTGATCTGTTACCGGGTATGGACAAATTTGCAAGGGTGAATTCATTTTTTTATGATAAAAGCCAGAGTTGTTGTATGAAATATTAATGATATTTGTTCCCATCGGAAAAGTGTAGACTTTTTGATATATGGGAAGCACCGGTTCCCCAGCTTCGACATAATATGAGGTAGAATTTTCAACTGAAATTTTTGAATAAATCGTATTCGTTACTTCAGAAAAAAATGGTTGGGAAAAACTTATTGTTTTATTTATTATATCATAAGTTGAATCCTCTTTCTCTGCTGGTGCAACGTATAAAGTCGGGATAATAAGTAAAAAACAAAGGAAATATAGAGTCAATTTTTTTTTCATCTTATATCATCTTATATAATCATTAATTAATATAGATA
>CAZVKY010000139.1:0-2426 GCA_964627915.1 uncultured Thermoplasmatales archaeon
AAAGTAATCTGAGAAAAATCTCATTAGGAGAATGAATTATGAATCAGGCCCAAAATTATTGGGTACCCACAATATCTCTATTTTATCTTATTAAAATTCAACGGACCTGGCGGGATTCGAACCCGCGATCTATAGCTTAGGAGGCTATCGCCCTATCCAGACTAGGCTACAGGCCCAATTATACCAAATAATGATATCAGAAATCACTAATACAACTCATAATATTTTTCTACATTCCTTTGTATTCAATACTAAATGATGCATTTGCATTATCAGCTGGAGGTCTTTTTTGGTTTCTTAGCTCCTTTAACCGTACTATGTGTATTTCACTATCATTTTTTTCAAGAAGCTGTTTCATCCCCTGAATATGCCCATCACCAACAACAACGGCAATCGTTTCAAATTCCTCAGATAAATGCTTTAGTTTATGAAACATAAACTGGTTGCGCTTATCAATCAACGCATGTTTAATGGTTGGAAACTTTTTTCCTATTTCATCGATATAAGAACTGAAATCACCCTGAAGTTTGTTAAGTTCGGATTCCACACGTTTCTGAGAAACAAACAAACCCGCAAAACCAGAAAAAAACAAACGAAGTTTTTCTCTCACAGTCATATCTTTTAACATCTGAGCAAAGACCTGTTGAGCATTCATATCAATAAGATGCAAGGGGAGTTGATGACTTTGTGCATACTGAATCGCGGTGAGCATCTCCTCGCCTGGCGTAACTCCATATTTACCAGCAAGATTCTCCTGAAATCGAGCAAGCATCCGGTATACTATCGGTGTATTTTTCTGAATTTCTTTTCTTTTCTCAGGATGCTGCTGTTTCAACAACAATTGCTGATATCGCTGAGTATCAAGTTCAACACAAATCGTATCTGGATTATACTCATCAAAAATATCGATTAATGCATCAGAAAGATCAAACACATGTCCGGTTCCAATAAGAATAATCATAGTCACGGTTAATACCGATAATGCTTCGGTTTATATGGTCCTTTCACATCGACACCAATATAGTCGGCTTGTTCTTTTGATAACGTGGTTAATTTCACGCCAAGTTTCTCAAGATGTAAACGAGCGACTTCCTCATCCAATGTTTTTGGCAGCATATACACCCCAATATCAAAATCCTTATTCCAGAGTTCCATCTGGGCCAAGCATTGATTGGTAAAAGAATTACTCATCACAAAACTAGGATGACCTGTGGCATTACCCAGATTCACTAGTCTTCCCTTGGAAAGCAAAATAATACTATGCCCATCAGGAAATGTGTATTTATCAACTTGAGGTTTAATATTTTCCTCTTTGATTCCTGAATAGTTTTCTAATTTATCCACCTGGATTTCATTATCAAAATGACCAATGTTACAGACAATAGCTCCATCCTTCATCTGTTTCATATGCTCAACGGTGATCACATCCCGATTACCCGTGGCAGTGATAAAAATATCAGCATATTTCACGGCATCTTCTACTCTGACTACTTCATAGCCTTCCATGGATGCCTGCAATGCACAAATTGGATCGATTTCAGTGACCAGGACCCGGGCACCAAACCCGTTCATACTCTGACAGCATCCCTTACCCACATCACCATATCCACAGACCAACACGATTTTTCCAGCAACCATCACATCAGTCCCTCGTTTGATCCCATCAGCAAGACTCTCCCGGCAACCATACAGGTTATCAAACTTGGATTTGGTCACTGAATCATTCACATTAAACGTTGGAAATAATAATGAATCCTCTTCCATCATTTGATACAGCCGATGCACACCAGTTGTTGTTTCCTCACTTGCTCCTTTTATTTCTTTGACGGCATCATGCCAACGAGTAGGATGTTGATCATAAATAGTTTTAAGCATACGCATTAGTTCACGGAAATCCTCCTGTTCATCTGAATAATCCTTCTCCAACAACTCCGGGTGTTCCTCTACTTCATATCCTTTATGCACCATTAATGTGGCATCCCCGCCATCATCAACGATAAGATGAGGTCCTTTTCCCTCACCGAAATCAAGAGCTTTATGGGTGCACCACCAATACTCCTTCAATGTTTCACCCTTCCAAGCAAACACTGGTGTACCATTTTTAGCAATGAATGCTGCGGCATGATTTTGGGTGGAAAAAATATTACAACTCGCCCACCGCACGGATGCACCCAGTTCCTTTAATGTTTCAATAAGCACTGCGGTTTGAACAGTCATATGAAGACTTCCAGTGATGCGAGCGTTTTTCAATGGTTTATCCGGTCCATATTTTTCTCGTACAGCCATCAACCCTGGCATCTCTTTTTCAGCAATTTCTACTTCTTTTTTCCCAAAACCAGCAAGGTTTAAATCTTTAATCTTATAATTTTTTGTTTCTGCTGCCATCAAAATCGTTTTCCCCCATATCATTCTTTTAATATCAGTTT
>CAZVKY010000140.1:0-2417 GCA_964627915.1 uncultured Thermoplasmatales archaeon
TTTCATGAGAATGCCTCTCTTAGTTTTCCAATATTATATTTAATGAGCAAATTAATAATAAAGTGTTCGGTTGATGTTGATGTGGTCAGGATGGTTCTCAGAATCTTTTTTTGTTAGTATTCTCATCAATGGCTAGGAAAAAAGTGTTCTGTTTTGCAAAAAGTAAAATAACCCCTCGCTATTTCAGGGAGTAAAATATTGTTTGCCGCTGTGGCTTAGAGGTATAGCGATTCCTTGGTAAGGAATAGGTCGTGGGTTCAATTCCCACCAGCGGCTTTACAGTATTTTTTTCTGATTTTCTCCATTGTTTTTCTATTGATTTACGTTATTTATTTGATTAGAAATCGCTACTCGAATTTTTTCCTGATTTCAAATGATTATACGAGTCTTTTCTCTGTGTGAATATTAAGCACAGAAGGATTAAATACCATGAGTTTGCTATAAGACAGTGAAACATTTGTACTTTATAGTGAATAAGATTTCAGATCTTATTTTCCTATTATTTGACTGTTTCAAGGTGTAACATATGTATCATGATGATAATCAAGCAACGACAAGGATACCCACTCCAAAAAAACATAAAAATGAGATGTATGGTGTAGTTGATCAGGTTCTTGGTGGTTCACGGATGAATGTTGTCTGTGGTGATGGAAAGTCTCGTCTCGCTCGGATTCCTGGTGGGAAAAAACGGAGAATCAAACGGATTCGATCTGGAGATTTAGTAATTATTCGTCCTTGGGATATTCAGAACGAGAAAGCAGATGTGGTCTTGCGCTATCGACCATATCAGGCAAGAATTTTGAGTAAAAGACATTTACTTCCTTCTGAAATTGATGTTTTTTAACAGTGTTAATTTTTTAAATGGCTATCCATATTTTTTCAGCTCAAAGCTTGAAAACATGAAAATGAATCAATCAGGATGATGGCCTGTTATATCAAAACAATCAGAAGTATTCTCTACGAGCAGAACAGATGCATGATTGTTATTTGCGGTTATTTTATCTTCATCGTTCTTTGTTTTGTGTTGAGGATTTAATTTTTAAAGGTATACCTATTATGACTTTTGTTGTTTGAGGCAATTTCTATGGATCATGATTTCATGAAAGTGATTAAAGGTCGAAGAAGTATTCGATCATTTCAAGAGAAACCAGTTGAAAAAGAGCTCATTGAAGAGATTATCCAAGCGGGTAGATTTGCTCCATCTGCTAAAAATCGGCAACCATGGAAATTTATTGTGATAACTAATCGCGATTTCATTGATCATTTATCAACTGAAGTGAAAAATCAAATGAAACGGATGCTAAAGTATCGGTTTTTCTATCAATTCTTTTTGAAGAGTCTGAGAAAGAAAAAAACACTGCAATTTTTAACTGCCGTTGCTTATTCTAAGAATGACTCTATCTTCTATAATGCTCCTGTTCTTGTTTTTGTGGTGAGTAAAAGAGGTGTATTCAATGATGAATCATGTGCTTGTTGCGCTCAGAATATGATGCTTGCTGCTCATTCAAAGGGATTGGGAAGTTGTTGGATTGGTTTTGCTAATGTCTTAGGCTTAAAAAGGAAGACGCTAAGAGAGTTAAAAATTCCTGAGGAATATCATATTGCAGCACCTTTGATTTTTGGTTATCCTTCGAAAAAAGAGGAGCGGGCAAGTATTCGTCGTGTTGATGCTGATGTTATAGAATGGTTCGATTAATATGCTCATTTTTTTCTCAGTTTCGCAGAATTAATTGATCCCTATCTCCATTGTTTTTTCTTCAGAATAGATATGATGTTGCGGTTAGATCTAGATATTCAATACCCACATGTTTATGGGTGAGTTGTTGGAGGTATTTATATTCGCCATAGCTTCCATTTTCAAATTCCATCTTTTTTCCACCTTCCATCTTCATCGTGTTACTTTATCACATGAAATATTTAAATGGTGGCTGAAAATAAGTCAATTTGTAAATATTTCAAAAAAAAGTAATTGGAAAAAGGGAGTGGAGTAAAAGGAAAAATAGATGCTTTGAAAATATATCTTATTAAAGACGGGTGATTTCTCCCATTTAGAGAAACATTTATATCTAATGAATGATAAATATATTAAATGTAAAATAAAAATAGGGGTGAGCACACTGAAGAAAGATAAGTTGTATGAGGATGCATTATTCAATCATCTTATTGTTAAGGGTTATAATTATTTAGAAGCGAAAGTATTTGTGGAAAAAATGTTTGAAAATGATGAAAATCAGTTCAACATTGATTTTTTTAATAAAGTGATGGAAAAAGGAAAACCCTCAAAAAAAAGACACAATAAATGATTGAATGATATCAACTTATTCTGTTTTCTTTTTACAGAAAGCAAGGGTTTATAAAGGACGAGGGCCCTTATCACAAAATACAAAACTATATTTGATAGATTGAGAGGACAAAAT
>CAZVKY010000141.1:0-2388 GCA_964627915.1 uncultured Thermoplasmatales archaeon
AAAAACATCATAGCTCAACACTATCGTATTTTATGTATTTTTCGTAGTTACCTTTATATGTTTTCCTTAGTTTTCCGGCTTGGACTCAAGAGATTATTCACAAAAAATAGATGGGGAGATAACTATGGAAATAATTGATGAAAAACCTGGTAAAACTATTTTATTACTGGGAAATGAGGCGATAACAAGAGGTGCTATTGAAGCAGGGGTTGATGTTGCAACAACATATCCTGGAACACCCTCCTCTGAAATTGCTGATACCTTTTCTCATATCGCAAAATATCTTAAGAAACAGAAGAAGAAACCTTCTTTTTATTTTGAGTATTCTACCAATGAAAAGGTAGCATTGGAGGTTGCAGCAGCAGCATCTTTTTCCAAACGTCGAAGTCTTACCTGTATGAAACATGTGGGATTAAATGTAGCTAGTGATGCATTTATGACCTATTTATATGTGGGTTGCAAAGGTGGACATGTGATTATTTCAGCTGATGATCCATCCTGTCATTCCTCCCAGAATGAACAAGATAATAGGTATTATGCACTGTTTGGAAGTGCACCGATGTTAGAACCAACCACCCCTGAAGAAGCCAAGGAGATGACTCGGGTTGGTTTTGATATTTCAGAAGAATTGAAGTTACCTTTACTTCTTCGCACCACAACCCGATTGAATCATGCTCGAGGGCCGATAACGTTGAAGAAACCAAAACCTTCTAAGGGTAAAGGATTTTTTGAAAAGGATCCAAATCTTGTTACGGTTCCAGCGGTTGCCATAAAACAACATCCGGTTCTTCTTAAGAAAATGGAAAAAGCAGCCAAACTCTCAGATGAATCGCCGTTTAATGAGTTTATCCAAATCGGTAAAAAAAGCAATATCGGTATTGTTACCTCTGGTGTTTCCTTTAATTATGTCAAGGAAGCCGCTGAAGATTTGGGTATTGATGTTACTATTTTAAAACTAGGGATGACTCATCCTATTCCACCCATGATGTGTAAAAAATTAATAGAATCTCATGAAAAAATCGTGGTGGTTGAGGAATTAGAGCCCATCATTGAAAATCAGATGAAACAGCTTTCTTATGATCTTGATGAATCAATTGAAATTCTGGGGAAATCCTCAGATCATTTCTCTCGATTATATGAATATACGCCTGATATTGTTACGAATGCTTTAGCAGCTATTTTTGATAAAAAAATACCTTTTCCTCAGGCATTGTCTTCAAAGATTACACTTCCATCTCGTCCTCCGGCATTATGTCCGGGTTGTCCTCATCGAGCAACATATTATGCGATTAAACAGGTGGCTCCCAAAGATACGGTGTATCCCACTGATATTGGCTGCTATACTTTGGGGAAGGCTCCACCGTTGAACATGGCTGATTTATTGCTTTGTATGGGATCAAATGCCGGAACTGCTTGTGGTCTTGCGGTTTCAACAGATCAAAAGATTATTTCTTTCATGGGTGATTCCACGTTTTTCCATACGGGTATCCCCCCGATCATTGATGCGGTTCATCATCAGCATGATGTTGTCATCACTGTTCTTGATAATCGAACAACGGCGATGACTGGTCATCAACCGCATCCGGGAACAGAGACTGATGGCATGGGTAATCCTGCTAAGAGTATTCGTGTTGAGGATGTGGTAAAAGGTTGCGGTGTGGATCATGTTGAAGTGGTGAATCCTAATGTGATTTCAAAGACATCTGAAGCATTTAAGCGAGCATTGGAGTATAAAGGACCTTCTGTGGTGGTAAGTAAATCACCGTGCATCCTTCTTGCTAATAGGGATAAACGAAAACAAGGGAAAAAACTTCATGTGTTCATGGTTGATCAAGAAAAATGTACTCAATGTAAAACCTGTATTGATGCGTTTGGTTGCCCAGCGTTTTACTCAGATGATGGGGGAAGTATTCATATTGATGAGCAGCAATGTAATGGCTGTGGGAATTGTGTACAGGTCTGTCCTGCGCATGCGATTAAAGTGAAAAAGGAGGATACCTAATATGAAGAAGATCAGTGTGGTGTTAACTGGTGTTGGTGGTCAAGGGGTTATTACTGCTACAAACATTCTGGGAAAGGCTGCGGTGAATGCAGAAATCCCGGTGTATGCTTCTGAGGTTCATGGTATGGCGCAACGTGGTGGATCAGTGTTTTGTACGGTTCGCATGGGCAAAGTTTCTAGCCCCCTTATTGCTAGTGGAACTAGTGATGTGATTATTAGTACTGAACCTGTTGAGGCACTTCGATATATCTCTTATGCAAATAAGGATACCAAGATTGTTACAGATACTAATCCTGTGGTTCCATTCACGGTTGCTGTTGGCGGTGAGACGTATCCACCGGTTGAAAAGATTTATGAGGAATTACGCAGTAAAGCACAATTGTATA
>CAZVKY010000142.1:0-2348 GCA_964627915.1 uncultured Thermoplasmatales archaeon
AGATACAAACCGCTCTTGATCATCAATTCATCAACACTATTCATATGATGAAACAGGATAGCAGCAAAAAAATGCATCAATTCTATGAAATCTATCTAGAACTACTTGATAGCAATCTTTTAAAAACAGCATTTAAACAACTCATCACACAAAATCATGTTGATGAAAATCTTGCTGATCACGCTGTTTCAGCAACTATAAAAAAACAATTAACAATCCTATCTAAAACAGAACCAGATCAGCTTTCAACTCTCCTTAAAACATTTGGATACCCTGATAGGCTTCAATCAATACTACACAAAGAAAAAAAAGAATTTTCCACTTTTGCTCTTGATGCTGCAATCGATCATATGTTTCTATCAAAACTAAAGCAGACCCGTGTTCCCTATAAATGCAATGAAGCAAAAAACATCTTCATCAAACGAATGATTGATATTCGAACCATAAAACATCTTCTCAGAGCAAAACATCTTGGTTATGATCCGGAGCATTGCCAACAACTTCTCATCGATGAAGGATATGAACTCGCAGGTTGGAAACAAGAAGAACTCTGCCATGCAGAAAACATCTCTGAATTAATTGATAAATTACAAGGCACCCAATACTATCCGTCATTAAAAAAAGTGCAGGATAGCCAACAAAACAAAAAAACCACGGTGCAACCATATACTGATGCCCTTGATCAATTATGGTTAGAGATTGTCAAACATCTTTCAACCCAACATTATAGCAGTATCGGACCATCACTTCGATTCCTTGAATACAAAAAAATAGAAATACGAAACCTAAAAATCATCACCAAAGCCATCGCTGAACATATTCCTTCAACGGTGTATTCATCACTACTGATCACGGAGGAAACATGATGAAGGTCATCGCTCTTTGTGACAAAGACACTGCAGCTGGTCTACATCTTGCAGGTATAGAAACCATATATGTTCCCAACCAGGAAAAAACAGCGGTGCAATATTGGCATAAAATCGAAGATCATATTGAAAAAATTGGATTAATTATCATTACTGAGGAAATCGCTGAAGAAATCGGAAAAGAACTCAATGAATTCCGTTTAAGAAATATCATTCCTATTATTGTAGAAATACCTGATAAACATGGAAGAAAATCAGATCATGTTGATTACATTTCATATTTAATCAAAAAAGCAGTTGGTATGGAAATTAAAAGATAAAAAAAACTGAACACTAAAAAAAATAATCCAAAAAATGTGGAGGTTACAAAAACAATGACAAAAAAAACCCAAAAGGGTAAAATCATTCGTATCTCCGGACCGGTCATCGAAGCTGACGGCATGAAAGGAGCAAAAATGTATGATGTTGTCCGCGTTGGAGAAGAAAACCTTATCGGAGAGATCATTCGACTTAATAATGAAGTTGCTACTATTCAAGTCTATGAGGATACCAATGGATTGAAACCTGGAGAAACCGTAAGATCAACAAATAATCCGCTTTCTGTCGCACTTGGCCCAGGTCTTCTTACTAATATTTATGATGGTATTCAACGACCACTTCCAACTATTTTCAATCAAACAGGGGATTTCATCCGCCGTGGTGTGGAAGCAGATGCCATTGATCAAGAAAAAAAATGGCTTTTTAAACCATCCATCGAACAAGGAACACAAGTGCAAGGTGGAGACATCATTGGAACCGTAGAAGAAACAAGCATTATCACTCATAAAATCATGATACCACCAACAGTCAATGGAACCCTTCAAACCATCAAAGAAAAAGGAGAATACACCATTACAGATAATATCGCTGAAGTAGAAACAGATCATGGAACCGTTCCCGTCCACATGCAACAATACTGGCCAGTGCGAACACCCCGGCCAATCAAAAAGAAAAACGATCCAAACATACCATTGATCACTGGTCAACGAGTAATTGATACCTTTTTCCCCATTGCAAAAGGAGGAACCGCAGCGATTCCAGGTGGATTTGGGACGGGAAAAACTATTTCTCTTCACCAACTAGCAAAATGGAGTGATGCCCAAGTCGTGGTGTACGTTGGTTGTGGAGAACGTGGTAACGAAATGACAGATGTACTTCGTGAATTCCCAAAACTAGAAGACCCAGAAACGGGTGAACCCTTGATGAATCGAACCGTGCTCATCGCTAATACATCTAATATGCCTGTTGCTGCTCGAGACGCCAGTGTGTACACAGGTATTACCATCGCTGAATACTACCGTGATATGGGCTATGATGTAGCGTTGATGGCAGATAGTACAAGTAGACTTGCTGAAGCCATGCGAGAAATCTCTGGCCGACTTGAAGAGATGCCTGGTGAAGAAGGCTATCCAGCATATTTAGCTAGCCGTCTTGCTGAATTCT
>CAZVKY010000143.1:0-2334 GCA_964627915.1 uncultured Thermoplasmatales archaeon
TGATTAAAACAAATGTCGGGGGCGGGATCTGAACCCGCGACCTCCTGATATCTTAACGCCAAAAGGCAACTGTAGTATACGAACCCTTTAAGCTGCGCTTATGAGTCAGGCGCTCTGACCAGGCTGAGCCACCCCGACATAATGATTGCTTCATCCAGGAATGAAACCCTCCTTTATAAAAACTTCTCAAAAAAGATAAGAATGTCAATCCACAGCAAGATGACTTTTTCCTCGAAGAAAGATCACACATATTTTTTTCTTTTTCAATCGCATTCTCAATGCAGTATCATTTGTTACCACAATCGCTGAAAAACGTTCTGCGGCCGAAATAATAACATCGTCAACCGTTGAACCAATACCTACATCACTTTTTTCATATTTTGTGATTAAATCAAGAGACGCCTTTGCATTTCGCTTCTTTTTTCCCCTTGCGTTCTCTGAAAGAACATGTAACTCATCTACCACGGCCTGGAGAATTAAAATCTGATATGCACCAAGTAATCGATCTAACTCTTTTTTTAAATCAATGGAAAACTCAAAAAGCATGAGAATGGCACTAGTATCAAGGATTACGATTCTTCTTTTTGAATCTCCCCGTATCCAATCAGATGCCATCGACCATCAATCCTTCTACTAATGGCGATACGCTGACCAATGTTTGCGCACACCGGAAGTTTGAGTTTTACAGAAACAAAATCCTCATGAGATTCCGAAACCACCCCAACTGTTGTTGCGGTCCCAATAGTTAACATCAGCGGTTCGTTGGTCTTAATTTTTTCAACCATTTTCTCCTCAATGGTTCCAACCACACGTTGTAAGAGATTCACCGTTACATTAAATTGATCGACTGTTGGAGGTAAATCTCCTTTATTGCCAACGACTTTGCCAGAAAAGGAATCAGATTTCGTGCGACCAGGATCAAGTTTTGTTCCAATAGCAATAAGTCCACCAGGAGTTGCTTCATCAACGGTTAATCCTCCACTGAATAACGTATCAATCTTTGCGGTAATGGGTTCAACCTTTTTACGACCACCTTCCTCTATGTCTCTACCTGGTGCAACCTCAATTTCAGCACCTTTTTTCAGGACTCCCTGAATAAGGGACCCTCCAATGATACCACCTTTTAGTTGATTTGGCCGAGTTCCTGGTTTATTAATGTCAAAACTTCGAGCGACAAACATCTGCGGATTTTTTTGAAGATCTCGCTCAGGTGTGGGAATAAAATCCTCAATAGCCTTTACTAAGACATCGATGTTCATATCATGATGAGCACTTACTGGAATGATAGGTGCATCCTCAGCACAAGTTCCCCTAATGAATTTTTTAATTTGTTTATAATGAGTCACTGCCTCTTCTTCAGAAACCAAATCAATCTTATTTTGAATAATCACAATGTTTTTAATGCCCGCAATATCCAGAGCAGTTAGATGTTCCCGTGTCTGCGGCTGTGGACATGTTTCATTGGCAGCAATGACTAATACTGCTCCATCCATAATCGCAGCACTTGAAAGCATAATAGCCATCAGGGTCTCATGGCCCGGTGCATCAACAAAAGAAACCGTTCTCAGCAGCTCTGCCGTTGATCCACACTGCTCGCATTGTTTTTTAGGCCCATAACATTGTGGTTCATCACACTGAGGACATTTATAAAATGCAGCATCAGCATATCCTAGTTTAATGGAGATGCCACGTTTCATCTCCTCAGAATGTTCATCTGTCCACTTCCCCGTTAACCGTTGTGTTAACGTTGTCTTTCCATGATCGACATGACCGATCATTCCAATATTGATTTCTGGAGGCTGTGGTAAGCTCATTTCTTCTCCTCTTCTTTCCCCGCATCTTCTTTATCAGATGAAAGCAACTGATCAATGGGTTTTGAACTATATTTCGTTACTTTCATATTAATCTGAACGAGATCCGTGCTAATGGTATTTCCTCGAAGTGATTTTTTTCTTCGCAATCCGCCTTCTTTTGCGTTGAAACCAAGGCTCTTGCTGACCAGGATACGGCGTCGACGAATCCCCGAAAGATCTTTTCGCATAGGAAATCCATCTTTGTCTGTTCCACCAGTAATCTGTAGTTTATACCCTGGTAGAGAAATAAAAATACCATCGACATCATCCCCAATTTTTTTACCAATTAAAGAATTAGCATGATGTCCGCTAACCTGAACTTGATGAGATTTACCATTTTTTATATCATTTACAACAACTTTAAACTCTACCATATCTGTTTCTCCTTAGCACATTTTTGCCATAGCTTATTCATATCTGAATTGGTTTCCAAGATATATCATTCTATATTAATATGTTGTTGTTAAAACCATTGATAGAA
>CAZVKY010000144.1:0-2305 GCA_964627915.1 uncultured Thermoplasmatales archaeon
TGCCGGAATTGCTGGACTTTCCGCAGCAGCATTACTCACAAAAAAAGGGTACCAGATCACGGTCTATGAGAAATCTAAAGTGCTTGGAGGGAGAGCGCTTTCTCTTAATACTGATTCATTATCCTTGAAAACATATCAGGAAATACTTTCTTCCTATCATTCTTTTTTAGCATTCTCTGAACCTGATGTTAACACTATTTTTGAAAAAAAGTTGCTTGATGGTTACACCATTGATCTAGGCTATCATGCCATTGGTGGTGGTGTGTTTTCCAATCTGAATCAACTCCTCGGTGATTTCGATGAACACATTGATTTTTTGGAATCATATGTTGGGTTGATTCATGATGGACATTATGATTTTCCCTTTCTTTCAAAGCGAGATAAACTAAAGATTTTACCAAACATTCTCCGGTTACTTTTTGCTAGTGAGAAAACCTTACAAAAACTTGATTCAATTTCTATCACTGAAACCATAAAGCGATATGGCAAAGGAAACATGAAACTCATTTTAGAGATTTTTTCCCGATCCATTACCACCGTGAATAATCTTGATCGGATTTCAACCGGTGAAATGTTTCGAGCACAACGCAATCTCTATCAAGGATCTAAACCAGTGGGTTATCCAAAAGGAGGGATGGGCGTGATTCATCAGAAATTAGCTGAAATCATCACAGATCATCAGGGAGTTATTAAGGTAAATACTCCTGTAAAAAAAATACTGTTTGATGGGGGGAAAGCAGTTGGTGTTCAAACTGAACATGATACCAGGTCCTGTGATTTTATAGTGTATGCTGGATTGTTACAATCATTATTTATGATTGCTGATAAAAAACAGTTTCCAACTGATTATGTGAACACGATTAACTCTTTAACAGGAACGGGGAGTCTGAGTGGTTATTATTCATTAAAAAAAATACCGTCTGAACTTATTGGAAAAACATTTCATTTTATTGAAAGAAATGCTGGTGTAGATGGAAACGATGCGGTAGGTATGATTGATTTTATGGCCGCTGATCCCATGACCAGGATTAGCCCAGAAGATGAAAAATTGGTTCAATCCTATATTATTTGCACCCCAGAAGAAGCAAAAGATAAAAAAGTCTTAGATCGTCTTAGAAAAATCCTAGATACTCATCTTGCGGTGTTGATCCCTGATTTTCAAAACCAATTAAATTGGGCATTGTATCCATCTGTATTTCATCTTGATGGGGTGGCTAAAACAATTGATAATGCAAAACCATCAATTAAAACACCAGTGGAAAACCTGTATGTCATAGGAGATGGAGTAAAAGCACCAGGTATTGGGTTTAATTGTGCACTCAATTCAGCTCGTTTGCTTGCAAAGAGATTCTAAAATATCAGAAAGATCCTTGGGATTTTTTGAAAGAGACTCATAAAAGAAAATTCTTTCTTCGTTTTTCTCTGGAGGACAAGGGTTTATCTGGTAAAGACCAAAGGCGTAATCTTTTTCATCATAGGATTTTTTCTTTTTTTTCTTTCTTCTTTTGAGAAGATTTTTCCAGCGGATAGAGCAATAAGACGTTTTTAGACAACCTGAAAAATCAATATCCTCAATATACTCCGTTGCTAACATACATCTCTCACACCAATGATATATTGTAGATTTAGTATATAATTCTTTTTAAATTTATCATTTTTAAAATTAAATCGAAGAAATGATGGTATACTATTTTTACTTTGTTTTTATCAAAAAGAGAGATGAAATTTATTTTTTTCCCTTTTTGAACGAAAGTATGTAAATAACCCTTTAATAGGTAAAATAACTGTAGTATTTCATAGAACTATTAATGGATCGGCGGAGAACATATGAAATTGCTAAATAATTCAAGTGATGTACACCAACAAGATATCACCGATGTATGGGATGTTTCAAAACAGGAACTCAATAAGATTAATAAAATTATTATTTCTATCGAGGACAATCTTCACAAAAAACATAAGGGTCATTATTTTGATTATCAACTCGTTGATGATTTTTTCCAAGGACTTTCAGATACTGAAAAAGCAATGATTTTTGTCTATGGACAACTGGTTCATGAGAGGATTTATAAAAAAAATCTGTAAATCGAATTCATACCACACACAAGAAAATATGATTCGATATTTTAATATTTTTTAGAATTGATTACAGTTTCAAATACGGATCTACCGGGATTTGAACCCGGGTTAGAGGCTCCGGAGGCCCCTGTCCTATCCAAGCTAGACTACAGACCCAAATCTCACAATTCATGTGGTAAATGCTTCTTTGTTCATAAAAACATTGATTTAAATGTGGTATTGATTA
>CAZVKY010000145.1:0-2291 GCA_964627915.1 uncultured Thermoplasmatales archaeon
ATTCCTTCAATCATATTTATCGAATATTTTTTAATAGGGAAGAATAATAGTAGTATATATTATTTTTTGTTTATTTGAGGAAATAAGAAATAATTTTGATTCAGTTCAACAACTGGGATTTTCTCATCATCGATGTGCACCGGCTGTGGTTTAGCGATAACAAACATCTTGTAGGTCTTCTCATCCATCACCTGAACGTCCTCTTCAGTTTGACTAACCACGATCATCATTTTTACCAAATCATAATAAGAAAAAACGGTTACATTGCCTAAATCCTTAGCTTCAATTGCCTGCATATCCCAGGTTTGTAGATCAATAACATGAACCATATTATTAGACAGAGAACTAATCCAAAACAACCGATCATTTTTTACCATGAACTCCTGTGCATGAAACGGGTACAACCGCAAAAGATACGTCATCCGATAGACCTGTTTACTATCCTTCATACCAACGTTTTTGGAAGAAATCGTAATCTCACCGCCAAAACGTTCCTGCGTTTGTTTTGTAATAGAAAACGCTGCCTGTTTATCACTTAAATAAAAATCAAGACCCCCATGTTCTTGACCCATATCTGCGATAAACAATTTCCTATTTCCTTTCTCCTGCATAGAAAAAATAAGATCTTCAACAAATCGCTGGATCTGATTTCGTTGATCCTGTTTTAATTTTTTATCAGAAGGCCTGATTTGAACAATTGCCTCATGATATCCACCAAACCGTTTTGAACAAATATCACACACATTCGGATGTAATCTAACTTTTATATTATGCTCCTCTGAAATCTTTTTATCATCAATGAAACCAGTAATGGTCACCACACAGGAAATAAATTCCTTTTTCTTTAGGCAATCAAGCAAAATAGAAGGTTCATTTAATTCCTTGCTGATATCAAAAAGTTGTTTTACATAACGTTTTAACACTGTTTCAAATGAATTGTTTGACCACGTGTTTTTATATTTAAATGCACCACAATGATTACAAACCGTGATATCAACAACAGATGGCCCATCGGTAAACTGATGATTTTTAAGAAAACAATCTAAACAGCTACCATTTCGAAAAATTGGTTTTTCTTCCCCACATTCAACACAAAACATAACATCACAAAGTATCTTTTTTCACTCGACTCTTCTGAGTGAGATACACACCATACATTATAAAAACTGCCCCTACAAAAAACAATGGTGTTGGATACTCACCAATGAAAAAAGAAAGAAGAATAGTAAACAACGGAATAAAATTTAAAAACACAGCGGATTGCGCTGCCTCAAGATGAGAAAGTGCATGATACCAAGATAGATAAGCAAAAACGGAACAAAACAATCCGAGATACAACACCGCAAAGAGCCCCTGAATAGATAATGTTTGAACAACGGAGAAAACATCAGGGATGACAAAAGGAAGATAAAAAATTGTTCCCAACAGAAATGCATTCGTAGTAACCGTTACTGATTCATAATTCTTCAATAAGTTTTTACCAACAATGGAATACGTCGCCCAACAAACCGCGGACAGTATAATCAACAAACAACCAAAAAGAAAACTTTGATCTACAATTAGTGCCTCATTGGTCATTTGACCAATCACTACTAAAAACACTCCCGCAAAAGAAATCAAAATCCCTACCGCCTTCTTCAATGAGAACTGCTCATGCAAAAACAAAGCAGAAAAAAACGCAATAAACAAAACATTGGTATTAATCAAAACTCCACCAGTTGAAGCCGTTGTTAACGATACACCAAGGAACTGAAAAATATACAAAAAGGTCACACCAGTTAGACCAAGGACAATGAGTTTTGGTAATTCTTTTTTTGGAAGAAATAATCGTTTTCTCAAACCTATTAAAAGACAAAACATAATTGGTGTAGCAACAACAAAACGAAGAAAACCCAGAATAACAGGCGGGATCTGTTCATAAATCAGACGAACAGCGATAAAACTACCCGCCCAGGCAAGACTTGCAAAGATCAATAACCCGTAAATCACTGGTCCGTTCTTATCCATATCAACTCTAAAACAAGCAAGGATCATTCAGATGAAATCGCCTGAACACCACCTTGAAATGCATTTTTATTTACTTCTTTAAACTTGGCAGGAACATTATCTAAAATAGTATCTAGCAAAACCTGTTGATCAAAGGGCAATAGACCCGTTGCAGCAAGAGATCCGAGCATAACTATGTTTTTTGTAATCATTGCTCCAGATTGTTTTGCAATACCAAGGGCATCAACCTTATACAATTGTGCTTTACTGCGTAATTCCTCATAAATCTTTTCAACCGGTGGATA
>CAZVKY010000146.1:0-2225 GCA_964627915.1 uncultured Thermoplasmatales archaeon
ACATCCATTAACTCTTCTTTTTTAAAAATCACTGGTTATTCAAAAGATGAAATCGTTGGAAAACATGTCTCCCGGCTTCCCACTCTTAATCTGAAACAGCTTCCCGACTATGTACGCATTTATAAAGATATTATAATGGGTAAACAAACAAAGCCATTTACGTTTCGATGGAAACATAAAAATGGCCAGTTTCGCTGGGGAGAATGCCGATTCACTGTTCAGAAGAAAAACGGAAAGAAAACTGTAATACAGGTTAATTTAAGAGACATTACAGATAGAGTAGAATATGAAAAGGAATTAAAAGAAAAACAAGAACAACTTAACCTTGCCTTAGAAGGAGGGGAACTTGGAAGCTGGGATTGGAATATTAAAACCGGTGACGTGCAATTTAGCAAACGCTGGGCTGAGATGAAAGGTTATAATCCGGAGGAGATTAAACCACACTTAAGTAGTTGGGAGCAACTAGTGCATCCCGATGATTTATCAATAGCTGAAAAATTACTTAACGATCATCTCAGCGGAAAAATCCCATTTTATGAAGCAGAATATCGAATGAAACACAAATCTGGTGAATGGATTTGGATTTTAGACAAAGGAAAAGTCATTGAGTTGAATAAAAAAGGCAAACCCCTACGGGCATGTGGTACTCATCTTGATATTACAAAACGAAAAAAAATGGAAATAGAACTGCAAAAAACTTATAATGAATTGCAGAAACTCAACAATCAACTAGAAGAAAAAGTACAACAGCGAACAGAAGAACTTGAAAAAGTCATCAAAATCAAAGATGATTTCATTAATCAACTCGGTCATGATCTGAAGAATCCACTAGGTCCGTTGATTCATCTTTTGCCATTGATTGAGGAACATGTGGATGATCCAAAATATAAGAATATGCTTCAGGTTGCTATCAGAAATACTCGTTATATGAAGCAACTGGTAACTAAGACTATTCAGTTAGCCCAGTTGAAATCTCCGAATACTGAGTTGAATTATGAATCGTTTAATCTCTATGATGAGATCTCTGAGATCATTGATACCAATCAGTTGATGTTTTCGCAGAATCAGATCAAGGTTCAGAATAATCTAGCTGAGAAGGTGATGGTTCATGCGGATAAATTAAAGATACATGAGGTGTTCAATAATTTATTGAATAATGCAGTGAAATACACAAACAAGAAAAAGGGTTGTATCACTATTGATTCCTCTGTGGATGATGAATTTGTTACGATTTCCATCAGGGATTCAGGTATTGGCATGACACCAGATCAACTTGACAAGGTGTTTGATGAGTTCTATAAGGCTGACGGCAGCCGGCATGATTTTGATAGCAGTGGCCTGGGGATGCCTATTTGTAAACGTATTGTAAAGATGCATGGTGGAAAGATCTGGGCGGAAAGCGATGGCTTAGGAAAGGGTTCTACGTTTTATTTTACCTTGCCGAAATAAGTGAATTGATCATTAGCAGAAAAACAGTATTTTTTTACTAGCAAATTCAGGATTAAATATCGATGGAAGCATTTAATTAACTGCGTTGAATTTGAAATTGCTACTCCTTATTGACGGAGTTTCTAACAAAAAGATAATGCATGGGTGGTCAAGAGGGATAAATGGATTAAATTTTCAGAATGGATGGTATCACATTGTATTGGAATTGGTGGAAAGAAGAGGAGATGTGGTAAACATTTGGAATCAATTACGCGTGTTCTTGGATTCAACGCTTTTGCAAATTTTTAAATTAAGGGATTATGATGTGGCTGATGTAAAAAATGGATAGGTAATTTTAGATTTACAAAACTAATATAGTTTTGGAAGTTACATGACACATCGGTGAAGCAGGTAATCAAATTTCTGAAGAAATCAAACAACAGTATACTACGGTTCCATGGAAACATATCATTGGAATGAGAAATCGATTGATTCATGGATATTTTGATATTGATTTAGCAATTGTTTGGAAAACAGCAACAGAAGATATTCCACCGTTAATCAAAGAAATTCAACATATTCTTTCATCACAAACAACATCATAATTATTTTTAATATGAAGATGATTCTTTGATCTAATACGTTCTTCTGCATGGAAAAAAAGCCTAGAAATGCTATAATCGGAGAGAATGGATTCTAACTCCTTATCTTATATCCTTATAAACCAAACGTTGTATGGGGAATATAAATGAATATCTTCTGTTTCTTCTTCTCACCGAAAAATTTTCGCAGGCAAA
>CAZVKY010000147.1:0-2147 GCA_964627915.1 uncultured Thermoplasmatales archaeon
GATACATGATCCTCTTGTGGTCATCGGCGGATGGGGGGAGTTTGTGCATATGCACAAAAAAATCATACACCGTTGCACTCTTGATATCGACGCAATTCATTAGTAAGATTTATAACCCTGGTATAATTCTTTAAATCATATGAAAATAGGTTTTTCGGTGAATAACGTTCCGATACGACTTCCAAGTGAACGTTTTACACATATCTTTTAAGACATCCGGAGATGAAAACCTCAATAGATGAGATCGTAGAAACCATAAATACCCCTGATCTTGTTCAAAAAGGTGATGCTGGAACACTTCTTGCCATTAAGAAGTATCCGAAAACTCCTGTTTCAGAAAAGAAATATTTGGTAGTGATTTATAAAGAAGTTGATCCATCTGATGGATTTGTACTCACTGCTTATTATGCAAACAGATTAAGGAAGAGGATGATAATATTGGAGAAAAATTAAAAGTAGAAAAACCAAAACGAGTCGACTGGGAATATGATGAAGGAGCTGATGTTTTATATATTTCATTTGGAAAACCAAAAGAAGCAGTAACCATGGATCTTGGCTCGGGTATCCTTGCTCGATACGAAAAAGAATCACATGAAATGGTAGGATTTACCATAACTGGTCTAAAAACAATTCTTGGAAAAACCACATAAAATAAAAGTAACCAGGTTAACTACCTTTTCTTTACATCTGGCTAATTTTTTATAATGCGTAGTTGATTTCTTTTAAGAGTGGTTTGATAAGTGAATCGTTTTAATACGATTATTTTGACTCATAGTACGGATTTCTTCGCATCTTTTATGAGTGAAATCAAGTTCTTCACTGATACGAGGATAATTGAGATGATTTCGCATGAGAAGTGTACCACCCTTGAAAATAAGATCATCAAGAGCACTGGTTCTTTTTTGTTTTCTTTGTGTCTGCCAGGTTGAGAGAAAGAGACTTAACACATAATCAATTTCCTATCAATAGATACATAAGCCGAAAAACCATTCGTATACGTAGAATATAGATATGTTTAATCATACAAAAAAGTGGATATCAAAAAATAAATTTTATTATGATGAGATACATGGTATAAAATATCCTACTGTTTCAACAATTATCGACATCCATGATTTTTTGGTGGATGCCTTTAGATCTGAAGGAGAAAAAGTTCATAACGGTATTCTTTCAGATGCCGTGCTTTCATTTTCTGGAATCAAATATTATATGAAAGGAAAAGATGACAAAAATGAGGATATTATTCTCCGTGCCGCACATATTTTCAATCTCTTTTTAGAAGAAGGTCATCCTTTTGTTGATGGAAATAAAAGAACAGGTTTTGTCGTTACCTGGCTATTTCTTCTCCTTAATGGTATTGAATTACATCTCTCATCTTTTCATTATAAAAATCATGTAGAAAAGATAAATGCCTGGGCTGCTCTATCCCCAAAAGACAACATTTCAGAGATTACTCAGTGGATTAAATATAATATTAGATAAAAAAATTAGTCAGAGAGTTCTTTGAGTATCTTTCTATTTTTTTTGATAAATCTGTTGAATTCCTTTGACAGATTAATGCTCTTTGGTTTTTTTGCATTATTTTTTTAGGCCATCGTTTTTCTTTAATTAGCCAGGTTTACATCATATTATACTCTTACCATTCTATTTATGTGTTTTTATCAACACGCTACGTATCGTTAAAAATATCGTAAAATATGACTTTACGATAGAATCTAGATGTTGTAGAAAGACCATAGAATGGTTTAATAAATGAAAATATTTTGTATTGTAAACAGATAATGATATTATCATTCATATAAAAAATCGTGTGTTTTCTTATTATATGCTACTCTTGATGATTGGACGTATTTAACGGGTAAATCTGAGGAAAGAATCTTTTTAGCCTTGCATCATAAGGATTAGCAATAGATACTCACATATTATCTCTTACGATTCTGTTTTTTTTCATTCAAATTCATAGTACTGATATTCATTAAATACAGAAGTAATGATCGTATCTTTAGGGATTTGTGTTCGTTTATGCAGTGCTTGTTTGTAAGCAAAGAGTTGCCCAGCGAATTGTTCTGGACGTCGGAGATTAGGTTTATAATCCATAATGAATAGTTTATTGTTTCGAATTTGTACAAGATCAATATGACCAGTTA
>CAZVKY010000148.1:0-2120 GCA_964627915.1 uncultured Thermoplasmatales archaeon
TCATGGATTTAAAAAGTGCACCAGGCAGCGGAAGTGAACAGATCATCTTTGACTGCGACCATCCATTCCTGTATCTGATTCAACACCAAGAAACCGGAACGATTCTGTTCATGGGAACCATGGATGATCCAAACCTGGAAACATAAACCAAGAAATCATCTCTTTTCCCATCTTCATCTCTTTTTATATTTCAAATCTTATCCTAAACCGCATTAACTTAATCACTCAACAGCTTAAGCATTTACAATGATGCAGCATCAACAATCGCTTGGACATGAGCCCTAGTTGAATCAACAACGAAACAATCCACATCATCCTGACTGATCAACAGTGGAATCTCCGTGCAACCAAGAATAACTGCACCTGCACCCCTCTGTTCAAACCAAGAAATAAGATCAATAAAAAACAACCGAGATGAATCCTTAAGAATATTCTGGGTGAGTTCCTTTTCAATGATTTCTTCAACTCTCATTTGATCAAATCGATTCGGAATCAACACATCAAAACCATAAAATGTGCTCAACCGATCCTTGATGAACCCCTCATTCATGGTAGGAATACTCCCCAATAATCCTGCTTTTTTAATCTGCTTCTGCTGTAATCTTTTTCCAATGGCATCACCAATATGAACCAGAGGAAGACTGCAGCGTTTAGAGATCGCATCAGCACTCTTATGAAGTGTATTGGCACATAATGCAATGAAATCAGCTCCACCCTTTTCAAGACGATTCACCATCTGTAGCAATCGTTTTTCAACCACATTCCACTCATGGCAATGTTTCACCATCACCTCATGAAAATCCATACTGTACAACAACAGAGGCGCAGAATGTTTCCCACCTAACCGAGCCTGTGTTTCCTCATTGATCAACTCATAATACATTTTGGTGGACAACCAAGTCGACCCACCAATCAGCCCAATTGTTTTCATCATACCTCCTCAGTACAAACAAATCAATGATATCTATCAACTCATTTACAAGATAATACCTAAGGGATAACTCACCTTTTACGTTTCCCAACAGTTAATGAGGGTAATAAAGGTAACTACATAACATTACTGCCTGAAAAATATCGCTCTAACTCACTAAAACAAACCAAGAAAAAAAAGGGAGAAACAATCAAATTTAATGAAGAATTTTCCTGGCAAAAAATACCACCTCATAGATGAATTTATAAACAAAAAACAATATGGTTATATCAAATGACTCAATCAAACAATTCGATAAAATCCGTAGTAGAAATCATTAAAAAAATGGGGGGCAGCCGAATTGGATTCATCATCCAATATGGATCTACCATCACGGGCAATCAAACGCCTCTCTCTGATGTCGATATCGCTGTCTATTATCATGGAAATGAAAAACAACGATTTGATTTTATCATCTCTCTTCTTGGAAGCATTGATGAGTCGTTTGATATCCATCTCTTTCAAGACCTTCCTTTATATATTCAGCAAGAAGTGGTTTCAAATGGAAAACTTTTGTACCAACAAAATTTTTTCAACACCTTTGATATCTTTATGAAGACCATTCAGCGGTTCTCAGATTTTAAACCATTTTTAGATATCTATTACGAGGGATTGGAGGGATAAAAAAAAAATGGATGAGGACAAACAAAAACGAATCCTGTTGAAGTTAGAAGAAATGAAACAATACGTTGAAGAACTTGAAATGATGTTACCTAAATCCGTGGAAGAGTATCAGGAGAACTTAGTTGTTAAAAGAGCTTGTGAACGAACCATTGAAGCAGCAATTGAATCTTTGATAAAGTTATCAGCGATGATCATTTCAGCTGAACAAATGGGATTACCACAAAATGAAGAAACTATTTTTGATTTACTCAAACAACAACACGTCATCAACAACAATTTATCAGCAAAACTAAAAAAAATGAAGGGATTCAGAAACCTTCTGATCCATCGCTATGAAAACATCAAAGACCATTTAGTCTACGAATTCATCAGTAATCAGTTAAATGATTTTTACGAATTCGAAAAAACCATCAAATCATATCTACTTCAATAGGGCTAATCATCGAATTCGTCAAAAAGATACACATTGTCTCTAGAGTGGGACAAAATAAAATGATCAGTCCTTCACAATGATTACGTAAGATCT
>CAZVKY010000149.1:0-2065 GCA_964627915.1 uncultured Thermoplasmatales archaeon
AATTTTTTTGGAAAAATAATTTAACCAAGAACATTATTCAAATGAATTAGATATTAAGCAATTTGTGGATGGTTGATTAAATTATCGAACTGTTAATAGGATGATTTGAATGCTTCATATAACTAATAGATTTATAAAAACAATGGCAGTTCTATTCATCTTGCTAAACAGTTCCGTACTAATCGCTTCGAGTGATTATTATGCAGATTTAACAATTAAAGTTGATACCGCAGGTTTCGTTACCATTGATGGATATAGTAACTACCCCGATCTGTTAATTGAAAACACCCAGATGTATACGTTTAAGGATCAAAATTTATGGTTATTAAATATTACAAAAAAAGGTAATTTTTCCGATTTTACATTTACATTGGTTTTACCACAAGGATCTTTGATCAATTATATTAAATCATCAGGAAATATTAGAATCAAAGAAAATCAGGGGGACCTGATTGTAGAGGGATTTGGTAAGAATACAAATCTTTCAATCATGGTTCAATATCAACTTGAAAAAAACAATGAGACCTTAGAAACAAATAACAATATCTCCAACATAGTATTAATTGGAATCATTCTTGGCTTGATTGTGTTGTTTTTAATCATTTATTATATAGAAAAAAATCAGAAATCACTAATCAAAAACAAATCTTCAAATACATTTGACATCGAGAACATCAAGGGGTTGAACAACCGTCAAAAAGATATAATGAATCTTTTACAGAAGAGTAAAAACCCTTTGACGCAAACTGAGATTCAAAAGGAGTTAGGTATTTCAAAAGCAGCAGTTTCCAGAAATGTTCGTCGTCTTGAACTAAAGGATTTGATTGAAAAAGAGCAAATCGGAATGTCTAATCTAATACGATTAAAAAAACAATGATTATTTTATGCTTGTTCCGTTTTGTTTCGGTGTGTTCCGGTGAGATTATATATGCTGTTTCATCCAAAGATAATAGGTGAAGCCATGTTGTAAATGCTGGCTTCTGAGGTATGATATCAATGAAAAAAATAATGACTATTGTATTGGTACTAACGCTGGTATCTTCCATTATCCCCTATACCCTGGCAGATGAAACTAGCCCGAGTATTGACCCTGAAACAGTTAGAGAAGCACAAATAATGGGCAATTCAACTGGAGCCGAGATTCGATTACTACAACTTAAAAAAGTGGTAACAATTCATATTGTCCAGGGAGAAAACCTTTTATTGCTCCTATCTAACGAAACAGAAGATACAACAGTATTGGAAGCAACTCTTGCTCAGTTAGAATTAGTTCTCAATGAGATCCAATCTGCATATGAAAATGATTCTTTTAGCATTGAAACCTTTATTGATCTGAAAACCGATGCAACCACTCTGGTAACAGATTTTCGGACAACACTTCATACATTAGTGGATAATGAAACTGCTAAGACATTTAGAAATCAAATTCAAAATGTAACCAATATGACCGTTGAGGAGTTAAATCCAAGAATTCAAGCGAGGATCAGAGAATATAACACCCATCAGTTACAACTAATTCAAGGATTATTTATTGGTCTCAATGAATCTCTTATTGCGGAATACAGAAATGGAAATTACTCACTTAGTGAGGTACAGCAGAATATCAGTGAAGCAGCTCAGAATATGAGTACAGATAAACTTTATGAAATTATTTTAGAAATAAAGGAAAACAATATCAACAGAGCAGCACAGGTTCAACAGCAAGTAACTGATGCCGTCGCAGGTTTTCAACAACGACGACAAGAACGATTAGAAAATAGATTAAACAATATCCCTGAAAACGTAAAAGATCTTGTCAAAGAGAAGATGAAACAAATCATGATGGATGCAATGAATAATGGTAATGATTTTGGTGGAAAACCAGATGATACGCCTGGTGGAGGAGGAATACCATGAGAAAAAGACTTCTGGGCATTATCTTAGTGCTAATCGTCATTTTTACTACAATCCTTGCATACAATATATATCTCAATGACTCTTCAGAGGAAAAGACAACCGAATATTCTGGTGATGTCTCCAGTTCTGTTATTATGGATGAAATAGATGATACCTTGTTAGATGAAAA
>CAZVKY010000150.1:0-2062 GCA_964627915.1 uncultured Thermoplasmatales archaeon
TTATAATCATCTTGCGCCTTTTGTTCAGCGTTCTCTAACAGTTTCAATGCAAACGTAAAACCAAGGAATCGAGCCAAAAATACATACAAAAAAATTTTACCCTTTGAAGGTGTGATTTCTTTTTTTGTATATCCTTTAAGAATATGATAATGATTTATTTCATCTGATGCAATCGACTGAAGAATCTTTGCGTTATGATCGTCTTTTGTTTTTTTAGATAACCTGCTATAAATGTGATATGCATCGATTTCATTTTGTTGATCCTGCAGCAATTCCTTTTGTAATGGTTGAACGATGATTACTCATTATACCTGAAAATAAAGAACGCCCTAATAAAAGATATTGAACGACTAATGTAAAAGGTAAAGTAGAGTTAATTAGAATATCTCAGTTAAGATTCTCCAATCCCATATTTTTCATCGATTGGTTGTTGAAAAAACGTTAAATCGATCTGAGCCCAATCATCTGCATCACGTTTCCCATGAGTTCCATCAGAGTAATCAAGCACATAATTACCAAATTTTGCATAATTCATCACGCTTTCATAGGTATCCCAGTATTGTCTGGCCTCATATTTCTTTTGTAGTTTCTGAAAATAGGGTAGATTATTTCGCCCGACTTGAGAGTAATTATCAATTCCCTGATGATATGATGGATTCAAACCAAGGGAATGACCCAGTTCATGGGTTACTGCGATAGCCATGGCTAGTCGTTTCATTCGAGGTGTAACTGCTGGTGGGAAAAACACTGATTTATAAAAATCTCTGCTACATGGAATACAGAGCACATCGGGGTACATGGTATGAGTTTGTGCAAAGTTCCATCCGCCACTATGAACGATGACCACATAACGAAAACTCCCCTTTCGATCGTCAGCAAAATGATATTTATAATATTCAGAGAGCACCCCACTTAATGGACTAATGTAACGGTCTAAAAACGGGAGTTTTTCTCCTCCACCAATAGCGGAAGCAGAGGGCCATCCATCATCAATATGAACCGTAATAGCATTTGGTGAAAACGTATCAACAAGCATCCATTGGGATTCCTCCCAGAACTCATGATCCAATTCAAATAAACCAGGGGGTTTTTCCATGCTGTCTACTTCAAGAAAAATATCTTTATAGAATGGATCAGCTGTCCATTTTTCTAATTGATATTCCTCCAAATTACTCAATCCATCATTATCTGGATCTAAACTCGCATGATCATTCCAAATAAATGGATCATATCCCCATTTCCATTCCCAACTCGTGGGAATACCATCACCATCTGGATCCAGTTTTGAATCATCTATTTCAGGATCAGTTCTAAGAATATTGACCTCGGTCCAATAAGGAATGTCATCACCATCAGCTTCGGTTTGATGAAGAGCAAACCAGATCTCATAATGATCGCCCAGGAAATGACCATATCCTGTGGAATCATTGAAATAATCATCACCTGTCCAGCGACCAGTTTTAAAATCATAATTGACATCAAACGATTCAACAACCGTTTCCTGGTTTTTCAATAATCCTTTTTTTGTTTCAACAATTTGAAAGGTAACATCACAATTTTGTTGTTCATCAGCAATATACCGTGTTGCTTCCCATCCGATATAACCTGTGTCCCATGATGTTATCTCAATGCTTTCCCAGGTTGCATCATCAAACAACACTCGACAAAAATAATTAGGCTTTTTAGCCCAGGATAAATCCGGTTTTCGAATGAGTTGCTCGATGTTTCTACGATGAATCCGTTTTATTTCAAGAGCAATTCCTTGATTGATATCCGGTGGGCTAATGGTATCATTTATCACCCAGGGAACCTCTGGTTCATCAGTTGAGATATCTTCATCAACAAACATTGCTCCCATCATCAAAAACAAAAAAATGATAGCCGCAGAGAAAATAACGATGAAAATACCAAGGAAAATAAGTAAGTTCTTATCATGATTCTGTACATCTGTATTTTTTTTTGCTGTTGATGAAACCATTTCTTCCCCTACTATTGATCTGCACTAATACCAATTATACTAATATAAATCCCCTGTATTAGTATAAAAATGCTTCTATATCAT
>CAZVKY010000151.1:0-2060 GCA_964627915.1 uncultured Thermoplasmatales archaeon
CATATGAATCCTGTGAGAATTGTCCATGGAAGGAGTACTGTATTGATCAGAAAATGAGAACTGTTGAATCCTCTAATCTACAGACTTCCAAGGATTGATTTCACCATGAATTTGATGAAAGAACAAAATACTTTTGAACAGTAGCGTTTTACCATTTTCTTATGAGTTCTATTCAACGGATAGCGGTGCTCACCAGGGATTGTGCAGGGGTAAATGCTGCGATTCGATCAGTGGTACGCACCGCGGTTGATGAGCAGATATCTATTTTTGGTGTGATGAAAGGCTATGAAGGATTAATCGATGGATCATTTATCTCATTGGATCGTCGGTCTGTTTCAGGGATTTTGAATCAGGGTGGCACCATGTTAAAAACAGCGCGATCTAAGCGATTTTACACTGATGAAGGTCAGCAACAAGCAATTGATCAGTTACATGATCATAAGATTGATGCCGTGATTGTGATTGGTGGAAATGGATCACTTTCTGGTGCGTTTGCTTTGGCATCACAAAGTGATATTGCGGTCATGGGTATTCCAGCAACGATTGATAATGATATTCCTGGTGTCTCGCTTTCTTTGGGGTCTGATACCGCGGTGAATGTGGCTATGGGTGCTGTTGATAAGATTAGGGATACCGCAACGAGTTTGGAACGCATTTTTGTAGTTGAGGTGATGGGTCGAAAGAGTGGATATATTGCGTTAAAAGTCGCTTTAGCTGGTGGATGCGAGGAAGTGTTACTTCCTGAGCAATCATTTTCCATTGAACAGATGAGTGAAGAGATCCTAAAAGGTTCAAAGGAGGGGAAACAAAGCTGGATTATTGTCGTTGCTGAGGGTGCAGCAAAAGCTGAGGAGGTAGCTGATCAGATCACTGTAAAAACCGGTCTGGAAACACGGGTGACGGTTCTTGGTCATATTCAACGTGGTGGCAGACCTACTGCAGTAGACCGGGTCCTTGCTGCTCGATTGGGTCATTATACGGTTTCTCTTCTTGCAAAGGGAGTGAAAAACAAGATAGTTCATGCTAATGATGGAAAATTAGATTGTTTTCCATTGGATAGAATCAGTGAATCAAAATCATTACCGGTTTCTGAAGAATATAAACTAGTGAAAACCTTGTTGTGATTATTTACCCTTGAGCGATTGAGGGAATCAGAAATTCCAAATAGATGAGGGATATTCAGATGAGCTTGTATGGATTTTATTTCTTTTCTTATGGGATTAGTAAATGATCCAGTTGCCTATGGCATTGTGTTTTTTTTATATGCTGTTGCTGCAGCGGTGTTTTTACCGATTCCTGTAGAGATTGGATTGTTCAATAATAACGTTCATCCAGTATTACTGGTGGTTGTTCTTGCAGCAGGAAAAGCAGTTGGTTCCTTTATCGTGTTTTATATTGGTATTGGGGTAAGAAAGACCCTTAAAAAATGGTCTGATGGCACTCCGTTGACCAAAAAAATTGTGGATAGTTGTGAACGTTTTGTTTTAAAATATGGATATGTGGGCTTGTTTATTATTATGAGTATTCCTTTGATGATTGATTCAGCAACGTTGTATCTGTTTAGTTTGCTGAATACCAAGGAGGATGGTGGCAGGGCTTTAGAGATGCCTCGTTTTGTGTTAATTAATTTTTTTGCTGGGATCTTACGTGGTTCCATTGTGTTAGCAGTGTTCTATTTTATTGGAATAAGATTATTATAAAAAAAGCAGCCCTGAGCGGATATGTGAGTACCCAACAGGAGAAATTTTAATCGAAACATTTGTGTTTTTTGCTTGTTTCGGGTTTTTGTTCATCTCCTTAAACTTTTTTTCTTTTTCTGTTTTTCAAACATTTTTTGTTCAGCTCTTTTGAGCACTTGTTTTTATCCCAGGTTATGTTCTTGGTGTGAGTTTGAAAAAAGTTTGTAACTCTTAAAACATGATCATTGATGTTTCTTTAGTTTATTATGAATCGTTGCTTTAGATTGTGATAATGAGAAAAATGTTTTGGAATATATATGAGATTATTTTTTTATTGTATATAAAGTATGAAACATGTTGTGAATTTTAAACAGTGCACAT
>CAZVKY010000152.1:0-2048 GCA_964627915.1 uncultured Thermoplasmatales archaeon
TCAGACCACCTTGATCAAACAAGTTCTTGAAAACAAAAAGGCTCTTATCATTGTCTTTGTTGTAATAATTTCTTGCATTGGTTTTTATGTGTTCTATCCACGATCAAATGTTCTTTCTGCTCCAGCGTATCTACAGAAGGGTGATCTTTTGTTTTGTGATTATGATCCTGAATTTGAATCATTCATCCGATCAGTTGGTATAAAGATTCATCATCCATTCACTCCATCTGGTCCGCATAATGATCATGTCGCCATGTATATTGGAAATGATATGTTTGTTGAGGCCTGTCCTTATTTTTATGATGAAAAAAAAGGATGCTGGGTTGGTGTGGTCACCACTCATATGGCAACCTTTAATCTGTGGGCGGAAAATATTACCTTTGGCTTGCTTTCAAATGTGACCGATGAACAACGAAATGCTGCGGTCAGCTGGGCAATGGATCAGGTGGGTCAACCCTATCAGGATGGTATTTTTCCCAACAATGCTGATCCAAACGATGAACATGATGAAAAAGCAAATCAGTGGTATTGTGCAGAACTCATCTGGGCTGCATATCTGAACCAGGGTGTTGATCTCAACACCTATTTTGTGGTAAGTCCGAATTCACTTCTTGAGGATGAGGATATCCTTCTTCGGGAAAACAAGGTAGCTGGTCTTTGGTATCCTGGGATGTATGTGCAGTGGTATGGAACCTGTTTTTTTGATTATATTATAGATGTCATTAGTTTGTAAAGACAGATAGAACTGGTGATGAAAAGTATAATGACCATTATACTAATGATGAATGAGGGTGGAGGTATTTTGCTTAGTGGGGCAATGCATGTTTTAGCGTGAAATGAAGGAAATTAAAAAAATGTTATATGGGTCATCCTTTGCATTTTTTTTATGTAATTCAATGTTATTGAGAAAGCAGGCGGCTGATAATATCTAAAAAGCGTTCAATATCTTTGAGGTCTTCGGAGATGATCTTAAAAATTAATTCATCATCGAGATTCCAGTAAATATGAACTAATCTATTTCTAAAACGAGCCATTTCAATAAGTCTTTGCACAAATGTTTCTTCGAATACACCTGTTTTCCCAAGGATTTTGAAACTATCGGCATAATCTTCTGGAACTTTGAGTTTATTTGCTGAAATAAGATGATTGCAGATATCTATTGATCCTTCAATTGCCACAATCAAATTATATTTCGCGCTTCCAATGAGATGGGGGCTGTCAAGAAATTCTTTTTTCTCCTTGGCTGAAAGATCGTCAAGTCGTTTAAGAGCAAGAGTGATCTCAGACATGATCTTGGTTATTTTATCTTTATTACAGGTGAATTCCAAGTGCTTCCCTCCGATAGCGTTCTCTGTAAAAATCAAAATCATGATATTTGACAAAGGTTATTGTTTCAAAATCGATTCTTTTATCTTCATCTTTGCTAAAAAGAAGAGTTCCGTTTTTTATAACCGAAAAGCAAAAGGAAAGAGGAGATCGATTTAGTATTCTCACATCGATTGGATAGGAAACAATGTTTTGTAGTTTTTCTTCAAGAAAGAGTTCATAGGAAAGTTGTTTTTTCTTTGAAAGATTCTTATCAGTATAAATCCCGATATCGATATCTCTAAACTCATGTTGTAGAAAACTTCCATGAAGATATGAGAAGAGGATCTGTTTTTCTTTTTGTAACTGAGCTGTGATTATTTTTTGTATTTCTCTTTTTTTTTGTGTTGTTATCTTCGCTGGCTTTCTCATGGGTATTACATGGTAAGTTAGGTTGGCATAAAAATAGTTATCGACATGAAAACATCTAAACGGTCTGTTCTCTTAAGCGTTTTTTTGAAGTAAATCGTTCATTTTTCAAGGTATCAGGACGTGTTATGGTAAGGACTTTCATTGTTTCATGTCTATTATGTCTATTGCTCATATTGGATATGTGTAATGATATGGTTTTGCTGATGATCACTGTTTGGTATCTATTGAAAAATGTGATGAGTGCCGGTTGCTGAGTCCCTATAATTCATATTGAGGTCTGTGGTGGAAAAAATGGCTGCTGAGAGGATGAT
>CAZVKY010000153.1:0-2013 GCA_964627915.1 uncultured Thermoplasmatales archaeon
CAAATGATGGGAACAATAATCTAAATTCTTTTTATCTGCCACACAACCTCTCACCATATAAATATCTTTCGTATCCGCTGGAAATCTCTGAAGCAAAGTATCTTTTTTAAATTTTTAAAAAAATATAAAAAAATGGTTAAAAATAACCATTGATTATTTGTTTTAGGATTGGAACGTATTCTAGTATTCTATACCAACTACTCATTGTTTTTGGCATTTTCACCGGTATTGGATCTGACCAAACACTTTCAGCATCGTTAATGTCCTTTGTTTTGACTTTAACACTATATGTTCCCTTAACGGTCCAGACATGTGATTCACTGGCATTTTGCCCTGAATTGTAAGGACCTTTCCATCCACTGTCTGTTCCATCACCCCAGTCAAACCAGTAGTATATCTGATCGCCATTATCGTCGGTGGTACTTGCTGAATAAGTATAGGAGATATCGATTTTTCCGGCACCTGGACCAGAAATAGTTGGTTTGTTTGGTGGTTGATTTGAGCTTATGATTATGGTCTTTACCATGGAAAAACTGCTTTGTGCTCCATGTTCATCTTCTGCGATTACTTTGATATTATATGTACCCGGTATCGTAAACAAGTGAGAGCGGGTATCTGTTGATCCACTACTGAGAAATCCACTCCATTCATCGACCATATCATCACCATCCCAGTCCCAGCCATATTTGATGGTATCACCATCTGGGTCTGTCGAACTGGTGGAAAACTGATATCCCACTCCGATAGTTCCTGTGCTTGGTCCAGTCGGTTTTGTTGGTGTCTCAGGTGCATCATTACTAGTGCCGCTGATGGTAACGGTGGTGATTGCTGAAAAATCACTCATTGCTCCATGGATATCTTTTGCGAGAACTCGTAATGGGAAGGTACCAGGGCTGTTGAAGGTGATCTGTATTTCATATGGGGCTCCAGATGGTATATAAGATGAGGACCAATGGTCAATATTGCCATTGTTGAAAAGATCAATACCATAGGCGATGTTATCTCCATCCGGGTCAGTGGTACTGGTGGTGTAAATTAAGGGATCTCCGACGTTTCCTGAGGTTGGTCCATTCAGTGGACTGGGTGTATTTGGTGGGCTATTGGTGGTTACGACGAAACTCACGGTGAAATAACGTGTCCCTCCGCCATCATTTGCTGAAATTCCTATTGATCCAAAATAGGATCCAGGTGCAAGTCCAGTAGTATTGATTTGAACGGTGACTGTGTCATGTTCCCCTGTTGAAGACCCTGACATTGGATTTGGCAGCAACCAGGGATCAACGATACCAAGAGACCAGGTCAACGTTCCTGTACCTGCATTCCAAATATCAAATGTGGCCCCATAGATAGCTCCTTCAATAACGTTTCCAAAATCATGGCTTGTTGGGAAGTACATAAGATCTGGAACGAGTATTCCAGTTGTTGATATCTCCATCTTTTTCTCATTTTGTATTGCGCTGAGTTGTGGTATACTTCCAAAAAGAAGCAGCGTGACAAATAGTGATAGAAAACAGCTTTTGATTTTTTTGTTTTTTATCATTTTTTTCCCCCAATATGACATCGCTGTTTGCTTTATATTGTTTATGTGTTTAAAAAGATGGGTTTTAATTAATTTTTTTTGTGAATCATATGATTATTTTCTTAGCATTCTGACCAATATGTATTAATATATTGAGTGGATAGAATCTTTTATTAGGGGACATTTATGAGCTTAGTCGGAAAAAAACTCACCATTCTGAAAAGCGATATCTTTGATATCGGCCGCAGAGTTACTGCTCATGCTACTAGTAATGCATGGGGTCAAACTCCACATGCGACTTATCTATACGAACCAGATATCACTGAGTTTTATGCATATTATTGTAAGCGGCGAAAAGAGTTGGAGGGTAATCATCCTATTACGTTTACGGTGATCATGTTGAAAGCTATTGCTGAATCATTGAAACATTCACCGAAGCTATAGTCACAAACCAAACCTTTAAGACTTATAGTTGCTATACCCCATATTATGGT
>CAZVKY010000154.1:0-1954 GCA_964627915.1 uncultured Thermoplasmatales archaeon
TTATATTATTTTCCAACCAAATGGGTTTGGTATGACCTTTGTATGGTGGGGTTATTATAATCAGAATCTTGATAGTTATCCAGAGGGTGAGGCGTGGTTGTTTAATGGGGAGGAATGGGTGACAGAGGGTTTTGTTATCAAGGATTGGTGTTTTAAAACATATGGTTTTCATCGTTCTCAATCGCCTCGTATCCCTGAGACACCTGTTGGCAACGTTGAAGGGTACTCTTGGAATGAATATATGTACACCACCATGACAACTGATCCCGAGGGTGATGAGATAAGCTATGGTTGGGATTGGGATGGTGATAATGTCGTAGATGAGTGGACCGGTTTATACGGTTCTGGTGAGATAGTCAATCGATCTCATTTTTGGAAACATTCAGGTACTTATTTTATCCAAGTGAAGGCTAAAGATCAATTTGGCTCAATAAGCAATTTTTCTTCAAAATTAAAAGTAACCATTAGTAATGATCCACCCAATAATCCATCTATTCCTAGTGGTATCACTGTTGGTTTGACCAATCAAGAATACTGGTATAGCACAAATGCAACTGATCCTGAGGGTGATGAGATAAGCTATGGTTGGGATTGGGATGGTGATGATGTCGTAGATGAGTGGACCGATTTGTATGCTTCCGGTGAGAAGATAAATGTATCACATATATGGCAAACTTCTGGGACATTTTATGTTCAGGTGAAGGCTAAAGATGATAAAAGCGCAGAAAGTTTTTTTTCTGATTTTTTACGGGTTATTGTGGTAAGTATGGACAATGATCCTCCAAACAAACCGCTTCGGCCAACAGGAACAAAATTTGGGCGAACTCGTATTTCTCATTCTTTTTCAACGATGGCCACAGATCCTGATGATGATTTGTTGTGGTATTTATGGGATTGGGGCGATGGCTCCACCAGTGATTGGATTGGACCTTTTGAATCTGGGCAATTCTGTAATGTCTCACATAGTTGGGAAAAAGCTGGTTCCTTTCAGGTTAAAGTAAAAGCTAGAGATGCAGATGGTGAGGAAAGTGTTTGGTCTGATACGTTACCGGTAAGGATGCCAAAAAATATTTTTTTCTTTTCTTCATTCTCTCATTTTCTTTCACGTGTTATATCCTTTAGGATTAATTTTGATCAAGAGAGTTTTATCGTTGAATGGTTGATGTGAGCTGGTTCTATTGTTCTTTTTTATTTCGTTCAATTAATTCTATAGTTTCTAGATGGAGAGGAGATAATTAGGGAGAAAGGAGAAAATTATTTATATTAACGATTGTTAATAACTAGGTTAGAGGACAAATCATGAAAAAAATGATGTTTTTTATCTTAGGTGGACTCTTGCTGTCAAGCAGTTTGGTTTCATTTTCAAATGCAGACGTAAACCAACGTGAAGATACGCTACAATTAGTCAGTCAATCATTTGATGGATATATTGATATTTCTCCTCAGCAGGCATGGGGCATGATGAGTGATTCAAGTGATGGTCGGCAGATACCAGTTGATGTTAGACGCCCTGAGGAATATCTCAATGAGCGAATTGTTACTCCAAATCAAGAAGACTGGCCTCGATGGTTTCCTTATGAGATCGAAAGTGGTGGATATGGCCCTATTAAAAACCAAGGGATTTTTTTACAGTTATTTATGGATTACTATGAGGATAAAGAAATAATTCTTTATTGCCGAACGGGGAGACGAACTGCGATTTCTGCTCAGATTTTAGTTGATAATGGATTTCAGGGAACCGTGTATAATATGCTTGGTGGCATCACTGATTGGAAAGCAAGTGGACTTCCAACGACGCTAAACTAATATAAGATGTTGACAATAAATAGAGCGAAAACATAAAATAGAAATAAAATAATATAAATCAGGATGGCTAATGATGAAACAGATATATAAGACGATACTCTCAGGTTTTTTAGTTTTTATATTTTTAGGATCTACTGCTTCGGCTACC
>CAZVKY010000155.1:0-1900 GCA_964627915.1 uncultured Thermoplasmatales archaeon
ACTATCAAACAATAACTGTGCTTCATTAGTATTTGATTTTATAGAATAATTTATTATAATGAAATTGTATCCTAGGCTGAGGATGCAATGAAAAAAATAACTCTGTGTATTGGAATCATCGTTTTTTTGTTAACCTGCAACACTTTTTTCACTGGTCATGTACATGCTCAATCAACACTTACAGAGCAATATGCTCCTGTTTTCTATTTTGAAGCAGATGAACGCTGTTACCCTGTAGCAGTTGATTATCATGTCAGCAGTTCCTATCTGTATCAAATCGGGATTAGTACACCACTTGATCAATCACCAACATTATCATCACTATCTACCTACACTATGGATGGTGTTTATCTTGATAATCAACAAGGGAGCATAACAGACAATGGGATCATCACTGATTACCAAAACAAACAACTTGAGTTCACGGTATATGCTCATCTCATCGAATCAGGTTCAACGACCATCATTCAATACTGGATGTTCTATGCATTTAACCCCGGATCGCTCAATCAACATGAAGGAGATTGGGAAATGGTACAAATCATTCTCTCAAATGGTAAACCCTCTCAGGTCATGTACAGTCAACATCACAGTGGACAAAAAGCAACCTGGGACCAAGTTGAAAAACAAGGAAATCATATCAAGGTCTATGTGGCCAGAGGCAGTCATGCGAATTATTTCAGATCCTACTCTGGTGTACTTGGTATCGCAAATGATATAGTCGGTGCAAATGGAAGAATCCTTAGTTTTTCAGCATATGATCTTGAGCTTTTAGAAACGCAATCCTGGCTTGAATATGGTGGAAGATGGGGCTGGTCAGGAACAACAGAAGAAGAATACGCCAGTGCATCACTGCTTGGACAAATCGGACCACAGGGACCAAAATATCGAGAAAACGGAGAAATGTGGAATGCTGTAACCTGGGGATCAAGTCTCACTCCAGTTGATAACACTATTCTTATCCTGGAATTTGTGCTCTATCATTTTGTCAGCATTTTCCTTTTCATCTCACTTATCATCATTTCACTTACCCTCTACCGTATCTATAAAAGACAGAAAACAACCAGTCTCGGACCTCGAATTCTTTCAATTCTTTATATTGATGGTGGAAACACCAAAAGCATGGGAAATATCCTTTGTATCCTAGCATTGATTATTGCAGTAATCGCATTATTTCAACCATGGTATCTGGTCTCCACTGATATCGGAGTGAGCGGATACGAAACCAATGGCATGCAAGAAATGCTTCGCATTGATGGTCTCAATGGCATCCAGATTCAGATTCCTGGAATGACCGGACCGATACCTCTTGGAACAGTAGCTATCCCTTTTTCAGTAATCATTGGTATCGGACTCGTTTTTCTTATTCTTAATTCCATTGGGATATCTTCAACAAAAAAACTAGGGACAAGTTATCTTTACCGAGGAATACGTTTGTTAATTCCCATCATTCTTATTATCCTGGTGATCATGATGCTTGGTTTCATCCCCTTTGAATCAATGGCAAATACTGGTGAAGCCGAAATTAACGTCTCTCAGATCATCAGCAATATCTCTGGTTCCCCCTTTGGCGGTCAACAACAGATTTCTCTACAGGATATAGATGGAACCATACAACTACAATGGGGAATGGGACTTGGTGCTCTGCTCTTTCTTCTTTCTGGTATACTCTTTTTCATTGCTGGGATCCTTGAACGAAATGCAAACACCGTGTTCTTTCAACCAAAAAAAACGTAACACAATGGATAAACGGGAAAAAACATTCACCAAAAAATAATTTCTCATCAGAACCGCCAAAACAGTGTGATCGAATAGTACCATGACCGCCTTGGTTATGTTTCTTTTTTACCAATTAAAATGTGCTCGCGTCGAGGTTGAGATCAGTCCTTTCCTGTTGAAA
>CAZVKY010000156.1:0-1858 GCA_964627915.1 uncultured Thermoplasmatales archaeon
AAAAGGTTATTGAGTTGTTAGAAATGCCTATTACCAAAGAATTGGGACTTTAGAGCAATTAAGTTTGAAGAGAATAATAATCCAGAAAAAACATTTACACCTAACTTTTCATATTCCTCCTTTAAAAGAGTTGCTCCAACTCCACCCAAATAGATGTTCTTTTGTTGGGCATGTTTTTTTGCTAATTGTATTGCCTCCTTTGTTTTTTTAAAATGAAATGTGAAATCTGTTTGAATATATATTTTTCCAAATCTATATTTATCAGAAAATAATTTATTAAATTCACTATTTGTACCTTTAAAAAATTTAACTTTGTCGCCTCTTTTTTTATGATATGAGCTGATCTTCATTAAACCAATGGGTGGGAATTGTTCACCATTTTTATTCTTACTTTTAACATAATTAGGTTCAATAAGTAAAACTCTTTTCATCTCGCATCTGAATAACCCTTATAGTATATAATGATCGCGATGTCAATCGAAAGTATTATCTAATATATAAATATAAAATAAATTTTATTAGTGATATTAACTATTTCTGAAAAACATAAAAACACCTATAAACTTTCAAATGTTTTCAAATCATAATGTCTTTAACACTTGATCAGATCAAATCGATTTTTACTGATCTTCATGTTGATAAGAACAAGAACTATTACACATGTGGGCTTGCTCCACATAAACCAATTCTTTTGTTATCCATTCTTTTACTTAGCGAAAACAATAGAGTTGACTTGGAAAACATTACTATTGATTTGTATCTTAGAGAAACCTGGAGTGAACTGTGGAGTTGCCTAGAATATCTGCATCCTGGACCGATCTATCTACCTTTTTATCATATGGAAAGCGAAGGATTCTGGCATATTGAATACAATGAACAAGTAAGTAGAGGTCAACCAAAATCAGTCAAACAGATCAACGAACGGATCAAAAGAGCATATATCGACAGATCAGCCATACCTTTCTTTGAACAAGATCAAACACGAAAAGAACTGATCAATATACTGCTCAATGCAGGTTATTTTTCTGCTGAGGAAATCAAGAATCTCACCAAAAAGATCAAAGAAATCGATGATAGCTTTGAGTATCAAGAACAACTGCAGAAACTCGTTAATAACGAATTCCGGGAAATACCACTCATTGAATATCCTGGATTAACATTTTCTCGAAATCCCGCGTTTCGTAGAATCGTTCTTGATGCCTATGAAGAAACCTGTGCCATATGTCACATGAAACTTGAGAACTCTTTAGGAATATCAGTAATTGATGCAGCTCATATTCTCCCATTCTCACAATTCCACAATGACGATGTGCGAAATGGTTTATCACTCTGTAAATTGCATCATTGGTTATTTGATCATGGTCTTATTACTGTTAACTCAGAGTATACCATCCGAGTTTCAAAAAAGATCGATTATGAATTCCCAAAAAAACTGGTCAGTTCATTTCATAACCAAGAAATACAACTCCCTGAAAACAAACATAACCATCCATCTCCTATCGCGCTAAAATGGCATAAGAATAATGTGTTTGAATGATGTTTGTCCTTTCAGGTGATGTTAATTTTACCATCCATAAGCCAATCACGTGCAAAGAGTGTCAGCCAGCAGCCATCCATTGCGTGCAAAATTCGTCAGTTCAACGCTTGCAAACCCTGCACCATCCAACAGAAGAAAAACACTCAGTTCACCTAACGTAACATAACCCCATCCATATCAATTGCTACCACCACAGCCTACCTTCCGAGCAAACCATGCAAAACTTGTCAGCTTTCCCCTCTTTTTTTTGCAAAGGGTGTCAGGTAATCATCCTCTCAGCAGCCATTTTTTCCACCACAGACCTCAATATGAATTATAGGG
>CAZVKY010000157.1:0-1853 GCA_964627915.1 uncultured Thermoplasmatales archaeon
CTTTTTTGTATGCTTTTGCACCATATGCTGCTCCACTTACAGAAATAACTGCGGTAGCAATGCCCATGACTGGTAGAACCGCGATCATTGCAACTCGCCATCCTGTGGAATAGATAGCGACGCCATCAGTGTTTCCACTGGTGATAAAAACGATGAGAAAATTGATGATGAGCATGGAAAAAGACATGGAGAGTTGTGAGAATGATGCGGGTACTCCCACACCAAAAATATCTTTGATGATAGGTTTTTTGAAATGGAATTTTTTGAATGAAAAATTGACAAAAGTGTTTTTTTTAAAAAATAACCAGTTTGAGAGAAGAATTGATGTGAAGATAAATGAAAGAATGGTTGCCCATGCTGCTCCAGCGACACCCATGTCGAGAGTGTAAATAAAAATAGGGTCTAGTATGATATTAAGTGCGGATCCGAATGCAAGAGCATACATTGCTCGTTTTGCATCTCCTTCTCCTCGTAGTATTGCATTGGCGATGTTACTGAAGAAGATAAAAAATGATCCAATGAAGATGACTTGTGCATATGATACGGTTAAGTTGAGCACTTCACCAGTGCCGAGTGCTTTAAAGAGGGGTTCAGCGAAGAGAAAGGTGGGGATGGAAAAAACGATGTATATGATGAGGAGGAGTATCATGGAGTGAGCAGCGACGTTGTCTGCTCCTGTTTTGTCCTGTGCGCCGATTTTTCTAGAGATTGCTGAGCCTGATCCAAGACCAATTCCAGTTCCAAGAGCCATGATCATCATGAAAAAGGGAAAGACGAATCCTACAGCGGCGAGTGCATTTGCCCCAAGTCCTGATACCCAGAGTGCATCAGCGAGATTGTAGATGGTTTGGATAAGCATTGCTAGAATCATGGGTACGGCGAGTTTGATGACTGCTTTTTTGGGTTCACCGAGTAGTGTTTTGACTCCTTCTGTTTGGTTTTTAAAGGTTGGGTTGGTGGTGTCTGTCATGGTTTACCTCTGTTGATGGTGTTTTGTTGCATTTTGTGATATTTTTTCAAGAAGAATGTAGAGTTGTTGTTGTTCTTCTGTGGTTAGATCCGTGAGAAGGATTTTTGTCCAGTTTTGAAGGATGGATTTTATTTTTGGTTTGAGTGTTTTTGCTTTTTCTGTGAGAAGGATGTTGTAGTTTCTTCGGTCTTGTTCATCTCGTATTCTTGTGACGTAGCCTTTTTCTTCTAGTTTTTTGATTGCGCGTGCGCTGGTTGCTTTGTCAATTTGTAATGTTTCGGCGAGTGTTTCTTGGTTTACCGCATCTTGTCGGTAGAGCATCATCAGGAAATGGAATTGTCCACTTCCAAGATCATAGGTTTGGAGTTGATCATGCAGGTATTTATGGAAATGTCGGTAGATGCATGAGATGTATCTTCCAATTGATTTTGAATGATTCATGAGACTATAAAATCCCCTTTTAGTTGCGGTAGCAACTACATTTCATTATAGTGCCCTATATAAAGGTTGCGTATGCAACTATTTTTATTGTATCATCAGAAGTATTAAATATATCTTTTTATAGTATCACAATTGTTAATACGAGGATATTGTGATGTATTATGGCAGAAACAAAAATTACTGAAGACATGAATATTCGTGAAGTTATCGATAAATACCCTGAAACCGTTAGTGTGTTTGCAAAATATAACATGGGTTGCATCGGTTGTATTGCGGCATCATTTGAATCATTGAAAGATATCGCTGCGGTTCATGGTACTGATGTAAAATCGTTTGTTAAGGATTTAAACGAAGCAATCCAATAAACCTATTTTTTAATAGGAACTTGTGGTGATAACAAGTTCCCCATGTTTTATTCCTTTTAATGATTTGATGTTGTCTG
>CAZVKY010000158.1:0-1847 GCA_964627915.1 uncultured Thermoplasmatales archaeon
TTGATCATTGCTTCATGAGCTTTTTTTATTGCGGCGAAGAGTTGATCAATGGTTTTCGCTTCAATCACCGTTGCCATGGCATTGGTGTAACAATTAACTGGTTCATCTTTGAGGATTTTTACTATTTTTTTGATGTAGGGACTTAGATTGATTCCTACTCCAATAGGGGAGATACTGACTTGAGCGATAATCATAATGTTGGTTCACCAGTGGAATCAAAGAATCAGTAGTTTTTAATGATTTTGCCCCGTAATGATAAATAGGGAAATAGATATACTCAAAGGCAAGTCATTGTGGGGTTTGTTATGGCCAATAAATCTAAGGATGAGTTATTGAAAAAAGCTGAAAAACCAGGGAAAGATGCGATGAGACTTCATCCGTTTTACAAGGGTAAAATCGAGGTTATGCCGAAGTGTCGGGTGAAGAGTTTTGATGATTTCGGAATTTGGTATACGCCCGGGGTTGCTGAACCTTGTAAAGCGATTCATAAGGATCCATTAAAGGTGTATGATTATACGAATAAATGGAATACTATAGCAGTAGTCAGTGATGGAACCCGGGTGCTTGGATTAGGCGATATTGGTCCTGAGGCAGGTCTTCCAGTGATGGAGGGAAAATCATTGTTGTTTAAATATCTTGGTGGAGTGGATGCTCATCCAATTTGTTTAGATACCAAGGATACTGAGGATATTATTCAAGCAGTGAAATGGTTGAAACCAAGCTATGGTGGTATTAATCTTGAGGATATCGCAAAGCCGAAGTGTTTTGAGATTTTGGATCGATTACGCAAAGAAATGGATATTCCAGTGTGGCATGATGATCAGCAGGGGACAGCAACTATTGTGACTGCTGGGGCTATGAATGCCTTGAAACTGGTGGGAAAATCGCTTTCTGAGGCTCGGTTCTGTATGGTTGGAGCGGGAGCAGCTAATATTGCGATATCTCGGGTGTTGATTGCTGCTGGGGTGAATCAGAAACAGATGATAATGACGGATAGCAAAGGGATTCTTCATTCATCTCGATCGGATCTTGAGAAAAATAAGGATTATAATCCGGTGAAATGGGAAATGGCGGTTCATTCAAATGGTGAGGATCGAACAGGTTCTGTTGCTGATGCTTTTGATGGTGCTGATATTTGTATTGCAGCAAGTAAACCTGGTCCTGGAACGATTAAAAAAGAATGGGTGCAGACTATGGCTGATGAGCCGGTTGTGTTTGCCACCGCTAATCCAGTTCCGGAGATTTGGCCTTGGGAGGCTGAAGAAGCGGGTGTTGCTATTTTTGCAACCGGGAGGTCTGATTTTCCAAATCAAATCAATAACTCTCTTGGTTTTCCAGGTATTTTCAGGGGAACATTGGATGTTCAGGCTGAAACGATTACCGATGAGATGTGTATTGCTGCGGCAACTGAATTAGCAAAAACTGCTGAGGATGAAGGGTTAACAAAGGATCGTATTGTGCCAACAATGGATTCCTGGGAAGTGTTTCCTAGAGAGGCTGTAGCTGTGGGATTAAAAGCGATTGAGCAGGGGATTGCTCGGAAAAAACCTTCTAAGCAGGCTCTGTATGATCATGCCATGAGTGTTATCAAAAGAGCAAGAGATCAAACCAACATGATGATGGATCAGGGTTTTATTCAAAATCCTGATGAGTAGTTGTTTCATCTTCATCGTTGAGGTTTATCATATTTGTTCGCTTATAAATATCCAGGTAGGTTGAAACATGAATCTTTTTTTCGACACCATCAATTGGTTTGATGTGTTCATTGATGAATCGCCAGAGATGTTTTCCATTTTTGGCAAGGATATTAATGATGATGTCATGGTCGCCAGATGAAGTGGTGACGA
>CAZVKY010000159.1:0-1830 GCA_964627915.1 uncultured Thermoplasmatales archaeon
AGAAGAAAGAAACAAAGAAAGCAAAGACTGCTGATAAGAAAACAACTAAGAAAACTGTTAAAAAACCAGTGAAGAAACTTTCTCCTCTTGAAAAAAAGATTTATTCATTATTAAAAGATCGCAACTTACCCCTTAAAATCATTGATGAGCTATCTGAAAAAATAAAGAAACAAAAAGTCCCTAAAAACAAGATAGCTGCCGTGGTTAATCAGGTCTATGAGGATTTTCAGCAGAACCGTATTGATCCTTCTGAAGCCTGTGGTATTATTGGTGCCCAAAGTATTGGTGAACCTGGTACGCAGATGTCTTTACCATATGATGAAAAAATAATTGTGAAACAGGATGATAAAATTCGCATCTGTGAAATTGGAAAATTTGTTGATCAAAGAATAAATGAATATCCAGTTAGTTCTATTCAGAATGCAGAGGTCTGTGATCTCCCAGAAAATGAGGAGGTTTTTGTTCCTAGTTTAAATCAACAGGAAAAAGTAGAATGGAAAAGGATTCTTTCTTGTAGTAGGCATCAGAATCATGGAAAGATTTTGAAATTGAGGACCAGATCTGGAAGAGTTATTCGGGCTACTGATGCTCATTCTTTTGTGATTCGGGCGGATAATAAAATCGTTCCTATCTCCGGGAAGGATCTTACCATTGGGTCTCGTATCCCAGTGATAAAACGTTTAGAGGAAAACTGTGTTGGTTCATTGGATCTGGGATCGTATTTGCATATTGATGATATGAATTATGCATTTGAAAAAAATGATTTTATTTATCCGTATCCTTCGAAAAGACCGCTTCCGAAAAACATGGAGTTAGATGAGGTTATGGGCTGGTTTACTGGTGCTTATCTTGCCGAAGGAAATGCAACGAAATATTATACTTCAATTTCAAATGTTGATGAGGTTTTTCTTGAAAATGTGCGATGTTTTGCTCAAAAGTATAATCTTACTTTTAATGAGTATGATAATAATCGAGGGTTTGCATCAGGTCATGACATTCATATTAATTCTTCTCTTTTATCATCCTTTATGAAAAAATCATGTGGGACTGGTGCTAGTAAGAAAAAAATCCCTGATTTTGCATTTAGTGCTAAACAGGAGTTTGTGTGTGGATTGTTAAAGGGTTATTTTGATGGTGATGGGAATGTGAGCGTGGAAAGAAAAAGTATTCGTGCTTCATCTTCTTCTAAGGATCTTATTGATGGTATTGCTCTTCTGTTGAATAGAGTTGGTATTTTTAGTAGTAAACATCGGAGGGGTAATGAATATTTGTTACGGATTTCATATCGGTTTGCACCATTGTTTTTAGAAGAAATTGGATTGGATAATAAAAAGAAAAGAGAAAAACTTAAGGAATTGAAACGTTTTTCTGCTGTTGATCACTCATCCTATGATATCATTGATATGATCCCTGGGTTTGGATCTCTTTTATTTGATATCGCTGAACAAATTGGGTTTCCGAAACGATTAGTTAATAATTTTACGAAAAGGCAACGGATTGGAAGAAAAACTCTTGCACGGTATATTCAGAAATTTGAAATGATAGCTAAAGAAAAAAAGATTGATATCGATGATCAACTCCAGGTGTTGAAAAGAATGATGAATGGTGATGTTGTCTGGGATGAGATCAGAGAGATATCTTATGTTGATACTGATAATGAGTATGTGTATGATCTTTCTGTTGATGGTTTGGAGACGTTTACCACATTTGATGGTGTGATCACTCATAACACGATGCGTACGTTTCATTATGCTGGTGTCGCTGAGATCAATGTAACACTGGGTCTACCTCGGCTTATTGAAATCGTTGATGCCCGTAGTGCTCCATCGA
>CAZVKY010000160.1:0-1829 GCA_964627915.1 uncultured Thermoplasmatales archaeon
CAACATACATATTCACCTGCGAAAAACGTAGGCAAAAAATTACATTTTTATAATATATCATGTTACTATTTAACACACTTTTTAAATGTTAAGTGGTCCCTCTCCTATTACTGAGGTCGTCAGTAATGACAAAAAAGAAAGAAACCAACAAAAAACAGCAAAAGAAAAAACTCACTGAAGAAGAAAAAAAGGAAAAACAACGTCAGTATTGGAGAGATTACTACCAAAAAAACAAGGATAAATATCGACAGTGGAACAAGAAGTGGAGAGAAAAACAAAAGAAGAAATTTTCCAAATTAAAGAAAGGGGAGTAATAAATGAGATATCTTTGTATCCGTTGTTCCACGATTGATAATCCTGTTTTTGTTAATCCAATTGAAAAAGATGATGGATATCTACACTGTCACATATGTAATGGAATTGAACTTGAGGAGGTTGAGTAAATGATTCATACTCTTCCTTCTCAATACCAAGTTTTCAGAACAATGAAATTAGAATCTGGTACAATTGTTTATCAACACTATATCACTCTATCTTATCTGTTGCAACGTGCTATGAAGGTGGAACAATGAATGGAAAGAATATAAACGATACCAAAAACCTTTTAAAAACCCTTTATATACTCTCAGGAGGGAAGGCTGGTAGTTAAATGGCAGATCTTGTTATCGAAAACATTGTTGCAACCGCTGATCTTCATCAACGATTCAATTTAGATGAGATTTCTTGCATGCTCCCTGCTGCTTCATTTGACCCGAGTGAAAACCCAACAATGGTGTATCGTTTTGATGAATCTCATAGTGCTGTTCTTTTAGCAGCAAATGGAAAAATAAGCTGCACGGGGACAAAAACACTTGTTGATGCTGAAGAATGCATCAATTTTGTGGTGGATGAATTACAAAACCATGATGTTTCCGTTGAAAGACCCTTCATCCAGATTGATTCACTCATCGCAACAGCTTCATTTGATCAACCATTTTCACTTGAGCTGATTGCTAAGGAATTACCACAGGAAAAAATAATCCTACATTCCGAGGAAACACCATGGCTTACCTATCAGTATGATGAACAGGTATCAATCCTTTTCTTCACCTCGGGAAAAATGGTATTCACCGGAAGAAAAAATCCATCTCAACTATCAACCATATTTGAAACACTAAAGGATACGCTCTCTTCAACAGGAGTCATATAAAAAAAGGAATTTGGAGGAAAAAAATGCCAGAAGTAATCGTAGAAAATATTGTTGCATCTACCTCATTTGCAGAAAAACTTGATTTAGATGCTATTGCGCAATCATTGGAAGAAGCTGAATACGAACCGGAACAATTCCCAGGGCTAGTATATCGGCTGAGTGAACCGAAAACCGCAACGCTACTATTCAGAAGTGGAAAAGCAAATTGTACCGGTGCAAAAAATGTGGAAAACGTCAGAAAAACAGTGAACATCATCGCTGATAAACTAAGAAAACTCGGAATCGAAGTCTATGATAATGATGATTTAAAAATTGTTATTCAAAACATTGTTGCTATCTCAGATCTTGAAACAGAGTTGAACCTCAATGAAGTAGCAATGGGTCTTGGACTGGAAAACGTGGAATATGAACCAGAACAATTCCCTGGTCTTGTCTACCGGATTTCAGAACCAAAAGTAGCTATGCTCCTATTTGGTTCAGGAAAAATCGTTTGTACTGGTGCACGAAAAACTGAGGATGTCTCTATTGCTGTGCAAAAACTTTCTGATGAACTTGAATCACTTGGGCTTATCCGAAAATAAGCCATTTTTTCTCTTTTTATTTTAATGACCTATAGCACTTGCAATTTTAAAAAAAAATG
>CAZVKY010000161.1:0-1805 GCA_964627915.1 uncultured Thermoplasmatales archaeon
TTTTTATTGACTTTGTGAAAAATATTGTGTTTTTCTTGCATGATTTAAATATTTTATATATTTTTATCATGTATTTAAATAACCCTAATATATGGAACCTTATTTTTATTTTTCCAGTCCCGGTACCGTTAACAAAAAAAGGTATGATGCCTTGCGTGCTTTTTTCTTTGAGAAGCGTCCCGCCGAAGAAGTTGCCAACACTTATGGTTACTCTTTATCATCGTTTTATTCTTTAACAAGAGATTTTCGCCGTCATTTAAAGCAAAATCCTATGGAAGATCTTTTTTTTAAAGAGGTAGTCCTGGGCAGGAAAGAAAACAAACAAGAGGGTTTGGAAGATATGATAATCGGCCTTCGCAAGCACAATTTCTCGACCGAAGATATTGTAGGGATAGTAAATTCAAAAGGGTACAATGTTTCTTATGGTTATGTCTATAAGCTATTAAACAGTGAAGGTTTTGCCCGTTTGCCCAGGCGGGGCAGGCAGGAAAAGAAAAAACTGTTGCTTCCCAAAATAAAAGCGCCTATAGCCGGGATGTTGGATTTTAGAAATGAAAAATTTCATTCTGCTTCAACAGGCATTTTCGCCTTTTTCCCATTTATTAAAAAATATGGTATAGATAAAGTCATAACTGATTCGTCCTATCCGAGTACCAAAAGTATTGACAAATTATCTTCCATTCTTTCCTTTGTAGCCATAAAACTCTCCAATGTAAAACGTTACAGCGACGATGATATGTGGTGCATGGATAGAGGGCTGGGTTTATTTGCAGGCCTTAACGTGTTGCCCAAATCAGCATGGTTAAGCTCTTATTCAAGCAGGGTAACAAAAGATATAAACATGGGTTTTTTGAAAAACTTGCATAACGTGTGGCTTGATCATGGTTTATTGTCCGATACCTGCAACCTGGATTTTACTACAATACCTTACTGGGGGGACGATAGCCATTTGGAGAATAACTGGAGCGGGAAAAGAAACAAAGCACTCTCCAGCATGCTGGCTATTCTTGCCCAAGACCCCGATACCGGTATCATAGATTATGGGAACTGTGATATTATGCACAAAAATCAATCGGCTGTCGTTTTGGAATATCTGGACTTTTACAAGCAGGCACCTGAAGGTAAGCAAAGTATTAATTATCTGGTATTTGACAGCAAGTTTACAAACTATGAAAACTTATCCCGATTGGATGATGAAGCAGTTAAATTTATTACCATACGCAGAAGGGGAAAAAACATTCTTGAACAGATTCATAAGAACAATACCTACAAGAGCCTCAGGGTGGAAGCAAGCGGATTGAAGAAGCGCACACTGAAGGTTCGCGATGAGCACATAACATTAAGGGGGTATAATGATGTTAAAACAGGAGACCCCAGGAAAATCAGGCAAATTACCATTACCGGACATGGTAAAATAAAACCAGCTTTGGTCATAACCAATGATTTTGATATAAGTACCGACAAAGTGGTGAGGAAATACTGCAGACGATGGATCGTCGAAAAGGGCATCTCCGAGCAAATTGAATTCTTTCATTTGAACCGGGTTTCTTCTTCAATGGTCATAAAGGTGGACTTTGACCTGACAATGACCATCCTCGCGCATAACCTATACCGATTATTTGCCCTCGATCTGGAAAGATATTCGGAGTTTTCTGACGAAAGGATTTATGAAAAATTCATTGTCAATAATGGTAATATCGAAATTACAGAAGAGCAAATAAAAATTGAACTAAAGAAAAAAAGAGACCTTCCCCAGATAATCGAAATGATGAAGGATTATTCAGATTTAAATTACCAATGGTTGG
>CAZVKY010000162.1:0-1753 GCA_964627915.1 uncultured Thermoplasmatales archaeon
AAATTGTTGAAAAGCATCACTTAAAGAAATTATTTTGTCAACAATAAGGTATTAAAAAGATTATCATAATCATCAATTCGATTTTCCCAACGGTGAACCATAAACTTGTGACATAAAGCCTTTTGCAAAAAGACCTTTTTTTCAAGTATAATTGCCAAACGACTAAAAAGTTCATCATCAGTATTATACAACACACTGGCGTGATACTCTTTTGGAATAAGCTCAGGATAGGAAAGACGATTTGGAAGTAGAGGGAAACAACCGCATTGAACTGCCTCAACGATTGAAAGTCCAAAATTTTCCTGAATAGCTGTACTAACAACGATATCCCCTGATGCAAGGAGGGAAAAATAATCATTTCGGGACTCAACATATCCGTAATGAACAATGCGTTCAGATAGTTGATTGATAAGAATTTTGTATTTCTTCGATGAAGCAGAAGGTGATTCACCTAACAAGATCACTTCAAAATCATATCCAGCATCCATGCATTGAATAAGCGTCTTTAAAAAAAGGGTTGGCTGTTTATCATATTCCCAGCGATGGTTCCAAAGTATCCGTGGCACATTGTTTACAGAAACGTGTTTAGAAAAGTTTTTAGGTGTATCTGTCCCCGGGTAAAGGGTGACAGATCGTTCCTGTGCACGTTTTATCCAATATTCAGATGTCAGTTTTGTGCGGGGTATTTTTTGGATAAACGTCCTGAGTGCCCGGTGATAGCTATTGCGATGGAAGTCAGAATTATATATCACAAGATCAGCTGTGACCGTGTTCATGAAATCGATCCACTCAACCTGAAAATCCCTTTTCTGATGAGTACTTCGGGGGTACGTATGCTGATTTTCATGAACATACAACACAACAGGTGGGCAGGTTGGGCCTACAAGAGCCTTCATCTCAGCTACATTGCAGAGACTGGTGACAAAGATTAGGTCAAATTCTTTAATATTATCTACATTCTGAATAAATTCTGAAGCACTTTCTTTCATCCGGCAGCGCCAGCGTTGATCCGGCAGCGTAAATAGGCTAATCTTATGGCGAGAGTGTTGTATCAAACCATCAATAAAAACTCGATGAGAACCACCATAAAATGTTTCAAAAGCAGCAATTTTTAATCTTTTATCCATGAACATTCGCTCATATTTTATCAAATTTTAAGAATACACCCTAAAAGATAGCTTTCCATTTATAAAAAGGTTCTTCAGAGGAAAGAAAAGGGAGAAGCTTTAGGAAATACTTTTTGTCTTTAGTAAGAATACTTTTCTTTTCAACAGGTTTTAACACATTAAATAATCGTATTGCGTTAACTCGGAAGAAAAAAAAAGAAATTGCTTTTAGTCTTTGAGGATACACGGACTCCGTTACATAATAATCCAGCGGAGATCGCATTATGCGAACTGGTGATTAAAAAAAAGTTCAGTTACGGAACACGAAGTGAGGAGGAACACATTGCTTGGGTGAACATGATGACGATCATGGATACCTGCCGAAAGCAAGATATCAGTTTCCTGGAATATGTGAAGGATATCTTCATTGGAAGATCTCAGATGAATCGGTTATCCTAATTGATTTCACAGAAAACAAAAGCTCATCCCACCGATTATTGAGTAAGTTTTTAATTTGTTAGCAAATTCGAGGGCGAACCACTTTTAATCAAAATATCATTTTACCCCTTTTGAAAAACGATTTTTACGCGAGGAGGGAGATTTGAACTCCCGTGGTCGTAAGACCAAAGGATTAGCAATCCTTCGCC
>CAZVKY010000163.1:0-1690 GCA_964627915.1 uncultured Thermoplasmatales archaeon
CTTTCTTTTAGTGCTTCCTCGGCCTTTTTTTGTTCTGTAATGTCATGAAGAGTAACAAAAACTTGATATGGTTTGTTTTCACCAGGTTTAAACTGGGGAATAACATTGGTGCTAACCCAGACATAATCATTTTTTGTTGGATTAAAAACACCGACGATTTCATTGTAAATTGGTTTACCTGTTTTTAATGCTTTCATTGAAGGATGTTGATTGGGGGGTATTTCAGTGCCATCTTCTCTAATTACTTTCCATTCTGCAGAAGCTGAGGTTCTTCCAAGGGTTTGATCTTTTTTCAACCCAAATATATCGAGAGCTGAAGGGTTTACATCAAATAGTTTTCCATCAGCTCGTTGGTAAAAAACTCCTTGAGCCATATGTTCAAATAGGGTATGATATTTTTCCAGATTCTCTTTTAATGCAATCTCTGTCTTTTTCTTTTCAGTGATATCTCTGACCCATTCTACAAAGAATTCAACATCGTTATTTTCATCGATCAACGGTAGTACTCGCAAATCAATCCAGATGCCTTCAGGTAACTTTAACTCCTCCTGAATAGATTCTTTGGTATTCAGTACGGTTCCTGCTTTACAGTCAGGGCATATATGATCCAGCCCCCGATACGTGTTGTAACATTTCGTGTTTAGAATCCTTTTTTTCTCAGGAATATCTGCAAATCCTTTCCAATTACTATAAATAATATTCAATTCTTTGTCATGTACAGAGATCATATCCGGGATAAGTGAAAATATTCTTTGAAAGCTATCTTTACTTTCCTTAATTTTTTCCTCTTGAATCCTTGTATCACTTATCTTACGAGCGATGACTTGTATCCCAAATTTTTTACCGTTTTGCGTTAACAATCTTGCTCTTACTTCAGCGGTAAACAAGGTTTCATCTTTTCTCTGAAGGTTCAGTTCAAAAGGATCAATGATGTTTCCCTGAATAATCGAATCAAACATGTCCAAATACGTTGCAATTCCTTTTTCATCAAAATTACCTATGTCAGAAAATGTATGTCCAATGATTTCCTCTTTTGAATAACCAAGAAGTGTAACAGCAGAAGCATTACAGGATTGAATAATTCCTGTTAAATCAAGAACAAAGATGCCATCAGGAAATAATTCAACAACTGAATGATAAAGCAGTTCCTCTTGAACATCAAACGTTTTTAATTGAGAGTCATCATTTGATGTTGTTGAATTAAAAAAATCATCGTTTGATTCATCAAAACCCTGTTGTGCATCACCCATCCCACCACATGATTGTGAGGTATTGTTTATAAGTATTCCTCGTTTTTCATCTTCACGAAGTTGGTTAACAATATCCTCCTTTTCAGAAATCTTAACGTTTAAACCCCAGTATGTATCAAAATTTACCATTTTGAGATATCCCTCACAACGACAGTATAATTACAAAACCCATCATTTCTTTAAACAGAGTTGAATATGAAAAGGGAATAAACTTAAATCTTTTTTAAGAGTTTTCCTTTTCGATAAAAAACGTTCAACTTAAGCCCATGATATAAAATAGTTAATCATACGTTTTTTTCTATGCCTCTCTTGTCATTTAGCGAACCAACATCTTCAATGATGATTCCATCCATGAAATCTACTTTCCATAAGCTATTCGGCCTTGAGTATCCACACTATTACCTGCCTGTAAAAAACAGATAAGTAATCAATCAACTATG
>CAZVKY010000164.1:0-1605 GCA_964627915.1 uncultured Thermoplasmatales archaeon
CTTTCCATTGGGCAAAAAAAATTGACCTAATTCACCCATGTGGCGAAGTTAAGTCGATAATCATTTTTTTCGATTATGATATATAAACATCATTAAAATTAGGACAATAAATACAGATGATAATCCTGTTGTATTATTATTTGTGTCCTTTTTGTCAATTCCTTCAGAAATAGTACTAATGCAATATTTATATCTATAAAACGTCACCCAATCATCCATATTGTCCCACCAACAAAAATGAACTATGCCTGTATGATCTACAGCGAGCCATGTCCAAGCAGAATTATTTTCGCTCTCGATAGATATAAGTTCAGTAGGATTGACTGTTTTATTTTTACTCTTTAATCGGTAATAAACATCGGTATCAAAACCACTGTTTAGATGATTTGTTGAATCAACCCAAGCAATATGGGCGTTTCCATCCGTGTCAACCGAAAGACTAGACCATGAAATTGCAGTTTTGCTTTCTGTTGAAATCAGCTCTAGGGATGACCATTCATCTTGATGGTTTTTTTGTTTATAGAAAATATCTGAATCCAATCCTGAATATAACATATCATCTTGATCTATCCAAATGACATGAACGATGCCAAGATCATCAACTTTAACCAATGGACGATTTGAGTCAGCATCACTATCATAAGAAAGCAATTTTTTTTCACTCCATGACCCCTTGAGAGGTTTTTGTATATAGAAAACATTCCAATGAATAATACCGTCATCCATTGACGATTTTTCTTCCCATACAAGATGTATAGTACCATTTCTATCAATATCTAAAAATGGTCTACTCGAATCTGAAACACTATTGGTAGTAACCACCTCCGTTTTTGACCATGTTCCATTTAGAGATCTAAATTTATAGAAAACATCAAAATCTTCTCCACTTTGTTTATAATTAGTATTATCCGTCCAAACGACATGAATCAATCCAAAATCATCTACGCTCATAAAAGGGCAATTAGCAGAACCATTTGTCTCTGTTGAAATCATAACTTGATCAGACCATGTATCTTCATTTTTTCTTTCACTAAAAAAAATTTGCGATGAAGAAATACCTTGCACTCCGTATATTCTTTCTTTCCATGCCACATAGATATTACCCTCTTCATCACTATCCATAGACAGACAGCTGCATTCTTCAACACTGTTAAAACTAATCACTTCAAGTGTTGACCAATTTCCATCAATTTCTTTTTGTTTGTAGAAGATATCCCAATCATCTCCCGACCCATAAATATTGCTTTTATCTTTCCAGGCAATATGAACTGTATTATGTCTATCTACGTCAATGATAGCTCTATATGCATTAGAATTACTTTCAGGTGAAACTATTTCGAGATCGGATAAACATTCATCTGCTTTTAAAATTGAGGTATGCATTAAAAATAAGACATAAATTAAAAACAAGCTTTTCAAGAAATGTAAATGTTTTTTCATACGAATAACCTACAATTATCCAAATTTTTATACACATAAATATATACCGGTTCTTTACTTTAATGGACTGAACCCTTGTAAGTACACAAATAGTTAGGTTAACTTTTTAATTTTTTCCTCCATTTTCAAATGCCTCTGGTGATTTATAGCCAAGCGATGAATGCA
>CAZVKY010000165.1:0-1577 GCA_964627915.1 uncultured Thermoplasmatales archaeon
AGTAGCGGGGAGTGGATTCGAACCACTGATCTACGGGTTATGGGCCCGTCGGGATCTCCTGGCTACCCCACCCCGCTCTGTTGAAAAAGGGGAGTTTGCTGAAATCTTTTGGGAATAGGGTTTCATGTACTTAAAGGTAATACCTGTTCACAAACCAATTGGGAAATAGTTTCCGTTATTTGAATCCTTTGATGATCAACAATTATTTTTTTCATAAGAGAAGAAAAATCTTTTTGGAAAGATAAGGATAGCGGTTAACAATTGAGAAGTTTTTTATAGATGAGAACTATTGAAAAGTAACCATATGCATTCATCGCTAATTAAAATGAATGTAATCAATCGAGGGCAATAATGGCAAAAATTATTTGTGCGAAATGTATGAAAGTTCATCAGATAGATGAAGCGGAAAAATGTCCGAGCTGTCATGCCTCAAAAGAGTATATGTATAATTTCAAAAATAGTGACACTTTTTTAAAAAAAGAAATCCCTCGTATCTTAGAGGAAAGAAAAAAGTTTGGATTAGATGGTCTTGTTAAGGGATTGGATGCAGTGATTATCAATACTGAACCCCATCTTCAAATATCAGCAGCATCTGAATTCGTTCGGTTTACAGGTTTGTCTTATCATGAAGCATTTGAGGATAACCATTTTAAAACGATTGTGCTCACTCATCCTGATTCCGCCTCATTTTTGATTCAATCTAGAAAAGAAAAAATGAAAAATAAGAATAATCCTTTTTTTGAATATAATCTTCATCCGAAAGCTGAACATCTACCCAATACTAGATTGGAAACATTTGTGTTTACCACACCAAATCTTAAACGATATGTTCAAATTCAAAAAGAACGGGGAGTTTGTTTTTTAACCCCTGACATCATAAGAGGAGAACATTTTTCGTTTATTCAGACTGTTCCCTCCGCGTATACTGGCAATTCTCTTGGTTTTATTCAATGGCATTCAAATCAGAAAACGTATAGGCCAATGAAAGCACAAGCTATCCATATTGCTTTGAAAAAACCAGAAAAGAAATATTTACAAAACATTAAACAACTTGATCACACTGCTACACGGGTCAGGGCAGAAAACCGAGACAATGCCATCATTGAATTTATGGAGTTAACCAATTATCATTTTGATTTTGCAGTATATGTTAAATTATTCAATTCTATCACCAATGTTGCTCGGTTGTCCGCTGATGATTTTGCGATGGTTTTCACATCAGGAGTAACACCATATAAAAACAGTGAAGAATCTGGTCCCACAGAAAAATTTATTCATAACTATGGTACCCGTGTTCATCATCTTGCATTTCAAACGGAGCATGTCGAAGAGACGTTTGAGTCCTTAAAAAAGAATCGAATGAAGTTTCTTATTGATCTTGTTGGGTCTGAATCAGAAGGATTAAAACAAACGTTTTCTGAACCATCAGCCTCTACCTTATTGGTGAATGAATATATTCATCGATTTGGAGATTTTGATGGATTTTTTACCAAAAGTAACGTTACTCGCCTTACTGAATCCACAAAAAAACAATGATTGAGAAGGATCTTTTTCATCGGTAAAAATGCATTTAAATC
>CAZVKY010000166.1:0-1533 GCA_964627915.1 uncultured Thermoplasmatales archaeon
TCATAAATAAAAAATGGGCAAAAAATTTATATTATGTAAAATATAGAATAATAAGGGATATATGATATGACGGAGATGACATTGAATATTTTCATTAGTATGGTGCTCTTTATTATGGTGACATCATCAGCTACTGCTTTAGTTTATCCTTTTGAATCGAATAAGGCAGAGCAAATGTTTTTTGATTTCTTTATGGAAAAGAAGATTGATGTGTTTCATAATCAATTTGTTGATCGGTTGAATACCGCTAAAACCACAAACTCTTTTGATGTTGTTCATGCTGGTCTTCCCGATCTTGCGTTTATTGAACTGAAAGCATGGTGGGGTCCGATTAATACATCATCAGTTGGCTTGTTTGTCCGCTATGGGGTGATTAATTATGGGGGTGAGATTAACCGAAGTGTTCCAATCGAATCTAATCTTTCTTTTTTTGCTGATGGAAATAAGAGTTCTTTTGGATATATCATACAAAAACCATTGCTTTATCCAACACATTGGTATCCAGGTGAAATATTGGGTGGATGTTATTTTTTTGATATTGATGAAAAACCATCAAATATTACTGCTGTAATTGATTATAATCAATCAATTCAAGAACTCAATGAAAACAATAATCAAAAAAGTATAGCTGTTGTAACTGGAATCCAACTAAATGGTAGCATTTATGAATCAACATCTAATGGGAAAAAACGATATAAAGGAATGATTGAACTTTCGGGTTGTGACCGTGATTCACTGAGTACGTTTTCATATAGAACGTTTCGAACTGATGAGAATGGATCATATGCATTATCATTGTATCCCTCAACAGAATCAGGATCACCACAGAATTATACGGTGAGAGCCACAAAAGTTGATAGTGATCAAACAGTGATACAAAATACTCCCGCTCTTCAATCAGCTGATGCTTATACCTTAGATTTTTTCTTTAAAGGCACTAAACCGCTGCCTTCATCTAAACCATTTGGACGAAACTTTGGAAGAATTGACAACAGGTACTTGTTTGCTAGTACGACAGAAGATGAGGATCATGATTTGTTATCTTACAAATTTTATTGGGGTAATGGAGATTTTTCAGATTGGCTGGGACCAGTTAATAGTGAACAAACGATGATAACCACGTATAGCTGGCATATGAGTGGTACCTATCCAGTTCATGTTATTGTCAAAGATGAAACTGGTTTGATTAGTGAGTGGTCTGAAGGTAAAACAATAACCATCCGTGAAGATATGTTTGAGGGCAATCAATGGTTCCAGGGTATTAGGGAAAACATACTTGATTTCATCATCCGTGTGCTGATGGACTGACATCTCCGCCCAGGGATGATGTCAGTTTGCCCCTGAGGGGCTTTCTTGTTTTTCTATGCTTTTTAGAAAATATGAGCTAATTTTTGATTTAAATAATATTTTTGTTATAAATTTTTTAAATTAACGATAAACAATTGTTAATTATTTGTTTTTTAAAAAATGAATTATTGCTACGATAGTGCTTAACAATATTGAAATAAGTGGATTCGATTTTAATAAAATGAG
>CAZVKY010000167.1:0-1515 GCA_964627915.1 uncultured Thermoplasmatales archaeon
CAATTGGCTAGTGCATCGGTCTCCAAAACCGAAGGTTGCAGGTTCGAGTCCTGCCGCGCCTGCCATAAGAGATGTTCGGATTTTTTCGCGCCTGTGGCGCGAGTGGCTGAATTAAATTCAATTAGTATTTTCCACGCTCCGCGCGGATTCAGAATAATCTTTTTATCCCGCAAAAGCGGGTTCGATATCAAATAATTTTGAAAAATATAGTTCAAAATAATTTGATGACAAAATTTTTAATTTTGTAGCCAATCTTTTTTAATAAAGTAATAATTAAAATAGCTCAAAGCGATATGAATAAATTTTTTATCTACATTAGAAAATCTACTGATGAAAGCGATAAGCAGATTTTATCATTGGAAGCGCAAGAAACTGAACTTTTGGAATTTGCCCAAAAGGACAGATTGAAAGTTATTGAAACTTTCAAAGAATCGCAAACCGCCAAAGAGCCGGGACGACCTGTTTTTAATCAGATGTTAGAACAAATAGAGAAAGGAAAAGCTCAAGGAATTTTAGCTTGGCATCCAGACCGGCTAGCCCGTAATTCGGTTGATGGCGGGAAAATTATTCATCTAATAGACACTGGAAAAATCATTGAGCTAAAATTCCCTACTTTCTGGTTTGAAGCGACTCCACAGGGCAAATTCATGCTAAATATCGCTTTTGGGCAATCCAAATATTTTATTGATAATCTTTCAGAGAATGTTAAAAGAGGTATGCGACAAAAAGTCAGACGAGGTATTTGGCCAGGAACCGCGCCTTGCGGATACCTTAATGAATTAAAAAAGCATACCATAGTTAAAGACCCAGAAAGATTTAATCTGATTAAGAAAACCTTTGAGCTTTACGCAACCGGGCATTATTCTCTGAAAGATTTGAGAGATAAAATATCTAAAGCTGGCTTGGTTAGCCGATATAGTAATAAATATAGCGTCAGTAATTTTAGATCTATCTTGTTTAATCCTTTTTACTATGGAGCTTTCAAATATTACGGCGAACTTCATCAGGGAACGCATGAGCCAGCGATTTCAAAGAAACTTTTTGATAAAGTTCAGAAAATTCTAAATGATAGAACCAGGCCAAAGAAAAAAAGCCAAAAGATTTATCCTTTTCGCGGATTGTTAAAATGCGAAGAATGCGGCTGTTCAATAACTTCTCAAGTTCAAAAAGGACATACTTATTACAATTGCACTAAAAAACGTATCCCCTGTTCCCAACCATACATCCGCGAAGAATCTTTGGCTAAACAAATTTCAAAAATTCTTCAAAAAGTTTCTTTGAGTTCGGCCTGGAAAAATAAAATGCTTGAGGAATTAAATGAGGAGAAAGAAATCAATCAACAAACTCAAATTTCTTTTGCTCAAAATCTTAAAAATCAGATTAGGGAATGCGAAAATAAATTGGACAAATTATTGGATGCTCATTTGGAAGAAGTAATATCTAAAGAAGAATATCTACCTAAAAAACAAAAAATTCTCAATCAAAAAATTGAGATTTCCGAAAAATTGAAGGATT